>NZ_JAACSD010000009.1:0-189149 GCF_009994065.1 Shewanella vesiculosa
GAGCTTTCTCCTGTTGGTTTAGTCACCTTAAGCATACCGCTGATGCGGCTTGCTAGGGAGGAGGCTCAATGAGTATCAAGTCATTCCAAAGGACAAAAAACAAGTCATTCCAAAGGACAAAAAACAGTTGGTTTTTGCTCCTGCGTCGCTTATTTTAACCAACTATTTTTTGCCTCTTATTGAGGCGTTAGGGAGAGTAAAGTTGCGTCAGGAGTATCTAGATTCTGTTAATAGTTTTGAACCGTTTACACGAATGGTTCAAGACGGTCATAGTTCAGAAGATATTAAGAGCTCGGTGATTCATTTATTAACCCCTTTCGTTCAAGACATAGACTTTCTTGAAAAGAATGCGGTTTCCCTTTTGGCGAATGAGGCTACATGCATAGGTCAGCTGATGTCAAAGCCTCGATGGAAAACGCTTTTAGTTGACGCGTTTGAAGTTAGGAACTCCTCTTTAGATAAAGACAAACAAAAAGCAATTGATGTTATGGCTAATTTCGAGCCATCAATCAGGGAGGCCCAAGCAAAGTATTCACTGCAAATTATTTTTGAAAATATTCGAGAAGATTACGAACTTGATGAATATGCGTTTGAATTATTTAGAATAATAGGCGCATTAATAGAATCAGTTATACAGCCATTCCTAAGAGAGTATTATTGTTTACTTTTAATTTGCCATGATAGAGATTTTGATATTGCATCGGTGATAAAGTCGGATTTCGGACGTATCATAAATAATATTGAAGAGTTAAATTCATCTGATAGCTTTACGAAGCCATATCCGTGGGGAATTAGAATCAATCAATGGAGAAATATTGCACAGCATCACTCTTATAGCGTTTCAAATGATCTAGTATTAGCTGAATTTGGAAAGGGTAATAATTTAAAAAATATTGAATTGGAAAAGCATGAATTATTCAATTTATCGAAAGAGTTAATACGTCGATTAGGCGCGCTAAAATCTAGCCGAGAATTAACAATTTTAAATTATAACGAATCTATTATTCCCGCCCTTCCAAAAGTTGAGTCATTAAAGAATTATGGGGCTATTACTGAATTGGCTTCTTCATTTGCGACACAAGGCTTTAAGATGGTTAAATTTACTGATGAAGACAGACAGATTGAAGCTACTTTTATAGATTTGTCTGAACAAGTAACTTCTAATAGACAGATTCATTGCTCTCAATTTATAGTCCCTATAACTACCCGCTTTCCAGGTAGAAATGTAAAAGTCATTTGGACAAGTCAAATTACTAAAGGCAAAGTTACTTTTTCAGCCAAAAGGTATGATTTGAAAAAGATTATAACTCTCTCAAATCCATTGGCAGAATTAGCAAATGTGATGGTTTGGAAACACTCTCCCTAACAAGGGTTTTCAAGTCGGACAAATTACAGTTGGCTTTTTGTTCGTGCCTCACTTATTTTAGCCAACTGCAATTTGCCGCTTAAAACGGCGTTATCGAATATTCGATTGCCATACTTTTCCTAACACTAGTCGTCATTTTTAGAGTTTGGTTCTAGCTCATTTTTGTCCATAAATGATTTAGATTCCTTGATTGAAAAAGCCTAAATTCAGCTTTGAACTTGAGGCCGTTGAAGCCTTTTTTATAAAAGAGTGCGTGAGCTAGCCCGCTAGCTTTCGTGGTACAGGTCGTTCCTTGGCATCCTGCCATCACGACATTCGTGAATCCATTCACATCAGATGTACCATCGGAAGCGTTAGTATTTTCACTCTTTATTGCATGATGGGCCGAAGCAGTCTGCAAATGTAGGTCAAAGTTAAATCTGACCCCATGGCGACTTTTCGCAGCTGTTTTTTTGTAAAAAGCGAAAATGTTGCGGGCAGCTGGGCTAATTCTTTTATAAAGAGTAAAGAGGGAACAGCCGTTGGTTTCCTCTTGGTCTGGTGTGGTCGAAGCGCCACGACGTTAGCGGCCGTAGGCCGAAGGCCATAAGTACAAGATATAAAAAACAAAGCTGGATTCCGGCTCAAAAACATTGCCGGAATGACAAAGTATTTGGCCCGTGCAGTGTGGAACCTTGCGATCTTAAGCGTTAGTGATCGTAGGTCTATCTTAAATCCACTTTTGTCCAGAAATAAGTTAACTCATGTTCTTGTATAGCACTTTTCCATAGCGATCAATTAAGTTGAATCGAAGAGATAAAATTCAGGTGTAGATAAGCTAGGGAGTATCCAAAGCACGGATGTTTTGGTTAAGCCCACAAGGATGTGCTTGCGGCGTCTCACTGGATTATCTGCACTAAAGCCTGCGGCAGGTAATTAATAACATTGAATTAACGATTTAAAACAAACTAGTAGATATTAAATAGGTTGGGCATTATTCGGACGAAAGTTTAACTACCAGCCAATAATGGGCCACAAATAAGTTAGTTTTCTTGGCGTAGAAATGGATAAGTAAACTCTGAACTTGAGGACTTTGTGCTGCTCAACTAAATCCATAGACATCTTTTTACTTAAGGTAAAAAGGCCCTAAACCGGTTCCGTTCAGGCCTAAACCTGCCTAATTTACATCGTCTTTGTCTGAGTTAATAATCGATTAAGTCGAATTTAAGTTCACCAAAGCAAGGCTTATACAACAATCCCCAAGCCATAAGATGACTTGGGGATTGTTTTTGCTGTAAATATTTCTGCTGTAAATATTTGTAGTCTATATCTACTTGGCGTTAACGTTTCCGCTATTGCTTAGGCAACTTGCGACCATATATCAGTAAGTAAATTGCGGGGATAACAAATAGCGATAATAGCGGCGCAGTCACCATACCGCCGACCATAGGTGCGGCAATTTTTTGCATAACTTCATTGCCAGTACCGCTACCCCACATAATTGGCAGTAAACCAAAAAATATGGTGGCGACTGTCATGGCTTTAGGGCGAATTCGCATTACGGCACCCTCAACTAAGGCGGCAGTTAAATCCGCTCTACTGTGGTAGTTGCCGGCTTGTTTATAGGCCTTAATACTATTATTAAGGTATACCTGCATTACTACGCCAAACTCGGCTGCAACCCCAGCGAGGGCAATCATACCGACCGATACTGCAACGGAAAAGTTAAAATCCAGCCCATAAAGTAGCCATGCGCTACCTACCAATGAAAAAGGCAAACTTAGCATGATCACCGATGCTTGTATGACCGAATTAAATGTCATCATTAGCAGCATAAAAATCACCGCAATCATTAATGGGATCACCATTTTCATCTTAGCATCAACCCGCTGCATGTACTCGTATTGTCCCGCAAAGCTATAGTTGTAGCGCGGAGGCAGAGTAATTTGTTGCTTAAGTGCCTTTTCAGCCGCAACGATATATTCACCAATCGAAATGTCTTTGAGATCGACAAACACCCATGAGATCAGGCGGCCATTTTCACTGGCTAACATGGGGGCACCATCACTGATTTTGAGATCAGCTAAATAGCTTAAGGGTAAGTATTTCCCCGTTTTAGTCAGCACAGGTAAGTTTTTGAGTTTCTCGATATTATCTCGTAACTCTCGCGGATAACGTATGTTGATGGGATAGCGTTCTTGGCCTTGAATTGACTCACCAATGGTCATGCCACCAATAGCCATTTGCACTACATCTTGGATATCTTTTAAGGTCATGCCATAGCGTGCAGCATTTTTAAGATCTGGGGTAATATCAATATATCGCCCACCGCTACTGCGCTGTGAAAATGCTGACACTGTCCCAGGTAATTGGTTTACTACCGCTTCTATTTCAGCGCCAATACGTTGCAGTTCTTCGACATTCGACCCCGATATCTTTATGCCAACAGGTGTTCTCACCCCAGTAGATAACATATCGATACGAGTTTTAATCGGTTGCACCCAAGCATTGGTCATCCCTGGAATACGTACAGTTTTTTGCAGTTCTGCAATAATGCTTTCTAAGGTTACGCCATCACGCCATTCTGCTGTGGGTTTGAGCATAATAGTGGTTTCGAGCATGGTGAGCGGTGCAGGATCCGTTGCGGTAATAGCGCGGCCCACTTTGCCAAATACCCGTTTAACTTCGGGAACGGTTTTTATTAGTCGGTCGGTTTGCTGCAATATTTCTGCCGCTTTACCCGCGCTGACACTGGGCAATGTGGTTGGCATATAGAGCAGATCACCTTCTTCCAAGGTGGGCATAAATTCTGATCCCATCTGGCTTAATGGGTAGTAAGCACTGAATAGTACAATAATCGCCAATCCAATGGTGATTTTAGGGAAGTTCAGTACCCATTTAAGTAATGGCTGATAGATAGCAATCAATACCCGACTAATAGGGTTTTTACGCTCATCAGGGATTTTTCCTCGGACAAAATAGCCCATTAATACCGGAATTAAGGTGATTGCTAAGATTGCAGATGCGGCCATAGCAAAGGTTTTAGTAAAGGCCAGTGGATGGAATAAACGTCCTTCTTGCGCTTCAAGGGCAAAGACTGGAGTAAAGCTTAATGTAATGATCAATAAGCTGAAGAACAGTGCTGGGCCGACCTCAATTGAGGCTTCTTTTACCAGTTGCCAGTGATCTTCTCCCTCAGGAGCCTTACCGTGTTTTTGACGATAATGTTCTAAATGTTTATGAGTATTTTCGACCATCACAATAGAGGCATCAACCACAGCACCAATGGCAATGGCAATGCCGCCTAAGCTCATAATGTTGGCATTGACTCCAATAATATTCATGGCGATAAAGCTGACTAAAATTGAAATAGGTAAGGTGATAATCGCCACTAAGGTTGAGCGGGCATGCAGTAAAAACAGTAGGCAAATAAGCCCAACTACGAGCATTTCTTCAAGCACTTTATGGGTAAGGTTATCGACTGAGCGCAGGATTAAGTCTGAGCGGTCATAAGTGGTGACTAACTCGACACCATCAGGTAGTCCATTACTGATTTGCTCGAGTTTTTTCTTCACATTATTAATGGTTTCAAGGGCATTTTCACCGTAGCGCATTACGACAATGCCGCCGACGACTTCGCCTTTACCATCAAGCTCGGCAATGCCACGGCGCGCTGCCGGGCCGGTTCTTAATTGCGCGACATCTTTCATTAATACCGGCGTGCCGGTTTCGGACAAAATACCTAAGGGAATTTCAGCAAAGTCAGCAATGGTCTGGCGATAACCACTTGAGGTGATCATATATTCTGCTTCGGCCATTTCAATCACCGAGCCGCCAGTCGAACTATTGGAATTATCTAAGGCATTTTTAATGGTCATTAAGTCGATTTGATACAAAGCTAGCTTATGCGGGTCGACGACCACTTGATAAGTTTGTTCCATACCACCGACGGTAGCAACTTCAGATACTCCTGCAACACTTTGTAATTCAAGCTTTAAAAACCAATCTTGTAATGAACGTAATTGAGCTAAATCATATTGTCCGTTGCGATCGACTAAGGCGTATTGAAAAATCCAACCTACACCAGAAGCATCTGGCCCAATGCTTGGCGTAACGCCGGCAGGCAGTTGATCTTGGGTTTGAGACAAGTATTCTAATACCCGTGAACGTGCCCAATAAATGTCGGTGCCGTCTTCAAAAATGACGTACACAAATGAATCGCCAAACATTGAAAACCCACGCACCGTTTTAGCACCGGGCACGGCAAGCATGGCCGATGACAATGGATAGGTAATTTGATCTTCAACCAATTGCGGTGCTTGGCCTGGGTATGACGTTTTAACAATCACTTGCACATCGGATAAGTCGGGAAGCGCATCGAGTGGTGTCATGCGCATCGCTTGATAACCCACTAAGGCGATAACGGCCGTGAGTACCAACACCATAACGCGTTGTTTTATTGAAGCACTGATAATTTTTGCTAACATTGTTGTGCTCCTTTAGTGCTGGTGAGCATCTGTCGCAGTGGCGTTTATTGGCGCATTACTTAAACGCTGTAAACTGCCTTGAATACTGGCTTCTGAGTCCAATAAGAACTGCCCTGAAATAACCACTTTGTCATGTTCATTCAGTCCCTCTAAAATTTCGGCTCTACCGTCTGCCATCATACCAATTTTGACTGGCACCGAAGCAAAGCTGGTATCACTGCGCTGCACCACAATACGGTTCTCACGTCCGGTAAGAATCAGCGCTTCAGTTGGTACAGTGAGCACGTTATTTTTAGGCAAACCATATAAGGTCACATCCACTAAGCTACCGGGTCTAAGCTTGTCGTGATGATTATTCAGTTTGATCCGCACTCGCATTGCGCGGGTGACTGGGTCTAATTCGGGGTAGATGTAGTCAATGGTTGAGTCGATATCAAACAGTCCTTGCGCCGCGGCACTCACAGTGACTTTACGACCTTGTTGTAACCAATTTTGTTCGTTTTCAAACACATCTGCAATCACCCATACGCTGTCTAAATTAACGATTTCAAACAAGGTATCACCTGGCTGAATGTACATACCATCGCGAACGGTTAACTTACTGATAAAGCCATCTTGCGGAGCATAAAAAGGTACTTTAAAAATGGTTTCACCGGTTTTTTCTAAGTGCTTAATTACAGAGCTATCAACACCGAGTAGTTCTAAGCGTTTGCGTGCTTTGCGTAATAAACTACTGCCCCGTTTTGTATCTTGTTTAAGGTAGTCTTGTGCTTGGGAATAGTCGTCTTGGGCATTGACCAGTTCTGGCGAGTACAGCTCATATAAAAGTTGGCCCTTTTTTATTTGTTGTCCCACGTTATTTACCGTTAGCGTTTCTATCCACCCGGTTGCGCGTGTATGCACATGGCCAATTGCATTCTGGTTATATTCTACTGTGCCTATGGTGTTCACTTGGCGAGATAAGCTCGTTCTTTCGACGACATGACTTCGCATGCCTAATGCCTGCTGCATGCCGCCAGATACACCGACCACAATTTCTTGGCTTGGGTCTGTCACGGTCACTTTTTCAAGGTTCATACCACAGATAGGGCAAGTTCCAGGTGCATCGGATATCACATGTGGATGCATAGGACAGACATATTTTACATTGGTGCTATCGCTTTGATTGGCTGTCGGCATTAATTTAGCGACTAATGCGGGTTCAGGTTGACTAAACACCTTATCTGCTTGGCTTTTTTCTACAGAAGCAGCACTTTGCATGTTTGCCATTGGCGCCTGAGTGTCGTCAACTGTGGATTCTTCTTCCTCCTCTTTGACGACGAGAAACATATTACAAATTGGACAGGTTCCCTCTTTATCACTGATCACTTCAGGGTGCATCGGGCAAGTATAGGTTTTACCAGCTTGTACCTGATGCTGGGCATGATCGTGCTCTGCGCCATAAACGACAGGTGATGTCATAGTAATAGGGATTATTACCCCAACAAACGCGCCTAGTAGCACACTAGAAAGTGGTAATTTCTTCATAACAACCTCGATATTCATCATGACGATACTGACGATCGTCATGATGAGAAACACTAAAAACAATTATATTGAACGTACGCAATGCACAAGGATAATCAATTAAACTTGTTTGCTATGCTTTGTTCTACTGGGATAGCGTTTTGCATGTTTGTCATTGGATGCTGCATGTTTGCCATTGGATGATGAGTGTCGCCAGCGCTGGACTCAGCTTGCTCCTCTTTGACGACGAGGAACATATTGCAGATGGGACAGCGTCCCTCTTTATCGCTGATCACTTCAGGGTGCATCGGGCAAGTATAGGTTTGACTGGCTTGCGACTGATGCTGGGTATGATCGTGCTCTGCGCCATAAGCAACAGGTGATGTGAGAACTGCTGGGATGATGACACCAACGAATGCGCTTAATAGCACGCTAAAAAATGGTAAATTTTTCATAATAACCTCGATATTCATCATGATAATACTGACGATCGTCATGATGATAAACGCTAAAAAACAATAGTATTGACTGTGCTCAACGCACAAGAATGATCAATTGAATTAAGCGATAGGAGGGCGGAACGCAGGAGGGAAAGCGATTGATACACGGTTAACAACCATCGCAAGCGGTGCAGGATAGACCGGAATATTAAGCATCGCCAATGGCATATCAATTAGGTTAGCGGTAAACGAAATAGTCAAACAGTGGTTACAATCCGGACTACAAACACCTGAACCATTACAACAGCTGGTTTGCGGTAACGATGCAGCAATGGATTCATCCACATTATTGACAGCACTTGGCATATCATGGCAATTCTTCATTGCTCCGTGAATCATCGTTGTTGTGGTGTTGGTGTCAGTGTTAGCGGACATTTTTTGAGCCATTTCTGCATGGGCCATTGGCACCATCAAACTGTCATTAGTCAGCAACCCCTGTCCGACAAGTGCGAACAAAGTGATTATGATGATCCAATAGTTTGACTGCTTTGCTCTCATTTAGCCTTAACCAAGTCGTTTTATGGGGTTAGCTTAACAGACCTTTACTTCAGTAAACATCTTTCAAGTAATAACACATTATATTCATTAATCTGAAAATGATGATAACGCTTTTATGACCATTATCGTGTGATACACATTCCATTTCATTAATTTAGGGTCCACTTAGGTTTAAAACGGCATTATTTACCTTTTAGTTTGAGCCGATACCTGTTGCGCTTGAGCATATCAATCACCCAAATTAATCCACTGAAGGTTAACCATAAAGTGATAAATGCAAACATCATAATAGGGATGTTATTAAAACTGCCTTGATTGGTGTAATCCATAAAGTGCAGCATAAAAAATACATCGGCTAAACGTGTATGTTCATCACTGTGGCCGACGAGTCGACCCGACTGCGCTTCAATATACACGCTGGTGGTAATGTTATCGGCAAAGTTTATCTGCCAAGTGTCATTGTGCTGTTTTGGAAAGTCGTCTAATGGTGGGGTGAGTAAGCGAGTTGAACTGATTTCGGCCTCTCCGGAGTAGGACGCTTTGGCCAGCTGTTGTGCCATTGTGGTATCAATTACGACTGGGTTACCGTTATACGCATCAACTAAGGTGTAGTCATGGTTGAGATTATTGTATAAGCCTTTTTCATGGGTTAATAAGTAGTAAGGCTTACCTAATAAAGTCATGAGGTTCAGTGACACGCTAGGCTTAAACGTGGCCAAAATAGTGCTAGGTTCAAGCAAACGATGAGTTTCTATGACCACGTCAGCGTGAGTATCGTTAAGATGAGTCCGTCCTTGGGCTTTATTGTGATCCATGAGATTAAAATACAGGCCGCTGATTAACCATAGCAGTAACTGGATCCCTACAATGACAGATGCCCATTTATGCAGTTTTCTGACCCAAAGCATTAGGTAACCCCACTGTGTTTACGCTTACTCAACATAGGCTTGCGTTTGTTTGTAGTACGACGTAATACCCTGAAATACGTCAAGGTTAACCCGCTAACGGCAGCTAAAGTTGAGAACAGAGCTATCCAGAATAATAATTGATTATCGATTTCTTCAGCATCGCCATAATCCATCACATGAAAGCGAAACATCCAGTCGAATAAACGCCAAAATGCATGGCGCTTTGCTACTACTAATCCGCTGTCAGCAGAGATATAAATTGATGGTGCGGAAAAGTGGTCGAAATTAATTCGCCACGCAGGTAAGTGGCGAGCACTAAGTTCAAAAGGCGGATTATCGGTCAGTAAACTCACGTCGGTAATAGGCTCATTACCAAGGTAATAATATTGGGCTAATGCAATGGCTGTTGTTTGATTAAGTGGCGATAAACGTTCCCCTGTTTGGGCATTTAGCATTAGCTGCTGAGTTGCTGTTTTGGTTGGAATGGAAAAGCGATATACGTCTTGTTGCATCAGTTTACCGACGCTTATTTGCTCAGCTTTAGGGTAAGTTTGTAACAGTTTTGCCAATGAATACTCTAGTTTATCGGGGTTGATTTTTGTCTGGGGGTTACTGATCAGCGAATCACCATGAATATAGTCAATATGCATAAACACCATATATGTTCCTGTCACTGACCAAATAACGAACTGTAGCCCGAGAAAAAGCATTAGCCATTTATGGAGTGTTCTTGCAGTTTTATGCATTCAAATTAACCTTATTATTTTTGTTGTTGGTTTGGTTAAAAAGCGTTTTATGCGAGTCAATCAGGCTTTAAATGACCATCGAGTTAGCATTAGCGGTTAAGTGACTCACAGTTTGCAGCAATTTATGTTAATCGTGAAGCTAAACAAGTGCTGTCAACGGACGACAATAGCCGTACCTTTATCAAAGAAAATGCATTGACTTAAATTTGCTGTGGTTAATATTTTGCCTTAAGTGTTATCAGCCGCTAGCCAAGGGCGAAGGCTTATAGCCGTAGTCAAATTAGGTGGCATTTAACTCATTTTGTCGCTGAGCATTATCTTTATTGACCGCTTGGTTAACTAAATTTAGTCATCGATATTTATTTCGGTCATGTATGTGCAAAAGTCGAGACCTAGCTCGCACTTTAGACATTTTTTAGATAAATAATTCTCAAAATAGCGACTAAAATCAATTTTATAATTTCGAATAATCCTAAACTAGACTTATAAATATTAGAAATTCCTTTTTTGCTATTACGGAGATTGAACAATGAACTGGCGTGCACTATTTAAACCAAGCGCGAAGTACTCGATTATTGCCCTTATAGTGGTTGGTGTAATAGTGGGTGTCGTAGGTTATTTCACAACACAACAAACTTTGCATGCAACAAGTACCGATGCTTTTTGTATGACATGTCACCGTGACCATTCGTTAAGAGATGAGGTTATGGCGTCAGCTCATGGTGGTGGTAGAGCCGGTGTCACAGTGCAATGTCAAGATTGTCATTTACCACATGGCCCATTTGATTATTTAGTTAAAAAAATTATTGTTTCTAAAGATTTAATTGGTTTAATGACCATTGATGGCTTTATGACGCAAGAATGGTTAGATGAAAACCGTAAAGAACAAGCTGATTTAGCATTAGAATACTTTCGCGGTAATGATTCAGCTAACTGTCGCCATTGCCACACTCGAATTTATGAAGATCAGCCAGATACGATGAAGAAAATGGCCGTAAGAATGCACAGTATGAACTTTAAAAAAGCACCAGAAGACAGAAAGACCTGTGTCGATTGTCACAAAGGTGTCGCGCATCCTTATCCTAAAAAGTAATGTGCCGATATTGTTAACTAAAAAACCTCGTTAAATAACGAGGTTTTTTTATACCAATGGTTCAGCTTCTCGGCGTTTGATTATTTGTTGATGCTGTTAATAAGCGGGCTAGAGTGCTGTGAATGATACTGCTCAAATAGCGCAAATACTCCCCAAAGCAAAATCGCCCGATAATGTGACGCAGGCTTGTTGTTACGGGGATTTTTTAAGAATGTGATGAGTACTAGTAGCAGGTGCATCACCGCGGTAATGCAGGCTAATACATTAATAAAGAGCAAAACGTCTGCGCTGAAAATAAACCAGCCGTAAGCCACCAAACACCACATCGACAAAGTAGCCGCTTTACCAATAAGTACAATATCGTTTATTGATATCGGCATTGACTTAATCGGCCGATAATTCGGTATTGTTCGGCTGGTATTGGTACAGTCGATAACATACTTGACCTGCCTTTTTTTCTTTTAAGGCAACCCAGGTAGCTGGCACATTGAATGAGGTCAATTCTGATTCGGTTTCGAGATAAATTTGTGCATTGGGGTTTAACCATTGATGTTGCATCAATAACTCAATGGTGTTGTTTACTAAATCTTTACGAAACGGCGGATCGATAAACACCATATCAAATCCTGTTGTAGTGCCTTTTGCAAGTATTTGTAAACTATCGCCATTAATAACCTGTGCATTTTGGCATTGCAGGGTGGCAAGATTTTGTTTTAGCTGATTAGCCGCATTTTTTTGCAGTTCAATCATGGTTGCAAAGCTGGCATAACGGGATAAAGCTTCGAGGGATAATGCGCCACTGCCAGCGAAGCAATCAAGTACTCTGGCGCCACGAATATCGTTAGCAAGCCAATTAAATAAGGTCTCGCGCACACGATCGGTTGTTGGGCGTAAACCTTCAAGATCATGTATGGGTAGCTTTCGAGATCGCCATTGACCTGAAATAATCCGCACCTGACCGCTGCTGGTATTTTTTTTAGCCATCTCATCCTCGTGATTTTGCCTGAACAAAGAAAAAAGAAAGTGGTAGACTATGCCACAATCTGAACCGTCGTTATTTTATATCAAACTTGTGATTAAATGTGAGTATTCATCATTTTACTGGTTAGAGATGCAACAAACGGCTTCAACTGAATTTTTAAGCATATAAATACTGGTAGCAAACATGGCAAAGAAAGGTTTTTTTTCCTGGTTTCGTAAAGATAAGCCCGTCCCTGAAGGTGAAGATCAACAACAGCTTGATGTTGATAAACAGCATGACATTGCTACAGAGGCTACTGAACAACCCCAACATGCTGAGCTGCACAAGCAAGCCGATGACACCGCCCGTATAGAAGAAACTGAGCGACTGGAACTTGAGCGCCTCGAGCATCAGCGTCTAGACAATGAACGCGCTGAGCAAGCTCGTATTGCTGCAGAACGTCAGGCCGCAGAAGTGCTAGCAGCCCAAAAGCTGGCAACCGAGCAGGCGGAGCAACAACGGCTTGAGCATGAGCAAGCAGAGCAGGCTCGTGTTGAAGCTGATCGTCTTGAGGCAGCTCGTATTGCAGCAGAACGTCAGGCTGCAGAAGTGCTAGCAGCCCAAAAGCTGGCAGTAGAACAGGCGGAGCAACAACGGCTTGAGCATGAGCAAGCAGAGCAGGCTCGTGTTGAGGCTGATCGTGTTGAGGCTTATCGTCTTGAGGCCGCTCGAATTGCAGCAGAACGTCAGGCCGCAGAAGTGTTGGCAGCCCAAAAGCTGGCAGCCGAACAGGCGGAGCAACAACGCCTTGAGCATGAGCAAGCAGAGCAAGCCCGTATTGAGGCCGAGCATATTGCTGCGCAAATCTTAGCTAGTGAAGCGCTAGCCGCCGAGCAGTTAGTTGAACAACAGGCTCCAATAGAGTCGATTGCGTTAGAGGAACAAGATGAGCCTCAAGCTAAACCGCAGAAAGAAGGTATGTTTGCCCGTTTAAAGCGTGGCTTGATGCGCACCAGTGAAAATATCGGTTCAGGTTTCATTGGCTTTTTCCGCGGTAAAAAAATTGATGATGAGTTATTTGAAGAACTTGAAGAACAATTATTGATTGCCGATGTTGGCGTAGAAACGACGACTAAATTGATCAAAAGCCTCACCGAACATGCATCACGTAAACAACTTAAAAATGCCGAAGCACTTTATGATTTAATGCGTGAAGAAATGCAAAAAATGCTCGATCCGGTAGCCGTTCCTTTGGTTGCCGAAAATGCTAATGGCCCGTTTGTAATTTTAATGATTGGTGTCAACGGCGTGGGCAAAACCACCACCATAGGTAAGCTCGCTAAACAGTATCAAAGCCAAGGTAAATCTGTCATGTTAGCAGCGGGTGACACTTTCCGCGCAGCAGCGGTAGAGCAGTTACAAGTATGGGGGCAGCGCAATAATATTCCGGTAGTGGCACAACATACTGGTGCTGACAGTGCTTCAGTCATATTTGATGCCTTACAAGCTGCTAAAGCACGTAAAGTTGACGTATTGATTGCCGATACCGCTGGGCGTTTACAGAATAAAAGCCACTTAATGGAAGAGTTAAAAAAGGTGTTGCGAGTAATGAAAAAACTCGACCCTGATGCTCCCCATGAAGTGATGCTAACCTTGGATGCGAGTACCGGGCAGAATGCCATTAGCCAAGCGCAACTCTTTAAAGAAGCGGTTGGTGTGACTGGCATTACCATCAGTAAGTTAGATGGTACCGCCAAAGGTGGGGTTATTTTTGCGATTGCCGATAAATTTTCTATTCCGATCCGCCATATTGGTGTGGGTGAGCAAATTGATGATTTGCGTACCTTTAACGCCAATGATTTTATTGAAGCATTATTTAGTCAGGATAAAACGGACCAATAATATATGATCCAATTTGAGCAGGTCAGTAAAGTCTATTCAGGGGGCCAAAAAGCCCTTATGGATGTCAATTTTCATCTTCGACAAGGTGAAATGGCCTTTTTAACTGGCCATTCTGGTGCCGGTAAAAGCACTTTGCTCAAATTGATTACCGTGATTGAACGTGCCACGGCAGGTAAGGTGTCTATTAATGGGCATAATATTGCGAATGTAGGGCCGAAACATGTGCCCTATTTACGACGTAATATCGGCATGATTTTCCAAAATCATCACTTGCTGATGGATAAAACTGTCTTTGACAATATCGCCTTACCGTTAGTGATTGAAGGCTTTACCCATGGTGAAATTCGTAAGCGTGTCGCAGGTGCTCTCGACATGGTCGGTTTATATGGCAAAGAACGACATTTACCGATAATGCTGTCTGGTGGTGAGCAACAACGCGTCGGTATCGCGCGCGCTATTGTTAATAAGCCTCCTTTACTGCTAGCCGATGAACCTACGGGTAACTTGGACCCTAAATTATCGATGGATATTTTACGCTTATTTGAGGCCTTTAATGACTCAGGTACCAGCGTGCTTATTGCCACCCATGATTTAGGTCTCATCGCGCGCATGAAATACCGTACTTTTACGCTGCGTGAAGGACGAATGCTTGGTGGGGAACGTTCAGCTGCTGAGGAGAATATGCGATGAGTAAAAAACCGAGTATTACTCAAAGTAAATTACCCTTGAGTGGCCGAATCGTGATGTTTTTTATTCGTCATGTGCAGCAAGGCATGTCGAGTATGGGCGAACTTTGGCGCAACCCAGTATCATCTATTATGACTATGGCTGTATTGGGCGTGAGTTTAAGCTTACCGGCTGCACTGCAGGTATTGGTTAAAAATGCCGAAAATATCACTCAGTCTTGGAACAGTGCCGCAGAAATTTCATTGTTTATTAACAAAGGGCGCAGTGAACAATCTATTCAAAGTTTATTGTCGCGCATTAAAGCTTTTCGTGAAGTTGAATCAGTCACTTACATTAGTCGCGAGCAAGCACTAGAAGAGTTTCAGCGTTTATCTGGTTTTGGTGAGGCGCTGTCATATTTAGATGAAAACCCATTACCTGCTGTAGTTACGGTAACGCCTTCGCTTAAATACTCTAGTCCAACAGGTGCGCGTGAGTTATTAGTAAAATTAGAACGCGAATCCGAAGTTGATTTTGGTCGTTTAGACATTGAATGGCTAGAACGTTTGCAAGCATTGCTTAAGTTACTTGAAAAAACCGTACTAGCGATTGCTGCTTTATTGGTACTCGCAGTGGTATTAGTGATTGGTAACACCATTCGTTTGGCGATCATGAATCGTCGAACCGAAATTGAAGTCATGAAACTCGTCGGCGCGACAGAAGCCTTTATTCAACGGCCATTTTTATATACTGGAATTTGGTATGGCGTGATAGGCGGGATTTTGGCGTGGCTGATTATTAATGTGTTAGTGTGGTATCTTGATGGTGCTTTAGCCGAGTTATTGGGTTTATACGGTAGTGAGTTAACGATTCAAGCATTAACATTTTCTGAGTTGATTAAGCTGGTATTATTGGCCTCATTTTTAGGCTGGTTGGGTTCGTATTTGTCTGTACGTCAGCACTTACGTAGCATTGAACCGTCATAATAGCAGGCGTATAATTATCAGCAGCTGATAATAAATGAACCTTTGTTCACTTGCTTTGTGGCTATCTTGCGGTAAAAATGTTCACCTAGTTGAACCTTATTTGACATATGATGTCATATAGTTGATAGTTTATCGGCTAAATCGAGTGAGCCTCGTTTCTTTCTCAACTTCAGTGTTGTTAGCTGATAGTGTTGTGAACTAACAGACTCGACTCATCGTATTGAGTTAGCTGAAATATATTTTTGAATGTAGTAGGAGAGCGAATGACTTATCAAACGCAATCAATGGCGCTGGCTGTACCACACAGCACTAGCAGTCTAGAAGCGTACATCCAGTCTGTGACCAGCATTAACATGTTGGATGCGGATACCGAGTACGACATCGCCAAGCGTTTACAAGAAAATGGCGATCTACATGCTGCAAAGCAACTAATTATGTCCCATCTTCGTTTTGTTGTGCATGTTGCCAAAGGTTACTCAGGATACGGTTTGCCGCAGGCGGACCTTATTCAAGAAGGTAATATCGGCTTGATGAAAGCGGTTAAACGCTTCGACCCTGATGTCGGGGTGCGTCTGGTGTCTTTTGCCGTGCATTGGATTAAAGCTGAAATTCATGAATACGTGTTGAAAAACTGGCGTATTGTGAAAGTTGCGACCACAAAAGCACAACGTAAGTTATTCTTTAATATTCGTAAATCTAAAAAACGTTTAGGTTGGTTTAGTGACGCTGAAGTGACTATGGTCGCGGAGAATTTGGGAGTATCGAAAGCTGACGTGACCGAAATGGAGTCGCGGATGGCAGCCCAAGATCCGGCTTTTGACTTAACCAATGACAGTGATGATGATAATCATGATTTTGCCCCAGCATTGTATCTAGAAGATCATTCTTCAGATTTGGCCGATCAGGTTGAACATGCTAATTGGGAAGCTGATTCTCAAGCACGTTTATTATCAGCTATCAAAACCTTAGATGAACGCAGTCAGCACATATTACGTGCGCGTTGGTTAGATGATAATAAAGTCACCTTGCAAGAGCTTGCATCGACTTATCAAGTGTCTGCTGAACGTATTAGACAGCTAGAAAAAAATGCCATGAACAAGCTTAAATCTTGCATGGAGTAATACTCCAGCCTGTTTGTTGCTCAATTAAAACCTGCTACGGCAGGTTTTTTTATGGCTAAAATTTGCAGTGTCGTTTACGCGGCATTATCTGTTGCAGGTAACGTGAGTCTAATAAACTGCTATGGCTGATAGCCACTTTGTTTAGGGTATCGCTATGAATTACTGCGCTGTTTTTGATGCGTTTATCTGCTGTTGAATTGCCGCAATAATGCTTTTTCTTGGCACTTTTAACCCACTTGAAACCACATTTTGTGGCCAGGTAAAAAACTGCCTAGGACGCTTGAAGCGTGCCAGTGTTGATTCTACTAACTGACTCAGTTGCAAGTTGACAACGTCTATATCGATCGCCATTTTATTATGGTCACAATGGTGGCTATGGTTGCTCCCAACGTTATGGCTATTGTCTACTGCGCAATAATCAATAATAGCGCCAGGTAAGTGACCAAACGTCGCATCGGTTACTGCAAATACAATTGCCTGGGCGACATTTGGATGGCTCAATAACACAGCTTCAATTTGTTCTGGATGAATATTTTCACCGCCACAGATAAACATGTTATCCACTCGCCCTAAAATACTGAGCTGCCCTTCAGGATCTAATTGGCCCTTATCATTGGTACAAAACCAGCCTTGATCATCTAATGGTAAGGTTAACCCTTGCTCGGTTAAATAGCCTAAAAATAAACACTCGCCTTTGACGTAAACAACGCCATCTTTCAAGCTAAGCTGTCTCGAAGGTAAAGGATACCCATGATGGCCTAATAAATTCGCTTTCGCTGTGGTAATTTGCGAACTCATTTCTGTCATACCATAGCTAGTGTAAGCATTAATGTTTTGCTGCTTTAGCGTCTCAATAAGAGCGGGTTCTATGACGCCACCACCTAAAAGTAAGGCGCTGATATGGGCAAATGCATCAGGTTGCTGTTGCAGTATCTGAATCGCTTGGGTGGGCACTAATGACACATGAGTAATATGGTTGTCAGTCAGTTGCTCAGCCAGTGGCTGTGCGGAATTTCGTAGCACAATGCAGGCGCCGGCTAAGGTGCAGCGATGAATAATGGCTAAACCACCAATGTGAAATAGTGGCAATGATAATAACCAAGTGTCAGATACCTTAAGAGCAATGAAGCTCGCAGACCCTCTGGCGCTTCTCAGATGGTTGTTTAAACAATGGACCGCTGCTTTTGGTGGGCCACTTGAGCCAGAGGTGAGAATAATGTTTGAAGCTATATGGGGTGATATTTCAGCGCTGTGGCTGGCGCCTTGAGGTAAGGTTTTAGGCAGATCAATATCGAGCCAATGGCGGATTTTTATTAGCGTTTTTCTGGTGGGAGTATCGGTCCAGAGCCATTGCAGATCAAAGCGTTCAATAAGCTGATTGATCTGCATATCGGCAAATCTAGGCGACAGAGGTAAAAATACCCACCCAGCATCAACGCAGGCCCAATACAGACAGATCATCTCAATATTATTGTGGGATAAACATGCGACTATGTCGCCTTGCTTGACGCCTTGAGCTTGTAATTGTTGCCCTACATGATGGACTAAACCACTTAAGCGAGCGTAGTTGATCCGAGAGTTCACATCTTGGTCTAAAGTGGCCTCTTCAATGGCAATGGCGTTCGGGTAATTTAACCCTGCTTGATGCAAAGGTGACATCATGATTAATTCACCTTGTTTGAGTCACGAGCATGGCCTATATGCATCAGCGGCTCTAGTACTTGATCATTGAGTTGCGGTGATAGTTCTGATGTAGCCAACAGCAAGGGCTGCGTAAAGGCGCTTAATGTATCAAGGCCCGGTGACTCATCAGGGGTTAAAGCTTGGCTTACCAAGCGTAAGTCGTTAATGCCCATATTCGCTTCTAAGCTTGAGCTTAATATACAACGTACCCCCTCAAGATGAGCTTGGCTTATCATATTTTGCAATTTCTCCAGCGAACCCAATAACATGGGTTTGATGATTAATGCGCCTAAACCGGGTTGTTGTAAGGCGACATCTAGATCAAACTGAGGCGAGTTGAGTGATTCATCAAGCGCATATTTAATCCCTAATTGGCGATATATTTGTCGATTATCGTTAGGGTTAATGCAAGGCTCTTCAATATATTCAATTTTGTGTTTGGGTAAGCAGGCTAAAAAGTCGATAGCTTGTTCAAGACTAAAGCCTGCATTGGCATCTAAACGTAAAGTGACGTGCGGTGCGATAGCCAGTATTTGATACACAAATTGGATCTCGCTTGCCATGTCGGTTTGAGCCACTTTAACTTTAACGCTGTTTATGTCGCCTTGTGTTAGGAGCTTTTGGGTCATAACCTCGATTGACATACCATCATAAAGTAATGGAACTACAGCTGATTGTGTATGAGGATTATCGATGCGAATAGGCAATTTATGAGTTAGTTTTGCATCCAATAAGCTCAATGAAAATGCTAGCGATGGTAGCGACATCTGCTGGGCCATGTCATTTAATATCGCCAAGGGTTGATCAATTAAATTTCCTAACACATGCTGCAGTTGCCATTGCACCTCAGCAAGGGATTCTTGACTAAACCCGCTGATCACTTGGCTATTAATGTCCAAGCCTGACAGTGGCGCGATTTCAACCCAAGCTGTTTGCTGGTTATTGAGTTGGATCTCGAGCACCAAGCCTTTACGACAATCAATTCGTTGCTTACCTACAGGTAAATAAGGGGTAAGCTCAATTTGATACTGATACAGGCTACAACGGCTGATGGTTAAGTGGTCAAGTAATGACATTATTGCTCCTTTAAACCGGTTAACGGTTCTGGGCATAATAACGCCAGTAAGGTATCGGTAAATAAGTCAGGGTGCAGGCTGTGAATATTATGCCCTGCGGCATGCAATGGCTTTAGCTGTAAGTGTTGAGCAGAATCGGCGAGTGAAGCCTGCCAATCGATAGCAACTTGTGCAAACTTTTTATCATCTACACCATAAATAAAATGACACGGGCAGTTAAGGCGCTCAAGCACCGTTCGACAGTCTTGTTGCAAGCTCAGTGAGGTTGTTATAAAGCAATTAGCCAAGCGTTGGGGATCGTTAATCCGCCGTATAGCGATAAGTTGTTGTTTTTGATGTTTACTCAAGTCGCTAAAAACAGCTTGCTGATACCACAGGCTGAGAAAGTCCGTTATGGGTAAATACTTGAGTTTGTTCGCCCACAGGTTATCGCTTTGTGATCGAGCCGCTTGCTGCTGAGGGTCTTGCAAACCTGGATGAGCAGATTCGAGGGTTAAGCTTAAGAGTGAACCTGCAAAGTCATCGGCAATATGCAGTGCAATTCGACCCCCAAGAGAATAGCCGAGTAAATGAAACTGCCTATAGCCCATGGCATGTATTTTATTGACGATCAGCTTTGCAGCTTGGTGCAACCCCGGCGAGTCTAAAGTGTCGATATTCTCGCCATGACCAGGTAAATCAATACAAATACAATGAAAATATTGGCTTAAACGTGGCATTAAAATAGACCAGTCGTCTTTGCTGCCCAAAAAACCATGCAGCATCAGTAATGCGGGTAATTGTGGTTGGCCAAAACGACGGATCATCACCATTAGTGTTGTTTCACCCATTGGTTGATTTGCGTTATTTGATCGCTCGCTTGTGTTGGGCTGACATTAACTTCAATGACTGACGCACAATTGAACTCAAAGGCTTCATGATAAGCTTGATTAAACGATTCAATGTCATCTGCTTGTCGATATGCCAAACCAAACATGGCGGCACCATAGCCAAACTCTAAACCATGGCTTAAGCGGTAAAAATCATTACGCAGGCTTTCATTAGGCACAGGCAATAAATTAAAGATATTGCCGCCATCGTTATTGATAATAACCAGCACAAATGGTTGAGTCATTTGCTTCAAGAGTGCCAATGAATTGAAATCATGCAAGCAAGACAAGTCGCCCATAACTAGGGTGGTTGGTGCATTTTTATCTGCAGCAATACCACAAGCTGTGGCAATTAAACCATCAATACCCGACGCGCCACGATTGGTATAAATTGCCGGTGTGTTAGTGGCAATTGGCGCATACATATCGTAGAGGCGAATCGGTAAACTATTACCAATAAACAGTACATCTTGGTCTGTTTGCGCTAAAGCGATTGCACGTATCACTTGCGCTTCACCAAAGGTTGTATTGTCTATTTGTTGTTTCAGTAGCGACTCTATCGACTCATTTAGCGGTAATAATGCTAATGCCCAGTTGGCCTGTGATGAGCGTGGCCAAGGTAGCTGGCATACGGCTTGAACACTGGCTTGGAAAAAATCTTTAGCTTGATGGGCCGGATCTAAACGATCGCTGTACTTACCTATTTGCCAATAGCTATGCCAATTTTGCTGGGCAATATATTGAATTAATCGTTTGGAAATAAAGCGCCCACCAAACACTAATATCCGCTCAGCTTGTTCAAGTTGTTTGTTGGCTTTAGCGTTTAATAATAACTGATCAACGTGACCAATTACCCCAGGATGCTGGCGTAATTGTGATTGCGCATCGACCAATACTGGCCAGCCCAACTTTTGCCCTAATGCGACGATTTGCTGAGCATTATCCTCTGGAGCTAAAGTTCCTACTACTATCACGCCTTTACCATGAACAAAGCGCATTAAGGTGTCGGTAGACGGTAACTCAGCACTGGCTGGACGAGCATAACGAGTCAGTGGCTTTGTGGTTTCAAACCATTGGTTTAAGGGCGCAAGATACGTTGATGTTGTTACACTAGCCGTTTTCTTCACATGAGCTAATGTGACCAATTCTGCGGGGTATAGAGGCTCGCGGTACATACAATTTATGTGTACTGGTTGATGCTGGTTGGCCACAGCGTGATCAATAGTACTCAGTAATGCACTCGCCGGATAACCCAGATCAGGCGTCGGTAAATTAACTTGCTTGGCGTATTGCGCAAATATGGCGGGCTGAATAATCGCTTGATTAGCACCGCAATCAATCAATTCAGGCGGTCTGTCACCCGATAAAATAATCAACGGCACATGGGTTAACCATGCTTCTACAATGGCCGGGTAAAGGTTTGCCACCGCAGTACCTGAAGTGGTAATGATGGCGACAGGCGCATTGCTGGCCTTTGCCAGTCCGAGGGCCATAAATCCTAATCCACGCTCATCAAAATGAATGTGGCGTGTCAGTAAGGTTTGACTCGCAGCGGCCAATGTTAACGGAGTAGAGCGAGAACCTGGTGCCATACAGACATGCTTAACTCCTAAGCGTGCCAGTTCCTCCAAGATCAATTGACCCCATAACAAATTCATATCGGCGCTGGTTTGTTGTTGCATATCGGCTCATATTACAAATAAATAATCGAATATTAGTGTAACGCTAAGTTAGCGTTACATCTAAGATTTAGTGCAGGTTTTTATCCAAAAATGACGAAAAAAATGCTTAACGTTTCAATCAAACAGCAGCCATATTCGGTCTTGTTTTATTTTTGTTGTACTACAGTTACTAATATGATTTAAATAAGACATTAAAAACAATAACAACAAGGACACTATAAATATGGAATCAGCGGCATTATTAAAACGAGTCGATGAATTACCCCGTTTACCTAAAGCGGTTAGTGAGCTGTTAGATGCGGTAAACAATGACAATAGCACGGTAAAAAGTATTTCTGCGAAAGTTGCTCAAGATCCTTTAATTAGTGCAAGGGTATTAAGACTCGCTAATTCTGCCCATTTTGGGCGAAGCCGCGAAGTAGGCAGTATAGATGAAGCCGTGATCCGCTTAGGCATGCAAACCTTACGAACCTTAGTTATTGCTTCTGCGGTAATTGGTGCCATTCCCAATGTTGATGGTGTTGACTTAGCTGATTTTTGGGGCGAGACATTTGAAGAGGCGCTATATGCGCAAGAAATGGCTAAGCGCTGTGGTGTTCCTCCAGATGAAGCCTTTACCTGCGCAATTTTACATAATATTGGCGATTTATTAATTGCTGTCGTTGAGCCTAAGATGTCAGCTAACATTCGACTCGCAGTGCAAGCGGGTGGGGATAAGCAGCAACTTGAAACCGAATTACTCGGTTTTGACTCTCCTGCTGTCGGGGCATTATTAGCTAAGACCTGGAAATTTACGCCATCATTGGTACAAGGCATTCAATATCAACGAGATCCGTTAGCGGCAAAACCTGCATCTAAACTTGCTTCGGTGATTTATTTATCGCACCAAGTCTTTCGTCACTGGGATGATGATCGAGATGAAGAATCGTTTACCGCTTGGTTAGCCGAAAAGGCCAACCATGAAGCGGGTATCATCAAGATGGATATGGATGGATTAGCCGACCGATTCGATGAATTACGCGGTAAGGGTTTAGAGATAGGTAAACAATTAGCCTAGTCACGAGACTTAACTATTAAGCTCTGTTTATACAGAGCTTTTTTATGCTTGATTGTTAATCCACTCGCTTAATACCACATGAGTTTTTATTTTGACTATGTCAGCCTGAGCATCGATAAATTCACGGATTTCATGTAATCGCTGCATTGAGTTAGCATGTACATAGACCAGTAAATCCATGTCTCCTGTAATGCCTTGGCAGGTAATCACTTCCGGTATTGTGGTAAAAATATGAATCACTTCAGCGCAACGGGCGCAACGATGCTGAATTTCAAAGTAGGCTGATACCCCTTGCTTTTGCGACTCACTCAGTAAAACCTGATAACCACGGATAACACCCGTTTGCTCCAACTTCTTGATTCGTTCTGTCACAGCGCTGCGCGATAAACTCACTTTTTCGGCAATAAACGAAATGCTCTGCCGAGCATTGAGGCGTAATTCGCTTACAATCGCTTTATCAAATTTATCCAATGATTTATATCTCAGTAATTGAGTACTATCGTTCTATTCTGTCATTATGATGGAAAGTTGTCACTTTTCCGTCATTATGTCGGTTTAGTAAAGCAACTTGAGCCAATTAACCCGCAGAATGTTTTGCTGTTTGGCCTTATAATGTCGCCACCTATTTCAGTAAGAATAAAATAATGAATCAAATGAATGCAACAATAGGCCGCTGGCAAGGTGCAGGCTTAATGGCCACCACTTTGTTAGGTACCGGGGTATTTATTTTACCGCAAATGACTATAGAGGTAGCGGGTTCAGCCTCATTATTAGCATGGTTACTCTTAACGGTAGCAATTATCCCTGTCGCATTAGTATTTGGTTTGTTAGCCAGTCGTTTTCCTCATGCTTCTGGTCCTGCTTACTTTATTGAAAAGGCATTTGGTGCAACCGCAGGGAGAACCATTGGACTGATCTTTTTATTAGTTATCCCCATTGGGGCACCTGCTGCAATTTTGATGACCTTTCAATTTTTAGAAGCACTGATATCAATATCAGGGCTAGGTCAATTAGTCGCAGAGTTATTGATTGTTGCTGTGTTATTGCTGCTCAATATTAAAGGTATTCAAGTGTCGGCAAAGTTACAGTTTATGCTGACACTATTGATTGTTGCGGTTGTGGCAATATTATTTGGAGCCAGTGGCTTAAATGTTGGGCAGCTAGAAAACTTTGCCCACAGTAGCCATCCGCAATTTAGTGGGGTGATGTTAGCCATGGGCATTGGTTTTTGGAGCTTTTTAGGCATCGAAGCCATGACGCATTTGGCCAGTGATTTTCGTCAGCCGGATAAAGATTTGCTGCCTGCCATGATGATGGGCACGGTATTGGTTGGGGTTATTTACTTAGCCTGCACGTTTTTACTTCTCATGGTGCCAACAGAGGGTGCCGGCTTAGCCATGATATCGGCATTTGATTATTTATTATCAAACACTTTTCTCAGTGGATATGGCGCCTATATTATTGGTATTTTAGGCATAGCCAGCGGTTTAGCCACGGTCAATGTCTATGCTGCCAGTGCCGCCCGTTTATTGTGGAGTTTTAGTAAAGAAGGTATTTTGCCGCGCTATTTCGACAAGTTAAACCCACATGGAGTCCCTTTTAGAGCCTTGTTTGCGATTTTGGGCTCAATGGCGGTGGTGATTGTTGTTACCTATTTTAGCTCGCAAGAATTAGAAGACTTAATTGCATGGAGCAATGGCGTTTTTGTGATTATTTACTTACTGGCGATGTTGTCAGCGGCTAAATTACTCAGTAAACGATATTTGCCATTAGTTATTGCAGGTTGTGTGTTTTGTATTGGTTTGGGCATTGCCCTTGGCAGTAATATGATTTACGCCACGGTATTGGTGTTAGTGATTGCGCCGTTTATGTTTTGGCAAAAAGCCCATCTTACGCGTAAGTATTTAATGAGTAATACCCAAGGCTAATTGGCCATGACTTAACGTATTTCCATGGCGATATTGCGCATTTGAATCAGTTCACTGTGTTTTAAATACAGTAAATCAGCTGTGCGGCGAATAATTTGGTCTTCATATTGCGACAATTCACCATCGGCATAGGCTAATTTCCACATCGCAAGCAGTAGTTTCTGCTTATCTTCAACGCTAAACTGACTATTGATCTCAGTGGTAAACTCAAATAATGAGGTGGCATTATGGCGGCTGAGTTTAGCTTCATTGATCAGTTCAGAGGCTTCATCTGCACTAATATGTAGTGTATTAACCAGCATTGCGGGTAGCAAAGCGGCTTCCGACGATGCCAAGTGTTCATCTGCATAGACAACTTCAAGCAACAGCGTTGCTGCAGCAAGATTGAGGTGTTTTACCTTGTCTTCTGGGCTACTTTCTTGAGTATGGGATTGGATAAAGTGCTTTAGTTTTGCGATCATAATTAGGCTGTCCAATATTACTGTTCATTTTGATGCTAGCAAAAATGATAATCCCAAGCGAATAGCTTGGGATTAAATTATGTTAACCCAAGTGTTGCTTGGGTTAACAAGTTAGGCTCTTGAAAGCAGGTTATAAGATTGAACCTAGACCTTTCATTAATAAATCCACTGTGCCTTCACCACCACTTTGCTGAAGATAGTTTTTAGCGATATCAACCATAGGTACAATGTAGTCTTTTGATATACCGAGTTTTTCAAAAGCATCATATACCATAGCGCTCCCTTGTAACGAAGAGCCTAAATTACCTGCTTTTGATAATAATCCCGACATACCATTATCTGATGATAGTGCAGGTACCGCAGCCATTAGCCCATCAGCATTGGGGATACTGTTGCTTAGCTGACTGAAATCATTGTTACCTAAATTGGTTTGGGCCAAATTAAGCAATGATCCTAATCCGCCTTCAGCTTGAGTTTGAGATAATCCAAGTTGCGACATAACGCTGCTCACTAATGCACTTGATTGCTCTGATGCTGCTGGCTGTGCAATGGCTTTAGCTTGTTCTGTTGCTGGTTTTTTAGTTATTTCAGTCACGTTATCTAACCAGCCTGCAGATGTCGGTGCCGAGAATATCAATAAGGTAACCAGTACCGGTAATGCGGATGCTAATTTCATAGTGAGTGTCCTATCATGCCATTCAATGTCTAAACTTCGGGTCATTTTAGCCTGATTTACATAAATGCGACAGGTGATCACGATTTTTGCTCATTAGACTTGTGCAAAATGCTTTTTTTTTGGGTATCCTAAGCGCAATATTTGTCGTTAATAGATTACTGGAACCCACATGTCATTGTTTGCAATTTTGACTGAAGCATTTAACTTTTTTCGAAACCACATCCGTCAGCTTGCCATACTGACATTGCCATTACTATTAATCCAAGTCGCTATCCAACTTTGGCTAGGTAATGAAATGATGCAGGCTGATGCTGAAAACCCACAATTTGGCGCAGTTCATGCTGCGGCAATGATGGTACTGTTGTTAGTATTTTCATTTTTAATTGCGGCTTTAACACTCTATTTAGAGCTACGCTCTCAAGGGCATGATCTTGCGCCGGGACAAATATTGAAGGCTAGCTTGCCATTTGTACCACCATTATTATTAGCTGGTGTATTTTCTGGCTTAGCCATTTTAGCGCCGGTAATGATTTTTGCTGCATTTGGCCCGTTGTGGTTAATTGGTTTATTAGTCAGCTTATATTTGTTTTCTCGGCTTGCATACGTGAACTTTATGGTAGTGGTTGAACGTTTAACGCCCCTTGAAGCGATTAAGAGCAGCTTTAAATTCAGTGGCCCTATCACGATTAAAACCATTGCAGTATTAATGCTATACGTGCCATTGTCTTTATTGGCTGGCATGTTTTCACAAGTCGCGATGCAAGTTGGCTTTCCACTGCAACTTATCGTAGAAGCGACTTTTTCATTCTTAGGTTTGTTTGTTAACATCGCTTTGTTTAGATTGTATATGGTCAATCGTAAAACTGCGGATGCTGACATCACCGAGGGATAATAGCTTGTAGACACTCAAAAAGGAGAGACCATTGTTAAATGATATTGAGTTTATTGATGGTTTCTCTACTGAGCTTAGCGACGATTATCGTTTAGCCAAAAGTTATGTTCGTGATATTCCTACTCAAGCGCTAGTGTATATACGCAGTTTTACCCATAAGCTCACTAGCCAACTCGCCATTCCCCATGGGCTTATTTTCACTAGCCCTAATTTGTACGACCGAATTGAACAATTACATCAAGCACGATTAATCGATCCGCCAGCTGTGCGCGCATTACATCGGCTTCGCAGTGACGGTAACCGTGGTGCCCATCCAGAAAAATACCATTTAACCCAAGCACAACTCGTGACGATTGCAGAAAAGTCGATTGAGCATATTTTGCAATTGATTAAAAAACTGTACCCATTAGTACAGCAATCAGCACCTAGGTATCAATTTGACGCTTTTGACTCATTTGCTGGGCGTGATTTATGTTACCGCGCAGTGATGGATAACGACGCGCAAGCGCAGTATTTAGTTGGCATGTCTCTAAAAGCCAAAGGCTTAATGCTACAAGAGCAGGAACAGGCTTTAGCCCAAGTATTACTGGCTCGTTCTACGTTTAATGATGTTGATTCAATGACAGAAAAAACATCAACGCGAAACTCTGCCGCGGACGCGTTTGCACAAGCGGGTTATTGGTTTGCTTTAGCATCCACTCAGGATCAAGCAGCATTATTTGAACATGGTGTGAGCTTATTACATGGATATTGTGGTCATCCAAATCCAATTGAAGGTGAGCAACTTATTGCTAAGGCTGCCGAAAAAGGCATTGTCGAAGCACAAGCATTACTGGGGTTTTTCTACCTTGTTGGCAGCTCTCAATTTAGTGTTGATCTGCTCCAAGCCGAGCGTTTATTAACCCTTGCCGCCAATGCTGAAAATGCTGAGGCCATGTCAAATCTTGGAGTGTTGTTTTATCAAACCCAACAATTTGAAGATGCATTTTTATGGGTGAATAAAGCCGCGAAAGCCGGATATTCTAATGCCCAATATCATTTAGCTTTGATGCTAGTCGAAGGGCTAGGATGTGATATAGACGTACCTGCAAGCCTGCAATGGATGAACGAAGCCGCTGAGCAAGGGCAGGTTGATGCCATGCTACATTGTGGCAGTGATATTTTGCACGATGACAATGCCAGCCAACAACAACGAACTAAGGCCGAACATTACTTACACCAGGCGATTAAGTACGGCCACAATGTGAGTGCAATGATAGAGTTAAGCGTGGCGTTAGCTGACGGTATTTTAGGCCGTATCGATGTAGTACAAGCCGCATATCTACTCACACTCGCTAGAACGCATGCTAATGAGGAACACCGACAAGTCATCGAGCCATTGTGGCAATCATTAGCCATGCAGATTGACAGTGTCATCGCACTCAACCCCACTGAAGAAGAGTTAATTACCTTGCAACAGGCCAAGAGCTTACTTCTGTAAGGTAAGTTGCTGGCGGGCATGATGCTTGAATATCATGGATATTAATCCGTTAATCCTTTCAACGTTAACACTCTAGCTGCTGATATTACTCACACTACGCAGCTTAATACGCTGGCTAGATAGAGAAAGCCTTCAATGCTGTTATTTGTCTAGAGAGTGCTGAATCATTGTTAACTGAGCAGATTTTTAATGGAATGAGTATTAAATAAGTTTTGTTACTAAAAGCCACTAGACGACAGACTAAAAAATCAAGTAGGGTGAGAGCATAAATTAGGATCTATTAAATCAATCATTCGGATAATAATCCGATTAAGATGAATTTGACCCGTAGAATAATCATGACTCACTCAATGTTTCAGACTCACAAAAAGTGGCTATGGCTACTGCTCGGCGTATGGCTGATTGTAATACAATCATTCGCGCTGCTGCATTCTGCTGAGCACGGTCTGGAACATCAGCATACTCATTGTATTGTGTGCGATTTTGGTCATAACCTAAATGCCGGTCCATCATCTTTGCGCATGCCGCCGATGGGATTGCAACAGCCGGAATATATTGCGCATACACCTTATCAACAACCTAGCTTGTCGGTATTACGTCACTTCAATGTTCGTGCTCCTCCCTGCCTTTTTTAAGCAATATCACAATATAAAAATTTATAATTTTTTGCTTATCTAAAGGAAAGGCACAATGAAACTTGCATTATCTTCTATAGCGCTAGCAGTTGCTGGCGTATGTTCACCGGTTATGGCTGCGCAGCTACAAGGCCAAGTCACCGACCCACAAGGTACACCTATTGTTGGTGCTCAAGTCAGCATTGATGGTGGCCCTCGGACAATGACTAACTCACAAGGTCAGTATCAGTTAACCGTTGCCGATAATAGCCATGTGCATTTGCACGTAAGTGATGATAATTTTAAGCATGTTGATCAGGATTTGCAGATAACTACAGGTGTGATTAAACAGGATGTTTCACTCAAGCAGGCCATAATGGAAAATATCGTGGTCACTGCCTCACCTCTTGCGCGTTCGGCACTCGAAAGTACCACACCAATAAGTGTACTTACCGAAGATCAGCTTAAACTTAATATCGAACCCACGCTCGGCGATACCCTAGAAAAACTCCCCGGTGTACAAGCTTCCCACTTTGGTGCTGGGGCCAGTCGTCCTATTATCCGTGGTATGGGCGGCCCTCGTGTGCAAGTACTTGAAAATGGTCTCTCTGTAGGTGACGCATCTACTGTATCTGCGGATCACGCAGTAACCACTGAGGCTGCATCGGCACAACAGATTGAAATTCTTCGCGGTCCTGGCACTTTGCTTTATGGCAACGGCGCAATTGGTGGCGTGGTCAATGTGGTCGATAAGCGATACCACGAGGCGCCTGTCGATGGCGTTTCAGGACAACTTGGTACTCGCTACGATACTGCCAGTAATGGTCGTACATTCAACGGCGATATTGATGGTGGCAATGGTCAGTTCAATTGGCATTTAGATGGTACTCATCGCGTTACCGATGATGTTGATATCCCTGGTAATGCAATTGTCGATATGCCCGAAACCCATGGCAAACTCGATAACAGTAGCTTAAAACTCGATGACTATGCTGCTGGTGTTGGTTATACCGCAGATACTGGATTTGTCAGCGTATCAGGTGCTCGAACCGAATCTAACTACGGTATTCCTGGACGCGGCGAGGCTGATGCTGCGGATATCACCATCGATTTAAAGAAAACTGCGTGGCAGTTACACAGCGGCTTATTAGACCCATTTGCTGGTTTTAGTAAGTTGCGTTTTGATGCTGGTTATACTGACTATCAACACTCAGAAGAAGAAGATGGCGTTGCAGGCACCACTTTCTTTAATAAACAAAGTGAGGCGCGCTTAAGCCTGAACAATAACCCTTGGGGTGAATGGCAAGGCACCATGGGATTGCATATGGTTCACCGTGACTTTTCTGTTGAGGGCGAGGAAGCGCTCACGCCAAACAGTAAAACAGATACTTTGGCGGCTTTTATTGTCCAGGAGCGTAAAGTCGGAGATTTTCGTTTTGAACTCGGTGGACGCATAGAACATTATCGTTTAGCGCCAGAGGGGATGATTTTAGAGACCATTAATGGTGAGCAAAACTATCAAGCTGAAGATTTAGTCGACAATGATTTGACCTTGTCGGCAGGAATGGTTTGGGATTTCGCACCGTCGTACAATTTAGGTTTGTCCTTGACTCGAGCTCAGCGTTCTCCAACCGCCGAAGAGCTTTACAGCTTCGGACCTCATGATGCTACGCAAAGCTTTGAGATCGGTTCACAGTTTACCATTGTAAACGGTCAAATTATGACTGACAGTGGTAATAACGACAAAGAGATCGCGAATAATATCGACCTAACCTTACGTAAATTAGAGGGGGCATGGACTGGTTCATTAAGCATGGCTTATAACAGAGTGAACAATTTCTACTACGAGAAAAATACCGGTTTAATTGCCTCTGATATTGTTGGCGCTGATCCAGAAGGTGATTTACCTGTATATCAATTTACCCAAGGTGATGCTGAGTTATATTCACTTGAGGCTCAGGCCACTATCCCATTCAATGATAATTGGTCGTTAGATATGTTCAGTGATTACACTCGCGGCAAATTGGTTGATGGTGGTAATTTACCGCTCATGCCGCCTATGCGTATAGGCTCAACGTTAAACTATGATCAACAGCAATGGCACGCGGAAATTGCCGCGATTGGTTATGGTAAACAAACTGATACAGCAGAAAATGAAACTGAAACAGCAGGTTATGCTTTAGCAAATGCAGCGGTTACCTATCGTTTATACACGAATTCGGGTGATATGTTGCTTTATGTCAAAGCAAATAACCTATTGAATCAAGAAGCAAGACCACATACTTCATTACTTAAGGACTACGCTCCGCTAATGGGCCGTAACGTGATGTTTGGTGTCACTTATAACTTTTAGTCTTTACTGCTTGTATACAAAATTAACTTAATCCTAAAGCGAAGTCTCTGACTTCGCTTTATTTTTAAGTTTGCATTTTGATCTCTTCATCACCCGCGCAAAGGCCGCTTGCTCACATTTGGGCTATCACTACATTCGCTTTGTGCTAAAGGACTGCTGCGTTTGGCAATTAGCGATAATCAAGATAACAGTTACATCAACTTAGGCAGCGGTCATGTTGATTAATGATCGCAGCCGCTAATGGATCTTCACTACGCGCAACCTGCGGTTCGTTAATCTGCTTGATGCTCAAACGTACGTCCATTGCGTTGTGATTGATTGGGCTTAGCACGACTGAACATATCAGCGTATGGCGCTGTTTGTTCGCGCTGCACATCCGCACGGCCTTGGTAGATATCGCCTTGTTGGGATTGTGCTTGTTTTCTCTGCAATATTTTTTTACCTAGCAACTGTAAAGTAATAAAGCTTAATAAGCCTAACAACAATAAAAACGGTAATAACACTATGGTGGTCAATGCGATGGCAAACAGCATCAGTAATGTCCAAATAGGGTTCATGTTAGTGAACCTGTTTTTCAAATTGGCAGTGTGGAATGATTGATTAAATCTCATAGTAGCTCCTGGGTACACTTAGCCTGAAAATGGGGTCTAAAAAGGTTACCTATAAATCAGTAACGATGATTTAAAGTACAGTCTGCATTGCTGAGACATAATATGTCACGTTAAATTCGGTTAATGTTTACGCTTTGGCGCTCAACTATTTAAGGTAAATACTTGCTAATAGCCCGCTTGAGCGGGATTGAGTAAAAGTATCAGTAATCATTTTTACTCATGTGTTGATTCGCGATAGCTCGTTCGACACTGTTGAAAATAATATTACGAAACCATTGATGCCCTGGTTCTTGGTTATTTCTTTCATGCCATAGAAACACATAAGCCATTGGCATAAATTCAAACGGTAAGGGAATAGAAACCAGTGAATAGAGCTTTTGAGCATGATGAGCAAAACTTGATGGCAAGGTAAAAATTAAATCAGTATTCGCGCAGACGCTGGCCGCACCATAAAAGTCTGGTACTGTAGTCGATAGATGACGATGTAAGCCTAAATTGGCCAGATGATAATCGAGAGCCCACCAATCGTTGCCTTCACATCTTACCTGAACATGAGACATGCTAAGGTAGTGAGCTTGATCCCATTGACCCGCTTTTACTTGCTGTAAAATAGGATGATCTTTACGCACTAGGCAAACTTGATGGTCGTTAAATAGTGTTTGTGATTCTATACCTTCGGGTACTTTTTCAATATTGACATCAGTTTGTGGATAAATATCTCTGCCAGCCAGGCCAAAATCGATTTGCCCTTGCTGTAGATCTTGCATAGATTTTTCGGTCCAGACATAGGAATCTAATTTTATTGACGGTGCTTGTTGCAATAGTGGCCCGATAAAATAGGGGATTAAGGTTTCATAAGCACTTTCAACCATAGATAATGAGAATTGGCGGTTACTGGTCGCGGGATAAAAAGTGGGAGGCTGGGTAAGTTGATATAAGTTTTGCAGCACTAACGGCAGTTGCTGTCTTAATGCATCTGCATGAGCCGTGGGCTTTAAACCGTGCGCTGTGCGTTGAAATAGTGGGTCATCTAATGTTTCTCGCAAACGATTTAAGCTTTTACTCACCGCCGATTGACTAACATGCAATCGATGAGCTGCTCGAGTCACACTTTGCTCCTCAAGTAATACTTGGAGAATGACTAATAGATTAAGGTCGACCCGAGCCAGATTGTCTAAATTCATGTGATATTCTCAAATGGAAATTCACTTTGGATTTTATATCATTTTCGTTCATACCTCCATTTGGCTTATTATAACGCCCTATTAAGGGTGACCTTTGTGCATTAAAAATTTAAGAGAAAGAAGTTTATGCGTCGTAACCTATTGCCACTGTTAATGTTTATGGTGCTATTAAGCCCATTAGCTATTGATATTTATCTGCCGTCTATGCCTGCAATGGCATTGGAATATGGTGTCTCTAACAGTGAAGTACAGTCCACCTTAGTGTTATTTTTATTTGCGATGGGCGTAGGGCAAATTTTAATTGGTCCACTCGCCGACCGTTTTGGTCGTAAACCTGTCGCGTTATTTGGGATTGTGCTTTATGGCATTAGCAGTTTATTGGGTGCTTACTCGGTTGAATTTGAATGGTTGCAGATTGCTCGAGTTTTTCAAGGGTTAGCCGCATGTTCAACCTCTATTGTGGTCTTTAGCGCGGTACGTGACTGCTATTCCCGCAAAGAAAGCGTGTCGATGTACAGTTATCTCAATGGTGCCATTTGTGTGGTGCCCGCGCTGGCTCCAACATTTGGTGGCTTATTAGCCTTACAGTTTGGCTGGCGTTCTACCTTCATTTTTATGGCTTTGTATGCCATTTTTGTGTTGTTTTTAGTGGGGTTCCGTTTCCCTGAAACGCGTCCATTAAATACCGACAGCACAGGACCTTTATACCGTTGGAGTCGTTATAAGCCGGTTATTGGTGACCCACATTTTATGTTTTATGCCAGTTGCTGCATGATCGCGATGGCATCGATATTATGTTACGTGTCGTACTCACCTGTGTGGATAATTGGTCACTTAGGCATCTCAGAATTAACCTTCAGTGGTCTGTTTGGCCTTAATGCTGCCATCAATATTGTCGCGTGTTTTGCCGCTCCAGTGTTGGTTAAGCGTATTGGGAATAGACCTGGCGTAGTGGTAGCTTTGTCGTTAATGCTGCTTGCTGCGGTTATTGAAGCAGCGGTTTACTTTGCCGGTCCACAAGCAGGCTTAGCCGCCGCAATAGCATTTATGGCTCCGATGATGATTTTGTGTGTTGGCTTTGCTATTTTACTTGGCCCTGCAACCAGTATGGCATTGTCAGCTTTCGGTGAGCGAGCAGGTACTGCGACGGCTATGCTGGGATGTATTCAAATGAGTGGGGCATCAATACTGACGGCGTTGATCCAACTAACCGATATACCTGCGCCTTATGCCATCGCACTAGTGATGGGCGGTTTTAGTTCGGTATTGCTGATTATTATGGCAATGAATCGCTTAAGTCATTTGCATCAAGAACAATTACAACACGATTAATTAAGCTTTAGTAACATCACCTTTAACCCGCAGAATGCTAACCACATTCCGCGGGTATTTTTTTGCCTCAATATGGTGAGACTTAAAAGCGGGCGTTAATTGCTACGCCAAAATTAGTTTCTGAATCACTATTATATTCACTATTCTCGAAATAATGTTCTAGCGAAAACTTAGCCGAGAACACATCTGAAAAATGCCAGAAGTAACGTGTATTTAAACCCGTTTCAGTGATGTTGTTGCTGTGGCTACTTTGATTTGAGTCATCAATATTACTGCTGCTGAAATCAGTATTTACATCTGCCCGGTAGTAAGTCGCACCCACAGACCATGCGTTATTGATATACCAATCTGCAAACACTGCAACAGTATAAATGTCATTTTCAAAGTTTAATTTAGAATTTTCCACTATAGTCGGAGTAGGTCCATCAACTTGGGTGAGAATTTCGTTGTTGGTATATTGTGGGTTTTGATAACCTACAGCCCCAGTTATAAACACTCCAGCGGTTGATTGTAATGGAATAAAATGTTCGTAAGTTAACGTGATAGCATCAATATCTTGGCTAAAATATGATTCAAATTCATATTCTAGATATGCGCCATTGTTAGATTTTGATTCTGAGTTGGTAGCGTAGTTCAAGGATAACTTTGAGTGTTCGCTAAAAAAATATCCTGCAATAATCTCGTATGTTGTGGTGTCAGATACAGCATTATCTGTACTTAACTGGGTGACTCCAGCCCCCAAAAACCATTTTGAGTCAAAAACGTATTCTCCAGAGATATTATATAAATCTTCGATGTCAGTCTTGGCATAACGCGCTGAAATAGTTGAGCCTTGATTAAAGAACGCGGCTAATTCGTAGGGTTTTTCAGCTTGTTCAACCGCTTTAAAATAATAGTGATAATTGGCGTTAACTAGGCCATCCGCTTCACCTGATGAGTCTAAAAAACCGATTTCTGCTTCGTGATGGTAGGCATTATTTTGAGCGGCATAAACGGAACTTGTGGCAAATGCGAGCATTAATGCCACAGACATCTTTGTCATAGTTCTTGTCATAATTCCTGTCATAATAGTGGTTCTTCCTTGAGATGTTATGGTGTAAAGCCAAGCATATTGAACTTAACTTTACATGTTTGCAACAAGATAAGGCAAAAAATGAGCAGAAGTTATTGTATATATTGCCAATATCCACAGTCGGCTTGCGTGTGTCATGCGATCAAACAGGTATCTTCAAATACCGAGGTAGTGGTGATGCAGCACCCATCTGAAGTGGGTCATGCTAAAAATACCGTGAGGTTATTGAAGCTGGTGATGCCGCAGATGAAAATTTACGTGGGTGAGGCTGCCACGGACTTTATTGAGCTGCAACATTATTTAGCTGCGCAAACGAAGCCGATTTATGTGGTTTACCCTAATGAGCACAGTCAAACTGTCGCCGAGGCTGGAGCGAGTGAGGCGGCGATTATTATTTTAGTTGACGGTACTTGGCGTAAAGCATACCGAATGTTGCAGCTCAATCCGTGGTTACTTAATTACCCTTCATTGCATCTAGAATGTGAAGATGAGTCGCAATATGTTATTCGTAAAGCGAAACGCAGCGACAGCCTGTCAACCCTCGAAGCGGCTGCCTACACTCTGGTTGCATTAAATCCTGCAGCAGACATTGCGCCAATATTTGCAGTGTTTAACGCAATGGTGCAACATAAGTTAACGGCTATGCCAGCTCTGGTTCGTGAGCGTTATAACGGCGATAAACTCAAAGGATAGACCATATGAAACATCAGCTGATAGGCTCATTGATTTTGCTCGTTACTGCGAGTTCATTAGCATTCGTTACCGTCGCGGCAGATAAGCCACATAAAAAAATGACTTTGGCTGAAAAGGGCGAGCAAGCACGTCAAGAGTCGGCTGAACTTGAACAAACACAATTGCAAAAAGCGCGTGAGGCTGCCAAAGCCACCGCGGAACGTGAACAAAAAGCATTGGCAAAAGTGCAGTCTAATGACTGGGAAGCACAACAGCTCGAAAAAGCCCGAGTCCAATCTGATGAGCGTTTAACCCGTCAGCAGAAGTATTTACAACAGGCGCAAGAAGCTGCAACTCAAACTCGTAAAATCCCTAAAGAAACCAGTATTGAGCCTGTTCAATCTGAATAGTGTGAGTGCGTTAATTATCTGTATTTGGCTTATTTTGGAGCGTCCCTTTGTCGTCTTGTCCTTTATGTCACCATGACACAGTAGCTTTTCATCAAGATAAAAAAAGAGCTTATGTTCGTTGTCCGCAGTGTTTTATGGTATCAGTTCCAACGGCGTTTTATTGGGATGAAGCCGCTGAGAAAGCTCACTACGATTGCCACCATAACGACTTTGCCGATGCGGGTTATCAACATTTTTTATCCCGCACCTTAACTCCGTTATTGACCCGCGTAGAACCAAATGCAAATGGATTAGATTTTGGTTGCGGCGAAGGCGCAGTATTAAGTCAAATGGCTGCAAAGCACGGTATTAACGTTGCTAATTATGATTTGTTTTATCACCCAGATACTCGAGTACTAAGTCAGCAGTATGATTTTGTCTGTTTAACCGAAGTGATTGAACACATTGCCGATGCACAGACGTTAGTTGAGCAATTAAGCCAATTAGTGCTCCCAGGTGGCATATTAGCCGTGATGACCAAGCGGGTGTCGGACCTTGATGGGTTTATCAACTGGCACTATAAAATCGACCCGACTCATATTAATTTTTACGCCCTAGAAACCTTTGAATGGATAGCGCGGCAACAAGGCTGGCAGCTTGAGGTGATCGACAGCGACGTGGTATTTTTTCACCTGCCCGCTTGTTAGTATTGGCTCAATCATGGTTGATTGAGTTGCATGATGAGTTATAAATATCAGCTCGGGATATCAATCTTTATTGGACAGGCCTCAGTATCACTAATAATGCTGCCCTGACTTGCAATAGGCTCACTATGGGTAAAGTTTGATGTGAAATAGGCCAAATATTGTTATTTGCCCTCACTTATCCCACTTCTTAAGCCCAATGAAAGTTCATAAGCTTAATCGCGACCATTGCGCGTTAATAAATAGATACAATTGACTTGTTAGCAATTGAGTAAAAAATTTAACAAAATTGTCATTTCAAGGTAGTTTTGTTGTACTCATATAATAACCAATGGAATGGACATGCGCCTGACCTCTCTCGCTTTAGTATTTGCAAGCTTATTTGCCTCCAGTGTTTACAGTGCATCAACCGTAGCAAGTGTGCCCAATGCCGCAGAGTTAAGCGCTGAAGTCGAAAGTAAAGTGATTGCATGGCGCCGCGATTTTCACCAACATCCTGAATTATCTAACCGAGAGTTTCGTACCAGTGAGGTGATTGCAAAACACCTTAAGTCCTTGGGACTTGAAGTGCAAACCGGTATTGCCCATACCGGCGTGGTAGCGATACTCAAAGGCGGTAAGCCTGGGCCTTTAATTGCTTTACGTGCCGATATGGATGCCTTACCCGTAACTGAAGTCGTTGATTTGCCTTTTGCATCTAAAGTCACCGATACTTATCGCGGTCAAAAAGTTGGCGTCATGCACGCATGTGGTCATGATACTCATGTTGCCATGTTGATGGGCGTTGCCGACAATTTAGTGAAGGTAAAAGACAGTTTGGCTGGTGACGTAATGTTTATCTTTCAGCCTGCCGAAGAGGGTGCTCCAGAAGGTGAAGAAGGCGGCGCAGAGTTAATGCTCAAGCAAGGTTTATTCGCCAAGCGTAAACCCGATCAAGTCTTTGGAATGCACGTTACGTCGAGTATGCCCTCTGGCGTAATAGGCTTGCGTTCTGGCCCCGCGATGGCAAGTGAAGATTCATTTACGATTAAGGTTACTGGCAAGCAAACCCATGGATCGCGTCCTTGGAGTGGTGTTGATCCTATTGTGGCATCAGCGCAAATTATTAACAGTGTGCAAACCATTATTAGTCGCCAAGTTGATATTACCAAAGCACCTGCAGTGGTGAGTTTTGGGGCCATTAATGGTGGAATTCGATCGAATATTATTCCCGATGAAGTAGAGCTCATCGGAACCATTCGTACCTTTGATCAACAGATGCGTGCCGACATTAAAGTTAAATTGGCCGAAGTGGCTGCTAATGCGGCTAAAACCCTAGGTGCTACGGCGGTAACTATTATCCAATCTGGTTACCCAGTAACCGTTAATAACCCAGAATTAGTCAGTAAAATGCGCCCTGTTATTGCTTCTGTGGTGGGTGACAATATGTTAATAGAGCCCGGGCTAATGACTGGCGCGGAAGACTTTTCGTATTATGCGCTGCAAACGCCGGGGATGTTCTTTTTCTTAGGTGTGACACCAGCGGACCAAGATATCAGTCAAGTTGCCAGCAACCACTCACCCGCATTTTATGTTGATGAAAGTGCCTTGAGAGTAGGTGTGCAAACCATGACGCAAGTTGCCTTAACCGCATTAAGCGTCGCACAATAAAACCCATTTTAGATAAACCTTTGGATGATAGCTCAAAAGGAGCGAGATATGACCCGTAAGATAATGGCGTTGCTGATGACGATAGGCGTACTGAGTGCGCCTGCCGTGTTAGCAACACAAGCTGAAGACATCAATAGCTTTACCTTAGACAATGGCATGAAGATTATGGTGCTGGAGGATAGCTCTATCCCTAATGCCAACATGTATATTTTTTGGAAAGTCGGTTCGCGCAATGAAGTGCCTGGCATTACTGGCATTTCACACTTTTTTGAACACATGATGTTTAACGGTTCTAAAAAGTTTGGCCCGAAAATGTTTGATCGCACAATGGAAGCTGCTGGTGGCGCGAATAATGCCTACACCACAGAAGACATGACAGTGTATACAGATTGGTTTCCTGCCAATGGTTTAGAAACCATTTTTGATTTAGAAGCTGATCGCATTGCCAACCTCGATATTAACTCTGAGATGGTAGAAAGCGAGCGTGGTGTGGTGCAGTCAGAGCGCACTACCGGGCTGGAAAACTCTAACTGGCGCACGATTCAAGAAGCGCTAAAAAGTGTTGCCTTTGCTGCACATCCATATAGCTGGTCAGTGATTGGTTATGAGTCGGATATTGCTGCTTGGACCTTAGAAGATTTACAGCAATACCATAAAACCTACTATGCCCCGAACAATGCGCTAGTGGTCATTACCGGTGATGTGAAGTTAGCCGAAGTGAAAGCATTAGCTAATCAGTATTTTGCGCCTATTCCTGCCCAAGCACCGCCAAAAGCAGTGCGTACTATTGAACCGCAACAGAATGGTGAACGCCGAGTCTTTGTTAAAAAAGAGTCTGTGAGCACACCAAACATTATGTTGGCTTACCATGTACCCGCAACTAGCCATGCTGACTACTATGCATTGGATTTGTTAGCGTCAATGCTCAGTGAAGGTAATAGCTCACGTTTTTATCAAGCTTTAGTCGACAAGCAATTAGCGGTTGCTGCCGAAACTTACATGCCGATGTCGTTCGACCCTAATTTATTTTATATTTTAGGTGTGGCGAATGCTGGCGTGAGCGCCGAGACGTTAGAGCAAGCCTTAATTGAGCAAATTAACCTTATTGCCACCCTAGGTGTGACTCAACAAGAGCTTGAAAAAGTCAAAAATATTAAGCTAATGGATTTTTACCGCACCATGGAAACCATTAACGGTAAAGCCAATACCTTAGGCACATACGAGCTGTATTTTGGGGATTACACCAAACTGTTTAATGCCCCAGAAGCGTATAACAAAGTGACTCCAGCTGACATCCAGCGTGTTGCACAAACCTATTTAATTAAAGCGAATCGAACTGTTGGTGTGCTCGCTGCGACTGAGGAGTCTGACAAATGAAAACTATAGCTCACACCCATATTAACCTATCGTTATCGGCCATCGCGTTAACTTGTAGTTTAGCCATAAGTGGTTGTGCGACTTCGCAGCAATCAACGGCCGATAATGCCTCTGCTAGTCCAAGCGCTGTCTCGGCGAGTTTTGTGATGCCAAGCTACCAATCTATTACCCTAGATAATGGTTTAAAAGTGACCTTAATGGTACAAAAAGAAGTGCCATTAGTGACCATTGATGCCGTGGTTAAGGCCGGGGCGGTGAATGATCTTACCTCTGGTATGGCGTACATTACCTCACAAAGTTTAATGCTAGGTGCTGCGGGCCAATCTAAGGCAGACATCGAGCAACAACTAGACTTTATGGGTGCCAGTATTGATACCAGTGCCGATCTAGAAGGCAGTTATATTCGTGCCAATATGATGAGCAAAGATGTCGATACCGTGCTCGCTATTTTTAGTCATGTATTACGTCAACCAGACTTTGATAGCGCCGAATTTGATAAGCTAAAACAACGTGAAATCGTCGGTTTGTCTCAACAAAAAGAAAGCCCTCGGGCCGTGATCGGACGCTACTTTAATAAGTTAGTTTTTGGTGAACATCCTTATGCTAATCCGGTATCGGGTAATAGTGACACTATCGCTAAACTGTCTGTTGCAGAGTTACGCGCTTTTCATAAAGGCTACTATCAACCAAGTAACATGACCATTAATGTGGTGGGTGATTTTGATGTTGCTGAGATGACCGCCAAGCTTAATAAAGCCTTTGGTGATTGGCAGACCACAGAAACAGTGGTTCAACCTGACTTAAGCCAAAACTTACCGACATTAACTCAGCCGCATGTATTGTTGGTCGACAAGCCTGATGCAATTGAAACCACTTTTTTAATTGGTGGCGTGGGTATTCGTTATGACAATCCAGATTATGTTGGGTTAACTGTCGTTAACACTATTTTAGGTGGTCGTTTTACCTCATGGTTAAATGATGAATTACGCGTCAATGCTGGTTTAACTTATGGTGCTCGTTCTGGTTTTAGCCCTTATGCGCAATCTGGCGTTTTTCAAATCAGTACGTTTACTAAATCATCAACAACAAAAGAAGCCATTGATTTAGCCTTAAAAACCTATGCTCGACTATGGGAAAAGGGCATTGATCAAACCACTTTAGATTCTGCTAAAGCCTATGTGAAAGGCCAGTTTCCACCTAAATATGAGACCAGTGGTCAATTAGCTGGTTTATTGTCTGACATGTACTTGTATGGTTTTAATGATGATTTTATTAATCAATTCCAAGCCAAGGTTGATGGGCTTACTGTTGCAGATACACAACGTTTGATTAAGCAATATTTCCCGCAACAAAACTTACAGTTTGTGTTGATTGGTAACGCTGACAACATTGCTGATGTTGCAGCGCAGTATGGTGAAGTCACTAAAGTCGACATCACAGCTACAGGCTTTGGCCAGTAGTTGCGAGTCAGTTAGTTAATTCGTAATATCCTATGATGGCTCACATAAGTGGGCCATTTTTTATGGATCTAACTGATAATGTGATTAAATTTAGAGGCTAAACGTTAGCAGCTAAGTTCATCGAGTAAGTTCATTGAGTAAGTTCATTAACTCAATTCTTTGAGTCAATGAGATCGCTGCGCCTAAATAGAGGCCGATAGGGTTAGCTATATTGAGTTTGGTCTGTTTGCAATGTGAAAGGATATGTTAATAAGTGGAGGTTTGATGAGCGCAAAATATCGATCAATAATACCGTTGACAGCGATCTTGTTACTAGTGCATTCAACGGCCTCTTATGCAGGCAAAGTGACTTTAGATATATTTTGTAGTCAATTAGCTGGCGAGTGGCAGGGCAATGCAGCTAATCCTAATACAGTTGCTAAAAAGGTAACTACTTCGGTAATGTGTTCGGCTGATCAACGGAATTTATACATTAGTGTTAGCCGTGGTAGCCGCTTTTCAAACAGCGAGACTTGGTGGTTTAGACAACAAGAAGATCATATTTTATTGTTGTATGCCAATGGCGTCACCGACGATATATCACAACAGCTGACCCTGTATGAGCAAGCGGGCAGTTATTCATTTCTAGGTAAAGGTGAAATAAATCAGCGTCCTGCATTAGTGCAGTTACAGTTTGATCCCGTGATTGGTGATGCAAAACCGACAATAAAAGGCTGGCAGTGGCAACAAAACGCCCATTATTTAGATGACGACAGTGATCAGTATCAGGTTATTAGAGCCATTAGCTTACTTAAACCGTCGGCAGAGGTTGCGCCGCCGACAGATTAGAAACTAATTTAAATCATTCAATTAGCGATAAAATAGATAAGCTGCAAATCCAGCCCAACTCAAGAGTAATAAGGCGGCTAACGACCATGTTAGAGGGTTGAATAGACTCTGTGGCTCATTGTAAGACATATCCGCATCATCATTGCTTGGAATCGCATGTTTGTTTTTCTGTTGCTGTTTACGCGCTTTATCACGTTCCCGAGCTTTCGCTTTTTCACGTTTTTTGTATTCCGCTATACCTTTTTCAATCCCCGCGGCAATCAGCTTAGTTTGTTCTTTAACTTGTCCAGGCTTTTGAGTGGCCTTGGCAATTGCTAAAGCATCATTTTGGGTTTCTGGGGATAGCGTTTTCTTCATTATTCAGCGCCTGCAAAATCCAGTTGACGCCATGCTTCGTAGCTAATGATGGCAACTGAATTTGATAAATTTAAACTACGACTATTGGCGGTCATTGGAATACGTAATCGCTGCCCCAGTGGGGTTGCATCAATAATATCCATTGGTAAGCCACGGGTTTCAGGGCCAAATAACAAGACATCATTTTCTTGGAAAGCAATTTGAGTATGAGGACGACTACCTTTAGTGGTACAGGCAATAATCCGTTTTCCTGCCATCGCCTCTAAAAACGCGGCATAGTCTTTATGGCGAGTGACGCTGGTCATATCGGAATAATCAAGTCCAGCGCGACGGAGTTTCTTTTCTTCGAGATCAAAACCCAATGGCTCAATCAAATGTAACTGTGAACCGTTGTTGGCACATAGACGAATGATATTTCCGGTATTTGGAGCAATTTCGGGTTCATAAAGGGCAATATGAAACATAGCAACCTTAGGTACGAAGCATAAAAAGAGGGACGAATTATACCTTAAGCAAGGTTTTTCTGCGAGACGTTATCAATGCCGACTTGGTGAAATGGGCGGTATAGCACGAATGATCATCCTTGATGGAGACTTAGCGCCAACTGTATTTGAGGCAGTCACAGTTAATTAAAGACCAGTTATTTATTGATACTTTAGCAGCCGATTCTACTGCTGTTATCGCCAATATTAGGCTGAATATAGGTTGTGAACATCGTTATTAGATAATATTGGCACCATTCTCTGGATCGCGAGATTGCGCTGCCTGTCGGCGTATATCATCAGTATCGCTGCTGATATCAACGCTAGCATCATCATGGACTTCATCGGATAAATCCGAAATTTTTTGCTCATTTGGTAAATTAGCTTGCTCCGTTATTGGTTGGCCACTTAACTGAGTTTGGTCTTGCTGATGTCTGCTGGAGACCAATTGTATCCCTTGAGGGAAAATGCGTTCGCGAGCATCATCTGGCATGCTGATTTTATTCGCTTCATAAGCGCGTACCAGTAAGCGCATTAAAATTGAAGCCACTTTTGGAACACTATGAGTTTCTGCATTAACCCAAAAATACACTTGCAGGTTAATAGTGGAAGAACCTAGGTTGGTTATCAGTACCTGCGGTTCAGGATCTGCTAGTACGCCGTGGTGAGCCATCATGATCTCCATGGCGATGTCCTGAGCCTTACGAATACTGGTATCGTAGCCAATACCAATCATAAAATTGCCCCGTATTCTTGGGTTTGCGGTCAGGTTTTTAATCACGTTTTTATAAATTGTGGCATTGGGAATTTGGATGTGGTTGCCATCGTAGTCGACTAACGTAGTGGCCCTTGCGGTGACTTTTTTTACAATGCCTAATTGACCTTCCACAGCAATGACGTCGCCTAATTTGAACGGGCGCTGGACACTGAGCAGTAAGCTGGAAATAAAGTTTTCGGCGATGTCTTTAAAGGCAAAACCTAAAATGAGACCTATTACCCCAGTGCTACTAATAATGGCAACGGCAAACTGAGTTAAGCCGGCGAGACGCAAAAAGATATACAGCCCTAATAATATGATCAGCATACTAAAGCTGCGCTGCATCACTAAACGAATAAGTTCACTCTGTGTGACCCAAGTTAAGGGCTGAATAAGCAGGCGAGCAATAGGGCGAGAAAGCCAAAAGAGTAGCAAAAATATTGCCAGTCCTAGGGCTAAGCTGGGCAAATACTGTAAGGTTTTGGCCCAAAACTGCCGTGCATCTTGCTGCAGAGGAGCTAAAGATAACGGCTCCATAGCGCGTAATTGAATATTATCTACAACCTGAGTCACACCAGGTAAGGCGGCGATGGTTTGCAGTATGCGTTCTTTACTGGCTTGCTCGGTGATGGAGCCATGGAGATTGACGACAGAGCCTTGTATTTCAATGTCGATTGCACTGCTTGGATCGTTAATTTGTATGAGTTGTTTCACCGTGTTGGGCGAGGGGGCTGCCTGGGCATAAGTAGGCGCAAAGCTGGTCAAGCAAACAAAAGTAGTGACTAAACTCCATAGGAGAATCCATCGACTTAATGTTGAGCATGAGCGGTGGTTGCAATGAGGAATGCTATTTAAAAAAAATCGACAAATCATAAGATTACCCGCAAGGTACAAGCCCGTCTTTATTCAATATTAGCAAATAATCGTCACCGACACCAAAGCTTGTAAGCGTTATCCGCTAATGTTTTTGCAGTATGCAAAAAGGGCTTTTTTCTACTAAAGGCATACTAATAAGTCAATATATGCGGTGTTGTCGTTGTTTAAAAAATGATGCTCATTAAGGGTAATAATAGCAACACTTGCAATAGTGGTCTGGTAATTGCGTTGTACTTTATGACCATCAATGCAAGTTAGTTAATACACGCTGGGGGGAACCGCTAACCTCAGTCATTCAAAATGGAGAATATCATGGATTTATTACGTATTATAATCGCAATTTTACTGCCGCCACTTGGGGTTTTTCTACAAGTAGGGCTAAGTAAAACCTTATTATTAAACATAATTTTAACCTTGCTAGGCTACATTCCAGGGATAGTTCACGCAGTATGGGTGATTGCTAAACGTTAGTAGCGGTCAAGATAAGTATGCCTAAAGGTTAAGCGGCTCAGGCTGCTTACATTAATCGGAAAATGTTGCCAGTTAAGGGTAATTTTTACCTAAATACATGCTTATCGTTGAATTGCTTTTCTATTAAATGTTTACAACGTTAATTTAGCGGTGTCGTTTTATGAAACTGAGCTGTTATTGATGTTTGCTTGTTCCCTGCGTGTGCAGGGGTTTTAGATAATGCCATTATTCAGGGCGATAAGCATGCACCGGTGAAGTTGTTATCTTTTTTAGCTAGCCTCATTTACCGGTAAACTGATACTCAGTTTAAGGCCTTGGCGCTTGCCCGTCGGGCCAATCAGATTTTCTGCCACTATGCTGCCCTGATGTAGCGTAATGGCAGCTTGGGTGATTGCCAAGCCTAATCCCCAACCGCCACTTTTTCTGTCTCTAGCGGTATCTGGGCGATAGAAAGGTTTAAAAATAGCTTCAAGTTCTTTGGGGTCGATACCAGGACCGTCATCTTCTACTGTAATGAGTATATGTTTACCCGCCTGGACCGCACTGATGGTTATTTGACTGTTGGCATAGCAAATTGCATTACGCAGCAGATTTTCTATGGCGCGCGAGAGTGTCTTTGGGTGAAGAGGCAATTGCAGTGCCTCTGGTATATCAATTTGTAATAGCTTCCCTTGCTGCTCGGCTTCAAATTCAGCGTCATCTAACACTTGGCTTAGTGACTCGGCTAATTCGAGCTCGATTTTATTTTCATGGCTGGCCAAGCTAACCCGAGATAGGGTAAGTAACTCACTGATTAATGCTTCAAGCTGTAAAGCTTCATAGCCAATACGTTCTAGTTCTTCACTTTGCTGACCTTTTTTACGGCCGAGGGCCAAGGCTAATTGCAGTCTAGTGAGCGGCGTGCGCAGTTCGTGAGAAATATCACCCATTAATCGTTGCTGATTGTTAATCATGGTTTGTACTGCGTCAGCCATGCCATTGAACGCTTGGGCTAACTGGCCCATTTCATCACGTCTACTCGCTGTGGCTGCATCAACTCGGCTCGATAAATCACCTCTTGCGAGGGCATTAGCGCTGTGTTTAAGCGAGCGTAATGGTTTACCTAAGTACCACGCCAGCAAACCACATAATAACCCAGATAATAAAATGGCTAAGCCTGCTGTGAGTAATTTATTATCGGCAAAGAATAAAAACCATGGCCGAGGATGACTATCGGGTAAACGGCCAAATAACTGATAGGCTTTATCATTGACCTCAAAAGAATAGGGGCCAAAAATAAATTCATCTCTAAATTGGTGGCTAATGGGCTGATCTGCCTCTTCGGCCATCAACTGAAAACGTCTAAATTCGCGTGATACTCGTTGAGTATTTAGCACTTGTCCTTCGCCGTCGGTTAAATATACCCGCATAGGACCATGGTTGCGGCTTCCATCCTTATTGCGACTACGATGCAGACGTTGGAGGCTTTTGCCTTCGAGTAACTGTGGTTGCTGTTGTATTCGTTCAGCGATGTTTTTTAGCACCTGCTCTAAGCTAGGTGGTAAAGGTGAGCGATCATGGCTTTGCTGTAATAGCGGTAATAACGACACTAGAGCAATAATTAACGAACTGCATAGCCAAAAGCCGAGCAATAATTTAAAAAACAGCCGATTAAATGGATTGTTTTTCAGCATTACGGTATCCAAATATAGCCTTTACCGCGGAGGGTTTTAACTCGTGGGCGGCCGTCTTTGCGTTCAGGTAATTTTTTACGTAAGTTAGATAAATGCATATCTAAGCTACGGTCAAATGGCATTAATTTTTTGCCTAATACATTTTCGCTTAACGAGTCTTTGGTCACCAGTTCGCCAGATTTTTCAACTAAATTGAACAGCAAGGAAAATTCGGTACCAGTAAGGATAATCAGTTGCTCATTGCAATAGGTTTCTTGGCGGGTCGGATCGAGTCGTAAATCACCAAACTGCATCATTTCATGGGCTTGGCTATCTTGTTGGGTGGTTTGTGCACGCCGTAATATGGCACGAATTCGAGCGACTAATTCGCGATCATTAAACGGTTTTGGTAAGTAGTCATCGGCGCCGATTTCAAGACCGACAACCCGATCGATTTCATCACCGCGGGCGGTGAGCATCAATACTGGAGTTTGTTTGCGCTGCCGTAAAGCCCGCAATACTTCAAAGCCATTAAGCTTGGGTAGCATAACGTCAAGAAGGATTAAATCGAAGTCTTGCTGTTGTGCCATCATCAGCCCTTGCTCACCATCGTAAGCTTGGCTTAGTGCAAATCCTTCTAACTCAAGTAATTGGCTGAGTAGATCGGATAAACCAATATCATCGTCGATAAGTAAAATGCGATTCATAACTGTCCTCTGGCACAAAGAAAATCTGTATGTTGACGTTAACATACAGATTTTTCGATCAATTGAGCTTATCTCATGCCAAGATTAAATCATATCAACATTGCACAGTTTTACATTTACCCCGCTTTATTTTGCACTATGTAGCGTTTAATTCTGGCAATGATAAAGGTCAGTATAATTGAGCCGAGGATCAGGCCGACCGAGAAGACCGCATTTTGTAGAGCATTAGGATTAAACACTAACATGCTGCCTAAACCTAACATCATTATGCCTGACATCAGTTTAAGCACTTCACCTTCTTTTTCGGTGAGTTTGCGTTTACCTAATGTCATTGAGAAGACAATCACAATAGCGGCCAGTGGTATAACGTAAACCACATTATAAGCGATGAGGTATAAGTAACGTTGCATGGTATCGAGATCTGATAATGACAACACTGAGGTGTAAATCATTGGAAAGCCAGCGGTGCAGAGCAGCTCGTAGGTATTAGCTAAAATTGCCAGAATAGTTGAACCTAAAATCATTGTTGGTAATGAACTGGCTTTAGATAATTTCCCCATACGCTTAATAAGCGAACCACGGTTTTCGACCGACATGGATAAGCTAACGTCGCCTCGGCCATAAAAGTAATCTTTTATATTGACGATTGCTGCTATCAACGCCAATACCCCCGCACAAGTGATAATGATACCGCCATCACCGCCGCCGAGAACTTGGAATAAGTTAAGCCAGGCGCTCATAAATACGAAGTAGATAAGGCCGGAGAAAAATACAAAAATACCGCCCACTAACAGCATACGTTTGCGGCTGCCAGCATTCACCATAATGCTCAGTAAAAATAGCAGCACGAAAAAGGCGCACGGGTTAAAGGCATCAACACCAGCTAACACTAAGGTTAGAACCGGCAATGACATTTCTTCTGGATGTACAGCGCCAATGAGTGGAATGTCGACAGGTTGAACCGTTGGCGCAGGGGCTATGTCGCTGGCTTGGTCAAATGACATACCACATGAGCCTTCGGCTTGTGGATCGTCGCTATTGTCACTACAGGTTTCAAACAGTGGTGCGCTTGCAACTGGCGCAGCTCCGAGGAAATCATCAAGCTTATCACCAATATCTGCTTTACCACCTTGGCGTTGGTAGCAGTTAACCAAGCGCTCTAGAATGAAACGTCCAGTCACTTCATGGCTGTTATAACCCACTACGGCCTCACCACAAATAGCAAAGTAGGGCACCGATTTGGGTTCAACACCTGTTTTTTGACCCATTTCCATGAGTTTATCAACATTGCCGGGTTCACTAATGACGTAGTCGTGTAATTCGATCCAGTCAAAACGTTCGCCTAGAGCATCAATAAAAGGATGGGCTTCACGACAATGAGGGCAGGTTTTCGACCAAAAGAAATGCAGCTTTACCACTGGCTGCTGGTTTTGCTGAGTATACCAAATTGAGTCGTCTGTTGAGGCCACGGTACTGGCTATTGAGCTTGGAGCTAATATCAATACACAAAGAAGTAACAGTAATTGGCCAATCAATCGGTTCATAATTTATTCCATTAAAGCGCTAATAGTTAGATTTTATGCCCTAATATGATTACTGTAAGGATCAAGTCTGAATTACGTTAACTGGCTCGCATTACTGGGGTTTTTATCATTCAATATGCCAACTTGATCATGAATTACTGGCGCTAAAGTGCTATGAAAAACCTTCTTTACATAGGTTTACTCTGTCTTAACCCTCATTGACATTGCATTCGGTAAACTGAGTATCAAATCTGCTGAGGCAGACAATAAATCCCATACATACCGAGGAACTTAACAATGAAAACATCATCAATCATCAAAACGAGTTTAGTGGCCTTAGTGGCAAGTTCAGCGTTATTAGCCAGCCAGTTATATGCGGCAGAGACTACTGACAACACGGTAAAGACAGAGAATGTCGCCGCTAAAGGTGACCGATATCATGGTCATAAGGGTGGCATGCATAAAATGCTACGCATGTTAGATTTAACGGATTCACAGCGAGCTGATGTCAAAGCCGTGTTAAATAAATATCAAGGTAATCGTCCTGAGCGCCCAACGAAAGAACAGCGAGCTGCGCACCGAGCTGATATGCTAGCGTTAATCACTACCGCTGGTTTTGATGAAGCGAAAGCCACTGAAATGGCCCAAGCAAAGCAACAGCAACACATGCAAAAAATGTTGAACCACTTGAAAATGCAGAATGAAATTTATCAACTATTGACCCCTGAACAGCAACAAATGTTTCAAGATAACTTTCAACAAGGTAAAGGCCACAAGCCACGTCGTTAATCAGTTGCTAGTTCAGCATGGTTAAAGCAACATAATCGCCATTACCTTTGGGTAATGGCTTTTTAGTTAATGCCTATATGGAGTGGCATTGTCTCTGTTGCGACTTTATATAAGGTCTTGGTGCAATTTAAGATTATTTAATAAAACATTACCCAAAACAGCCAGCTAACTTGCTATAGTAAGGTCTGTTAAATTATCTGTAAAAAGAGTCGACAACGTCTTTATGAGTACATCATCTGAATATGACTTTTGGGTCAAATTAGCGAGCCGCGCTTCAGTCGCTACAGCACTGTGCCTTATCGTGATCAAATTATTGGCTTGGTTGTATTCAGGCTCTGCCAGTATGTTGGGGTCATTAACGGATTCATTTGCTGATGCACTCGCGTCGATAGTTAATTTTATTGCCATTCGATATGCCATTGTTCCTGCGGACAAAGATCACCGATATGGTCACGGAAAAGCTGAGCCATTAGCGAGTTTGGCGCAAGCTGCGTTTATTTTAGGCTCGGCGTCGCTGTTATTATTGTATGGCGGCGAAAAGTTAATTCATCCAGTACCAGTTACCAATGCCATGAGTGGTATCGTGGTCACTATTATTGCGATAGTCATGACATTTGCCCTTGTTTTGTTGCAACGACATGCTTTGAAAAAAACTAAGAGCTCGTTAGTTGAAGCTGATTCATTGCATTATAAGTCGGACTTATTATTGAATGCGGCTGTGTTGTTCGCCCTAATATTGGCGCAATATGGCTGGTGGTGGGCCGATGGTTTGTTTGCGGTGTTCATTGCATTTTTTATCGGTAATCAAGCGCTTGGGTTAGGTTATCGTTCAGTTCAAAGCTTGCTTGATCGCGAATTAGACACTGAGACTCGTGATAAAATTAAAGCCTTAGCTAAGCAAGATCCTCGCGTCCAAGGCATTCATGATTTACGTACTCGCCAGGCTGGGAAAACGACCTTTATTCAGTTGCACATGGAATTAGCGGGTAACTTATCATTGCATGATGCTCATGAAATAGCAGATAAAGCAGGCTTGACGATTAAAGCGGCGTTTGATGATGCAGAGGTGATTATTCACCAAGATCCGGTGTAGAGAGATTAGAGAATCGCAATCAATGCCAGCTCAACAATATTTGTGTTTAAGCTGGCACAGGTTAGCGTTCAGACGTGTTAGCTTAAAATCCCTGAGCACGAAATTGTGCTAAAGCTTGCTGCACTATTTCTGTAATACTGGCATCAATATCGACGGTTACCACTAATGGTTCATTAGTGGGTTCTTCTAATGTGGCAAACTGACTATCGACCATGTTCTGTTTCATAAAGTGGCCTTTTCTTGCCATTATCCGCGCTAAAATCAGTTCATAGCTACCCTTTAAATATAAAAATCCGACCTGTTGATTACCTTTACGGATTTGGTCCCGATAGGATTGTTTGAGTGCTGAACAGCCAATGATCACCGTTTTATGTTGGGTTTCAAATTCGAAAGCCAAATCTCGAATACGTGATAACCAAGGTGCCCTATCGGCATCATCTAGGGGTTCTCCTTGAGCCATTTTTTCTATGTTGGCTTGCGGATGCAGATCATCACCGTCTACAAAAGTGGCATTCATCACTTTTGCTAACAGTTCGCCTACGCTGCTTTTACCACATGCGCACACACCCATTACAATAATGCATTTCCCTGTCATTTTCTTACCATTCCTTAATATAAGCTTATATAATTAAAGGCTTATTTTTTCAGCTCAGTTTATGCCTTGAGTTTACTGATCTCATTGAGGTTTGTGAATTCGAATTAGCACTCTCATTAATCTCTTTGGAATATAGTATGGACACAATAGTACCAACCGCAGACCCGACTTACTTGCTGATGATCGCTGCGCTAGCCATTATCGCGTTATTAATACTGATTATTAAAATGAAACTGCACGCTTTTGTGTCATTAACATTGGTGTGTGTGGCAACAGCACTGGCCAGTGGTATTAACAGTGATCAAGTGGTGCCAACAATGATGGCGGGTTTTGGTGGCACTTTAGCTTCTGTTGCCTTGCTTGTTGGTCTTGGCGCTATGATAGGGAAGATTTTGGAGGTAACTGGCGGTGCGAAAGTGCTTGCTGATAGTTTAATTTGCCGTTTTGGTGAAGAAAAAGCCCCATTAGCCTTAGGTATTGCTTCGTTATTATTTGGTTTCCCAATATTTTTTGATGCCGGCCTAATTGTGATGATGCCGATTATTTTTAGTGTAGCTAAACGCTTTGGCGATTCACCTCTTAAGTATGCGTTACCGTCTGCCGGTGCATTTGCCGTGATGCATGCGTTTGTTCCTCCACATCCTGGACCGGTAGCGGCTGCGGATTTACTCGGCGCTAACATTGGTTTATTACTCTTTGTTGGCATGATGGTGGCGATCCCCACTTGGTATATTGGTGCTTATTTATTTGGGTTATATGCGGGTAAAAAATTTGATATTCCCGTGTCAAAAGTGTTCCTCAGTACAGCTCCGATTATCGATGTCGATAAGATCCCGAACTTTGCCACGGTAATGTCGATTTTGCTGTTACCTGTGATACTCATTTTTATGGACACTGGGCTAAACACCTTAGCCGTTGCTGGCGTTATCGATGGTAAGTCACCATTAGTTGAATTACTGCGAATGCTGGGTAAGACGCCAATTGCATTACTGATTACCTTATTAGTATGTTTAGTGGTATTTGCCAAAGACTATGGTATGCAACAGCTTGAGAAATTGTGTGGCGACTCATTAGGGCCTATTTGCGCGGTTATATTAGTGACGGGTGCCGGTGGCATGTTTGGTGGCGTATTACGTGCAAGTGGAATTGGTCAGGCATTAGCGGATGCATTGTCACATACAGGTATGCCACTAATCGTTGCGGCATTTGTCATTGCCACCTGTCTTCGGGTGGCACAAGGGTCGGCAACCGTCGCATTAACCACAACAGCGGCGTTAATTGCGCCTATGGTAGCGGCAACCGCTGGATTAAGTGCTTTGGATTTATGTTTTATTGTTATTGCCATTGCTGGTGGTTCAACGGTGTTATCACACTTTAATGATTCCGGTTTTTGGTTGGTTGGACGTTTAATGGGAATGGATGAAAAAACCACCTTAAAAACGTGGACCGTTATGGAAACCCTACTGGGTACTATTGCCTTTATCATTGTGGGTTCACTAAGCATACTGTTGTAAATATCAGCCAGTGATGGGGTTGATATTTTCGATACTAAAAAGCCGCAGTAGCGGCTTTTTGTTCATGTAATATAGTGTGTTGATCGCCTTTATATTATGTAAAAACAAGTTGATTAGTTATTTGGGATCGAGCTTGCTCTAATGCTGAATCTGCCCGCAAAATAAAACTGTCGATAGTATCATCGGCTTGCCAGTTCGACACGCCAACACTGGCGCTAAAACGAATAGGCTTATTGGTTTCTGGTTCTATTAGCGATGTATCGTCGTTGCTATGGCGAATATTCTCGGCAATATTTAAGACTATCTTTTTGCTATTAGCTTGGATGATGGCAATAAACTCATCACCACTCCAACGAGCGATTAAGTCGATTTCACCTAGATTGTTTTGGCAATGTTGAGCAAAATTAACTAGGGCTTTATCACCCATTTTATGGCCAAATAAATGATTAATTTGCTTTAAATCGTCTACGCCGATCAATAAGCAATAAAGGTGCTCACGTTTAAGATTGGTATCGGTTATTAATCGCTGACTAAAATGCAATAGTCCTCGTCGATTCAGCACCTTGGTAAGGTAATCAATATAGATTTCCTTATTGAGTAAGTCCTCTAGCAAATAAGATTCAGTAATATCGGTCATGGTCATTTGAGTGGCGGGTTGTCCCTCCCAACTGATAATAGTCTCCAGTATTTTTACCCATATGAGACGACCACTTGAATGCAAGCACTGGATATCGACAGTATGAGGTGTAATGGTATTGGCTAGCAATGCATTGTTAGCCTCTATTCGCTGTGCTTGATAACTAGGTTCAATGATACCCATAATAGATTTTAGTGACATAATACTTTGGCGATTAGGGTAACCAAGTAGGGTCGCGAGTGTTTCATTACAATATAGCGGGCTAAAGTTGCGATGCACCAAAACACCTTGCACCGATCCATTAGCTAACTGTTGATAGCGATGCTCACTTTGTACAACAGCTTGTTTGAGTGCGGTGACTTCGGTTAAATCAACAATCGTTATTTGCAGTGCTGTTCGACCTTGCCATTCGACAAGGTGTTCAATGGCTAATACATTAATCGTCATACCAAGACGGTTACGATTAATATAATTTCGCACCTGAGGCTTTTCGATTCCACTCATTAATGCATAGTAAGTGTGTGCCGCGAGATCCTGTAGTTCAGGATCGATTAACTCTAAAATACTTTTCAGCGCTAAGATTTCTTTAGCGGTTTGATAACCGAAGATTTTTGCATAACTATCATCTGCATACAGTGGTATAAAGTCTTGATGAATAACCACACCAAAAGGAGCATCAGAATTCACAATCTGTCCTTAGTTGAATATTACATTTTAGGCCGCAATTTTCATGGTACGTATACTATTGCTTCTGCAGCCAAGTCAATGCCATGTGTAAATGCGGTAACGTCGACTATTTGAGATCATGTTTTATATTAGAATTAGACAAAAATAGTGCTGCCACAGCAATAAGCTTAACAATGTTATAACATCATTATGGCTATATTGTGTAGTTCTGCTTTTAGTCCATTGATAGCTCTTTTAATTTACGAGTCAGAGTATTTCTTCCCCAGCCGAGGCGTTTAGCTGCTTCTTGTTTATGGCCTTGAGTATGTCTTAACGCTGTTTCAAGTAAGATACGCTCAAACTCAGGCTGAACTTCAGTTAATAAATCACTTTCACCCGCAGCAAGCTTTTCATCAATCCAATCTGTTAACGCGGTTTGCCAATCACTTGCTCCAGCTGTTTTCTGTTGGCTGCTAACCGGATCTTTAAGTAATTCTGGTGGTAAATCCTGTGGTAATATTTCTTGTCCAGAAGCCATTACAGTTAACCATCGACACGTATTTTCCAGTTGTCGCACATTGCCTGGCCAAGGTAAATTAGCCAGTTTTACTGCGGTGGCTTTGGTTAATATTTTGGGCTCTACGCCAATTTCTTTTGCTGCTGTGGTTAAAAAATGATTAGCGAGCTGGGCAATGTCTTCACGACGCTGTGATAATGGCGGTAGGTGAACTCGAATCACATTGAGACGATGAAATAAATCTTCACGGAAGGTGCCTTTTTGTACCAATACTTCAAGATTTTGGTGGGTTGCAGCAATAATGCGAACGTCCACTTGCACAGCTTGATGGCCGCCAACACGATAGAATTGTCCATCAGCAAGTACTCGTAATAACCGAGTTTGCACATCGATTGGCATATCACCAATTTCATCTAAAAATAAGGTACCGCCATTGGCTTGCTCAAAACGACCTTGGCGCACATTCGCGGCACCTGTAAATGCTCCTTTTTCGTGACCGAAGAGTTCTGATTCAATCAAATCTTTTGGGATGGCAGCCATATTAAGCGCAATAAAGGGTTTTTCCTTACGCGGGCTGTGTTTGTGCAATGCCCCGGCAACGAGTTCTTTACCTGTACCTGATTGACCATTGATCAATACACTAATTGACGAACGAGATAAGCGACCTATGGCCCGAAAAACTTCCTGCATCGCTGGTGCTTCACCAATAATTTCAGGGGTTTTAATCGAAGTATCTATCACCGGCTGAGGTGTTTGCTCTGTGGCATGAGTCAGTGCGCGTTCTACTAAATTAATCGCCTCGTCGATATCAAACGGTTTGGGCAAGTATTCAAATGCACCTGCTTGATATGCGCTCACCGCACTGTCTAAGTCAGAGTGAGCTGTCATGATGATCACTGGAATATGCGGATAATGCAGCTGTAAGCGATCCAGTAAGGTTAACCCATCAGTCCCTGGCATGCGGATGTCTGACACTATGACTTGTGGTTGAGATGCCTCTAAGGCTTGCCATAAAGATTCTGCAGCAGCAAAGCTGGCTGTTGACAGTGATGCGCCTTTAAGAGCTTTTTCGAGTACCCAACGGATCGAACTATCATCATCGAGGATCCAAACTTGTTCACTAATGTTCATGTTACTACCTCATTCTGCCTACATAGGGCATGCTAGTTATTGTAATGGCAGATTAATAATAAATTCGGTATGACCTGGAACCGAAATACAATCGATGCGACCGCGGTGTAATCGGGCAATGTTGTGTGCAATGGATAAACCTAATCCAGACCCTTCATCCCGACCGGTAACCATAGGATAAAAAAGGGTATCCAATAGTTCAGATGGAATACCTGGGCCGTTATCAATAATCGACAATGCAAGTACCACTTTATAGCGGTGGGTTCCAATCGTGACCTGATGCTGGGTGCGAGTGCGGATAACAATATCTCCGCCACAATGCTCTAAAGCCTGAATGGCATTTTGGACAATATTCAATACAGCCTGTTGCATTTGATCTGAGTCCATTTCAATGTCAGGAATGGACGGGTCGTAATCTCGTTTTAAATGGATATTGTCTGGCAGCGCCATTTCAATTAGTTTAAGCACTTTTTCAATGACTTGATGAATACTTTGTTGTGTATGCTGTGTCGGACGTTGCGGGCCAAGTAAGCGGTCTACTAGATTACGCAACCTATCTGCTTGTTCGATGATTAAGGTGGTAAATTCTTTTAAATCAGGTGAAGTTAGTTCTCGAGACAATAACTGTGCCGCACCACGAAGGCCGCCCAGTGGGTTTTTAATTTCATGAGCTAAGTTACGGACCAAAAACTGTGCAGCTTGCTGTTGCGCGTCCATATTCAGCTGTTGATGAATACGCCGCTGTTGATCCACTTGACGCAGTTCTAAGATGCTGAGGTTATTATCATTTTCAATTGGCATCAAGGTAATATCAACAGTGTGATGCTGACCATCAAGGGTAATCAATACGGCAGTATTAATGGTGAGCCCTTGGCCGGCATTAACGGCATCGCGCAATAACTGTGGCTCAACTCCCATAAGCTGATAAAGTTCAGGAAGCGTTTGTTCTAATAGCTTGTGGTTACCGACCCCCAATAATTGTTCAGCAGCAGCATTGGCATAACATGGCTTGAGCTGATTATTAATAACCAGCACAGCGGTAACTAAGTGATTGAGCAGGTTATTTGTGTCCATTAGCCGTCCTAGTATAGGGTTGCACTATCATATTGCACCGAATTGGTGCAATTCGCAACCCGAAACACACAAGCTCTCACTAAGATAAGTAGTCACACATATTTTTTTAAGTTAATGAATAAACTGATTTTTATCTTATTTACTTGGACTTTCTTGCGGGTCCAAATACAGATGCTTGGTGAAGAAATATCTTTCTAGGAGAGCTTGATGCAAGGACTTTGCCGCTTTGTGTTACAGCATTAACAACCAGTGAGTGTTCACCTCGGTTAATGCCGGTTAATGTAAATATATTTGATGCTTGAGGTGGTGCAGTGACAATACCATCAACCAATAATGTCATCATCACACCGCGAGGCAGTTCCGGAAAGACACTTACTGATACAGTGAACGCGCCGTTATTATCTCGAATCGTTGCCTCTTCTTGAGGAGAAGTGATTGAGATTGAGTAGCTAATTGGGGCTTCTTTTGGCTCAGTGGTGTTGATTTTGGTGGGAGTGTTAATGGTTATATTATTCTGCGTATTTTCTTTTAGATCAACAGCTTCAGCATTCTTTTTCGCTTCATCTGAGTAATGCACTTTACCATTTTCATCGACCCAGCGGTAAACGGTTGCGAGGCTTTGCGCGCTTAATAATAATAAACCAATAAGGATGAGAATACGCATAATGCACTCCATAAAACGATAGTTTCAATTAGAGTAGACGTTTTTATAAAAAAAATCAGCTTAAACTGTGTTGTTTAAGCTGAATGTAAGCGGGCACTATTAAATCAATATTGTTTATTAAGGTGCAATAACCCTATATATATTGGCAGCAGTACTCTGAAATTTGTGCCGTACGGATACTAAAGCTCACATTTGGTGCAAGCTGAAAGTGTGTACCTGTAGCATAGACTGCCCATTCAGTTTGACCAGGCAATAACACTTCAAATTCGCCTGAGATGACCTGCATTATTTCACCTTGAGCAGTAGCAAATTCATATTCACCAGGCAACACAACACCTAAAGTTTGTTTACTGTCATCAGCCAACACCACACTTCTACTAATCACTTTACCGTTAAAATACACATTGGCTTTTTTAGCGACGCTTACCTGTTGCAACATACTCATATATTCTCCTTAAAAATCATCTTGAGTTGAATCTATCTGCGTTTGTCGGAAATATCTAGTTAAATGTTTTCATCTTGTATCATTAGCGTCGCTTCGCTGCTAGGGCGTGACTACGTCACAGCTAGAATCGCTTTGCTGTTAAGCTGTTGACTTTATAGCCTCTAGCCGCGAAGCGTACTAGCAGCGCAGCGTCCTAGGCTCTTTTGCATTTAGCCTGTAGAGATCAGGCAACAAAAAGCCCAGATGCAGGCATCTGGGCTTTTTAGGTCTTAATGAGTGTTGCCACTCATTAATGGTAATTAACTGCGGTTATTACGCTTACGCTCGTTTTCAGTTAAGAATCTCTTACGAACACGGATGTTCTTAGGAGTTACTTCAACTAATTCATCATCATCGATGAATTCAAGAGCTTGCTCAAGTGTCAGTGTAATAGGAGTCGTCAATACTTGTGCTTCATCAGTACCTGATGCGCGCATGTTAGTTAGCTGCTTACCTTTCAAACAGTTTACTGTCAAATCGTTAGAGCGAGCATGAATACCCACTACTTGACCTTCATACACTTCAGCAGCGTGACCAATAAACATACGACCACGGTCTTGTAATGCGAATAACGCGAATGTTAGTGCCTTACCTGTTGCGTTTGAAATCAATACGCCGTTAGCGCGTTGACCAATATCGCCACCTTTGTGTGGACCGTAATGATCAAATGAATGATAAATTAGACCAGTACCAGATGTTGCAGTTAAGAATTCGGTTTGGAAACCAATTAAGCCACGGCTTGGGATAACGAAGTCGATACGTACACGACCTTTACCATCAAGCTGCATGTCTTTCATTTCGCCTTTACGAACACCTAATTTTTCAATTACGGTACCTTGATGATCTTCTTCAACATCAACAGTAACTGTTTCGTATGGTTCACATAACTCACCATCGATTGTTTTTAGAATAACTTCTGGACGCGATACAGCTAATTCATAACCTTCACGACGCATGTTTTCAATTAGAATCGATAAGTGTAATTCACCACGACCTGAAACGCGGAAACGGTCTGGACTTTCTGTTTCTTCAACGCGTAGTGCTACGTTGTGAACTAATTCAGTCTGTAAACGTTCAAGAATGTTACGTGAAGTAACGTACTTACCTTCTTTACCCGCGAACGGAGAAGTGTTTACTTGGAATGTCATCGTTAGTGTTGGTTCATCAACAGTTAACGGTGGCATTGCTTCTACTGCATTCACAGCACAGATAGTGTCAGAGATTTTAAGCTCGCCTAAACCTGTGATGGCAACGATGTCACCAGCATTTGCAATTGGTACTTCAGTACGATCTAGACCCATGTAACCTAATACTTGGCCCATTTTACCGTTACGTGTCTTACCGTCAGCGCCAATAATGGTCACTTGTTGGTTAGTCTTAACGCTACCACGGGTAATACGCCCAATACCGATAACACCCACGTATGAGTTATAATCGATTTGAGAAATTTGCATTTGGAATGGCGCTTCTGCATCAGCATCTGGGAAAGACACTTTCTCAACGATAGTTTGGAATAGCGGCGTCATATCATCGCTCGCTACATCTGGATCTAAGGTTGCAAAACCATTTAATGCCGAAGCATAAACGATTGGGAAATCGAGTTGTTCGTCAGTGGCACCTAAGTTAACGAATAAATCGAATACTTGGTCAATAACCCAATCAGGACGAGCACTTGGACGGTCAATTTTGTTGATAACAACAATTGGCTTAAGGCCTTGAGCGAATGCTTTCTTGGTTACAAAGCGAGTTTGTGGCATAGGACCATCAACTGCATCAACCAAAAGTAATACTGAGTCAACCATAGATAGAACACGTTCAACTTCACCACCGAAATCGGCGTGGCCAGGAGTATCTACGATATTAATACGGTAGTCGTTCCACTGGATGGCTGTGTTCTTTGCCAGAATGGTGATCCCACGTTCTTTTTCAAGATCGTTAGAATCCATAACCCGCTCAGTAGCTTCTCCACGAGATGCAAGGGTTCCTGACTGCGCCAACATTTTGTCAACCAGGGTTGTTTTGCCATGGTCAACGTGGGCAATAATGGCGATGTTACGTAAATTCTCTAGCACGGATAAACCTCTAAACCAGCAAATAAAAAAAAAGGATCTAACAGTAGTTATAGGTTATAGCTACTGTAAAAAAGCGTGCCATTCTACTTCACAGCAGCTTTTGTAGATAGGATTATTTTTGAACACTTGTAAATCTATCGCTTGCTATGGATTAAAAAACAGCATAAAACGTTTATATATTAAGCATAACCATACTGTAATACAAAAATGTGACATTGTTTAAAATAGCCATATTTACAGGGTGTACTATTATGGACTTTTGCACCATGATGAAACATAGTGGTGCTCGAAGATGGTGCAGATTTATTTTTTTGAAGATTTGATAGAAGTCTCATATCAATAAAATCAATTAGTTAGCGAAGTGGCATGAATATCGCTTATTACAGACCATTATGCACAGATTCGTTTTCCAGATGCACCATCTGGCGAATACCAAGATTATATTAAGGGACAACCCTTTACCCTACCGGAGGCTTGAGAATGTCAGTTGAATCAGTTTTAAAACAACTTGTAGAGTTAGAAGTTAAGTTTGTAGACTTACGCTTTACCGACACTAAAGGTAAAGAGCAGCACGTTTCTATTCCTTCTCATCAAGTAAATGAAGAATTTTTTGAAGACGGTAAAATGTTTGATGGCTCTTCAATCGCAGGCTGGAAAGGCATTAATGAATCTGACATGGTACTCATGCCTGATCCTACAACGTTTGTACTTGATCCTTTTACTGAAGAAACAACCGCACTTATTCGTTGTGATATTTTAGAGCCTGGTACTATGACAGGTTATGATCGCGACCCACGTTCAATTGCAAAAAAAGCTGAGCAGTATCTAATTTCTACTGGTATCGCAGATACAGTATTGATTGGTCCAGAGCCTGAATTCTTCCTATTTGACGATGTCCGTTTTGGTACTGACATGTCAGGTTGTTTTGTTAAAATTGATGCTAAAGAAGCTTCATGGAACTCAGCTAAAAGCTATGAAGAAGGTAACACTGGTCACCGTCCAATGGTGAAAGGTGGTTACTTCCCAGTTGCACCAGTTGACTCTTCACAAGACTTACGTTCAGCAATGTGTTTAGTGCTGGAAGAAATGGGTCAAGTGGTTGAAGCGCATCACCATGAAGTGGCAACAGCCGGTCAAAACGAAATCGCTACGCGTTTTAACACATTGACTAAAAAAGCGGACGAAATTCAAATTCTTAAGTATGTCGTTCATAACATGGCTCATGCTTATGGCAAGACGGCGACATTTATGCCAAAACCAATCGTTGGCGACAACGGTAGTGGTATGCACGTGCATCAATCTTTGTCTAAAGATGGCGTAAACTTATTTGCTGGTGATAAGTATGCTGGTTTGAGTGACCTTGCTCTTTATTACATCGGCGGCATCATTAAGCATGCTCGTGCATTGAATGCATTCACTAACCCAAGCACTAACTCTTACAAGCGTTTAGTGCCACATTTTGAAGCGCCAGTCATGCTTGCGTATTCTGCTCGTAACCGCAGTGCTTCAATTCGTATTCCAGTGGTACCAAGCCCTAAAGGTCGTCGTATCGAAGCGCGCTTCCCTGATCCACATGCAAACCCATATTTAGGTTTTGCAGCATTGCTAATGGCTGGTCTTGACGGTATTCAAAACAAGATCCACCCAGGCGAAGCGATGGATAAAGATCTATATGACTTACCTGCTGAAGAAGCGGCTGAAATTCCACAGGTTGCGACTTCATTAGAAAACGCACTAGAAAATTTACAAGCGGATCATGAGTTCTTAACTAAAGGCGGCGTGTTCAGCGAAGACTTTATTCAGTCTTATATTCAGCTTAAAACAGCAGAATCTGAGCGTGTAGCACGTACTACTCATCCACTTGAGTTTGAAATGTACTACAGCTTGTAATGACTCAATTGTTTCGGCAATAAATCAGTCAACAAAACCCGATAATCACTTATCGGGTTTTTTTTATGTGAAAAAATAACAATATTGTCAGGCTTATTTTTTGTAGTGCGCAATTGTTTGATATTTTTGTGAATAACGTAAGTTTTTAGAGGATTTCACTCAAGAGTGTGATATTTATACCGTTAATCACTCACTCAAAAACGATGTGTTCAATGGATAAGAAAGACCTCAAGCTATTAGAAATACTGCAACGTCAGGGCCGAATGGCAGTTTCTGAATTGGCCGACAAGGTTAATATGTCAGATACTCCTTGTTTGCGACGAGTCAAAAAGCTTGAACAAGATAAGGTTATTTTAGGTTATGGTGCGCAAGTTGATCCGCTAAAGGTAGGCTTGAATGTGGTGGTTTATACATCGGTTCGTTTAACTGAGCATACTGATCAATCAACCGCATTATTTGAATCTACTATGGCGCAACTCCCACAAGTGATGGAGTGTGCAGTAGTGACTGGGGCGTATGATTATGTGCTCAAAATAGTTGCTAAAGACTTAGTTTCCTATGAGCACTTCATCAAGAAATCTCTTGGTAACCTCAAGTTTGTCGCGAGCATTGAAACCACTGTGGTACTAAAGCAAATTTTTAGCCGCACTGCCTTACCGGTAGATGAATCGCCGATCGATTGAGCTACCCTGGAATATCAATCAGTTCAACAATCTCCAAAGCAGCTGTCAGAACATCATAGATGACGAATGTAGAGACAGTGCTTTTGGGTATTGAATTGATGTTTTTGCTAATGGCTAGCCTTGCTCCATTGACTCAATAAACTTATTTGATTCAGCAATTGATTTGTTCATGTCGTTAATCAGGCTGGATATGTCGGTTTGTAAATTGGCAAAATCGCCTTTAATGGCCCCAATCGCTTGCGCGTTTAGGTTATGTTTTAAATACAACATATTATCTTTCATTGCCGTTAAAATGGGTGGCATTTTGGCTTCGGCACGACGCATGCTTTTGACCAGCGAGTTATATGAACGCTTGGTCTCATTGAGTTTGTTGGTGCTGTTGCGGCGTAAACTGGCTTTGCTAATTTCTTCGATTTCAGTTTGCCATTCGTCAAATAATGCATCAGCGACATCTTCGACTTTCTCAATGCGATTGCTGACTTCATCAGCTGCAGATTGAGCTGACTCATACTCATCTTTGGCTTTATTGTAGGCATCTTCTAAATCACCGCCATCAAATGCCAATAATGCCTGCATTTCTGCCAACGCAGAACTAAACTCCTTTTGAGCGTCTTGTTGCGACTCTTTAGCGCTTTGTACTCTATCAACCATAATGTCGCGCTTGTGATAGCCGACTTTTTCCATTGCACCGTAGTAGGCGCTTTGACAACCGCTCAACAGTAAACTGCTACTTAATAGTGCCAGTGATATCCATTTTTTCATCAATGTGTCTCTTTTATTGTGTGAGGCGAAAAAGACTTCGCTGAGGTTAATTATTTGATTAACTGCCTGATTTAAATTTTGCAGCGTCGATGATGCTCCACAAATGGAATAGACCACCAATGATTGCAGGGATCACCAGCACAAAAAAGAAATAGCAAACGGCAGTAATGCAGAAAAATAATAAAGCCGCTAAGATACGCCCTTGTAAAAGCTGCCCTAAACCCGGGAAAAACAAACTCGCGACAGCTGCGAGCACATTGCCCGCCGAACCTTGTTGTGACATCAATTTGCTCCATTATTCGATGACTAATATGTTATAACATTGTACGAAGTTAGTGACTTAATACAAATGTTATCTCCACTAACGAGGTATTAAATAAGGATTATTATGCCCAAAAAGTTTAATTACAGCCCTATTGTGGCTTTTTTGAGTGGGATTTGGCAGTTTCTACTCCATCTCAAACAACGGCTGACAGAAGATCAAATTAATATCCGCGCAGGGCATTTAGCTTATGTGACCCTGCTGTCATTGGTGCCTATGATCGCCGTCACCATGTCGATGTTATCGGCTTTTCCGGTGTTTAAAGGCATTAGAGGTAACATTGAAGGGTTTATTTATAATAATTTTATCCCTGCTGCAGGGGATACGGTTCAAGTTTATATTAATGAGTTTGTTGCCAATGCATCTAAAGGCACTTTTGTCGGTATTATTGCGTTAGTGTTCGTTGCTATTATGCTGATTTCCGCTATTGATAAAGCGCTCAATAATATTTGGCGAATTACTGATAAACGCTCATATGTTGTTTCTTTTTCAATGTATTGGATGGTATTGACCCTAGGTCCTGTGCTTATTGGTGCTAGTTTGGTGGCAACCTCATATGTTGTGTCATTAGAGGTGGTAACTGGCAGTGAGTTGTCTGGATTAGTGCCGTGGATTGTTGAACGCCTGCCGTTACTGTTTTCTGCGGCCTCAATATTACTGTTGTACATGGTGGTACCGAATAAAAAAGTGCAGTTTTCACATGCCTTATTAGGGGCCATTGTTGCAGCAGTTTTGTTTGAAGCCGGTAAAAAAGGCTTTGCGTTTTATGTGACTCAATTTCCAAGTTACGAAGCGATATATGGGGCGCTGGCGGTTATTCCTATTTTATTTGTTTGGGTATATTTATCGTGGATTATTGTTTTGCTTGGTGCTGAAATTACCGCGGCTTTACCAGAATATTTAGAGGGCTTATCTGTCATTGCAGAAGATCTTAAAGCCGAAATATTTTCAGAGACTGAAAAGCAAAGCCTACACAATGTGCATGATCCTTTAGTAGTTGATAAGCCGTCTACTGGATCGGTTTCCTCAACTGATAAGTATTAATCTTGATGACTGAATTACCGCTATTTATTCAACAGCAATTTGTTGATGTGGGTAACAGTCATCAATTACATGTTGCTGAATATGGTTGCGAAAAGGGCCCAGCATTATTGTATTTACACGGCGGCCCGGGTGCAGGTTGTTGCCGGAGTGAGCTAAGCTTATTTGTTAGTACAGGGTTTCATATTTATTTTGTTGACCAACGCGGCGCGGGACGCTCGTTACCATCTGGGTGTCTATTGCACAACACAGTAATGGATTTGGTGGCTGATATTGAAACGCTAAGGTGCACCTTTGATGTTGAGCAATGGTATTTAGCCGGAGGTTCTTTTGGCGCGACATTGGCTTGGTTGTACAGTGGTTTGTATCCTAGCCGCGTGATCGCTCAAGTGTTATGGGGAATGTTTATTCCCTCTCAACTTGGCATAAATTGGTTATATGGACCTAATGGTGCAAGCCAGTTTTTTAACACTCAATATGCACGATTCATTGATGTTCTTGAGCCCAAGCTTACAACGGCTTTACCACAGGCCGATACACATAGTCCGGCCATTGCTATTGATCACCTTATGAATGCTTACCAAGTTGTTCTCAATCATCATAATCCACAAGTAGTTGAAAATGCAGTGCAACACTGGCTTATGTGGGAATATGCATTAGCGCAGCCAAGTCAGTTTATGGGCGAGGTAGCCCAACCGTTAAGCTGCGCGAAAATAGGTCATCATTATGTGCAACAGCATTTTTTTGATGTGTATAGCCAATTTAAAACACTTGCAAGCGCTATTGAGGCCACAACAGTATTAATCCAAGGTGAATATGATTGGGTTTGTCCTCAACATATATTAACGGCGTTTATTGAAGAGTGTGGTCATCAATCTATAGATTATCAGCATGTTAGCGCGGGATATCATGCCTTAACGGATCAAGCCGTTTTTCAAGCCGTTACCCAAGCCATTTTACGTTTAGATAACGCGGCATCTAAGTTCAGCTAATAAACAGCTTCATTTAATAATAATTTGTTAATGTTGTTCTATTTAATATGATGTTATCCAAAAAATGTCGCTAAATAGAATATTTTTAGGATGGTTATGATTGCATTAATTCAACGTGTTAAACGCGCATCAGTCTCGGTAGACGACGCAATAGTCGGCAAAATTGACCAAGGCTTATTAGTGCTACTCGGTGTGGAGCGCGAAGATAATATTGATAAAATGGCTAAATTAGCCATGAAAGTCATTAACTATCGGGTGTTTAGTGATGAAAATGGCAAGATGAATCTAAATCTGGCTCAAGTTGGTGGCAAATTATTAGTGGTGTCACAATTTACCTTGGCAGCTGATACTGGTAAAGGTTTAAGACCGAGTTTTTCTTGTGCCGCAACACCCGAGCAAGCTGATAGTCTTTATCTGGCTTTTGTGGAGTATTGCCGTCAACAAGGGGTTATGACCGAGACGGGTCAATTTGGTGCAGATATGCAGGTCGAGTTGGTCAATGATGGCCCTGTAACCTTCAATCTGCAGGTATAGGACAGTTCTATTGTCATCATAGATCAACCATCGGAGGGATGCCGTTATGATTGATATGTCGTTCACTGAAGCACAATCAGACGCTAAGGTGACAGCCTTGCTCAAAACCTTGTGTGAAACTTGGCACAACACTATTCCTGTCAGTAAATTTATGGGGATTACTCCAGTATTATTCAATGGCGATAGCTTAAAGGTGACCGCACCAATTGAGCCCAACATTAACTTACATCACACCATGTTTGCTGGCAGCATTTATACTTTAATGACCCTAACTGGATGGGGAATGGTGTGGTTACAGCAGCAGTTGTCACAAGCTCATGGCGACATTGTCTTGGCTGATGCGAAAGTAAGGTATTTGAAGCCTGTTACTAAACAGCCTTATGCTAAAGTGATTTGGCCTTATACCGATTTAACTCCATTAACCAGAGGTAGACGCGTCAAGATGACTTTAGAGGTCGCCTTGTATTGCGATGAGATCATGTGCGCTACGTTCACTGGCCAGTTTGTGTCTTTGCCACAACAATCATCTAGTGTAGATTGAATTAATATCTTTCTATTTTATCGAATGTTATTGCGAAATTAATGCACTTTTCTTCTTTTTTATAGACTAATATACTGGCTCAATTGGTCAGGCGTGTAGCCATATGACCTAACAAACATATGGGTGAGACTTAACAATGGCAAAAGTATTAATTTTAAAATCAAGCGTTTTAGGCAGTTATTCACAATCTTCAGCATTAGTTGATTATTTAAATCAACAATGGAGCAGCAAAGGTGCGCAAATTACTGTGCGTGATTTAGGCCGTGAACCAGTACCAATGTTAGATGGTGAAATTGCTTCTGGTCTTCGTGGTGGCGATGATTTGTCTGAGCGTCAATTAGCTGCATTAGCCCTATCGAACGAATTAGTGGCTGAAATTAAAGCTCATGACACTATTGTTATTGCTGCACCAATGTACAATTTTAGCATACCAACTACGTTAAAAAGTTGGATCGATTTCATTGCCCGTGCTGGCGTGACTTTTACTTATACCGATACCGGCCCAGTTGGCTTGATTGAAGGTAAGCGTGCCATTATAGTGACCACCCGCGGCGGGGCTCATAAAGGTGGCACCACAGATCACGTAGTGCCTTATTTAATCACAGTTCTTGGTTTTATTGGGATTACTGATGTTGAAACCGTTTATGCTGAATCATTAAACATGGGCCCAGATGCCGCAGAAGCTGGGATAAGCCAAGCTAAAAAAGCGATTGACGCTATTACACTCTAAGTTAACCCGAGTTCAGGTTAAGTTAAGTCAGTTTTCGAGTTAAGAGCACCTAAACCCATTGCGGGTTTAGGTGTTTTTTTATACTAATTGTGTCTATTACCTTTGATAGGCGGTTGATCTATTTTTGGTTAAATTTTTTCGAGATTAAAGCGTGTTAAGCGAGGCGATTGCTGCCTGGCAATCTAAGCAAAATTCGCTCAACAATGAGTAAAATACTTTTAGTCGACCCTTTGGTAACCTTGTTGGCCATTTCTACAGCGTTATTGGCTTTTTTATATAGCGTAACGACACAACGAAACTAGATCACTCACGGTTTGAGCTATGGACCAATAGTTTGTTGCTAAAACAGCCTTCATAGCTCAGCAGACTCTAGATTACTTCCGTTACTGAGCATTTGCCTTTGTGATACTTATACTACTATTAAAAAATTAATTTACTCATTGAATGAACCTAAAGCTCATTTTGAACCGTATTGTCGCGGCTATGGTAAAAAATGTAATAGGCTCACTTATTAATGATGCCTGAGGGCGCTATGGGCAAATATAAAATAGTGACTATAATGATTTTATGCTGATTGATATGAACTTATGCATTTAAAAAGAGTAGCGATTGCAATAGTGCTGATTTTTATCACCTTAGGTCTTGTGCCTATATTGATGGTGGTTAGCCAATGGTCTGCCAATGAGCAGGCATATGGCATTAGTCGCAATGACAGCGAACAGCTGAGCTTTAGTTGGCAAGGCGTTGACAAGCACATTCATCACTTTCCTGTCTCTTCTGCAGGATACACTTATTTATTTATGGGTTTTTTATCGTGCTCTGAAATTTGCCCGATACGGATCCAACAAATGATGCAATTGGAGCAACACATACAGCAGGATGCTTTGTTAACTGAAGCTGAGGTGCAATTTATGTTTGTGACGATTGACCCCAACAATGACACTCTGGCAGTTCGTAAAAGCATAATAGATGATATCTCACCGCGTTTTGTGAGTGCGTCATTGTCTGACGATGCTTTACAGCAACTGGATAGACGTTTATCTGAAAATATTAATCTTGAGCTCGCCAGCATTAATCATGTCGGCAAGTTGTTTTTATTGTCGCCTAATGGGGCGGTCAAGCGGATCTACACGTCGAAGCAGCTTTCAACTCAAAAAATGTTGCTTGAACTTAAGCAAATTATTTCCTCTGAAACTTAGGTATGTCTATGAGTGATAAATACACAATTGAACTGTTAAAAAAACACGATTCACACATATATCAAATTTTAATGTTGCAAGCGCCATTATTGTTTATTAGCGGTTTCTTTGGCGCAAAAATGCTGACTTTCAGTACCTTTTCGGCAGTCGCGATTTTAGTCATAGTACAGCTTAGCTATAGTCTGCTAAAGGGGACTGAGTTATTTGCGATTGTTGGTGCTGTGATCATGATGACCGTCTCGGCGTTGCTGATCCAAAGCCAAATGGGCATGATTGAAATGCATTTTCATATTTTTGCTTCTATGGGGGTGTTTTTAATTTACTTACGCTGGCAGCCTTTACTGGCCTCGCTTCTTACCGTTGCAGTACATCATATTGGCTTAACCTATATTCAGCTGCAAGGTGTGAGCTTGTTTGATACTCCAGTGATGATATTTGCCGGCGATTGCAACTGGACCATCATGTTGGTCCATGCATTATTTGCTGCCGCCGAAACCTTTATTCTTATTCGTATTGCCTTTTTTATGCGCACCGATGCCATTGCCAATCAACGTATTGCCGGTGCCATCGAGCAGATATCGTCTAATAAAGATTTATCGATACGCTTATCTTCTGCTGACACACCAGCGGAGATATCCTTTAATTTAATGCTCGAAGAGTTGTCGCAGCTATTTAATGACTATCGCGATATTGCCGTCAAGATGGGCAGTACTTCAGATAATTTGATGAGCTTGAGCGAGCAAGCTCAGCAGGGGGTTCAACAGCAAAATGCTCAAGCTGGAATTATTGCCGAATCGACTCAACATGTGATCGATAGTTTTCAGCAAATGGCTCACGATAGCCAAGTTTCTGCTGATCAAGCAAGAGAGGGGGCAACCTCAAGTATTGGTGATCGTCAAAGTGCATTAAATATCATGAAAGACATGCAGGCGCTAGAAACCAATATGACTGAAGTGACCGAGTCGATGACTGATTTAACTCAAGATGTCACTTCGATCACCACTTTACTTCAGGCGATCCGCAGTATTTCAGATCAGACTAACTTACTGGCATTAAACGCAGCCATTGAAGCGGCGAGAGCGGGTGAGAGTGGCCGAGGTTTTGCGGTTGTGGCAGATGAAGTTCGTACTCTAGCAAAACGGACTAGTCAATCGACCGATAGCATTGAAAAAGTACTCAGTCGTTTGAATGTCAGCATGTTAAAAACCGTTGAGTCAATGGATCAAGGTAGGCAGCGTACGAGCCAAAATGTACAGCATACAAATAATATTGCCCAAGGGTTAGATCAACGTTCTGGTCAGATTGGCCAAGTGGCGACTTTGAGTAACAATGTGGCTAATGGTACCCAAGAGCAAGCGGGTAGACTGACTCAAATTGGTGCGGAGATTTTAGACAATGCCAAAGCGGTAGTGCTGCTATCGGAACAGGTGCAAAAATTGGCCGGTGGAGCGGTAGAGATGAAACGAATCACCGAAGATTATCAAGCTAAAGCAGCGGCTTATAAAGTGTAATCCACAGTAAAACAGGCGAATGGATAACTTTCGCCTGTTTTATTATTTGCTTGTCGCAGACAGCTAGTTGGGCTTATACAGCTTGCTGCGATCAGCGCCAGCGTTTAAAGATTAATGAAGTATTAATGCCACCAAACGCAAAGTTGTTGCTCATAATATAATTGGTATCTATGTAGCGTATCTCGTCTTTAATATAATCGAGTTGTGCGCACTCAGAATCAATATCCGTGAGATTAAGCGTTGGCGCAAACCAACCCTCATTCATCATTTCGATACTGGTCCAGGCTTCCAATGAGCCACAAGCCCCTAGAGTATGGCCGGTATAACTTTTAAGTGATGAGATTGGCGTATTAGCGCCAAAGACCGCATAAGTTGCAGCCGTTTCGGCTACATCTCCCCGATCTGTCGCCGTACCATGAGCACTGATATAGCCAATTTGTTGTTCGGATAATTTGGCATCCGTTAAGGCTAAACGAATCGCCACCTCCATCGTTTTGGAATTGGGTTGGGTGACATGCTGGCCATCTGAGTTTGTGCCAAAACCAATTAACTCAGCATAAATTTTAACGCCACGCGCTTGAGCATGCTCAAGCTCCTCCAATATTAGTGTACACGCACCTTCACCGATAACTAAACCGTCTCGTTGGCTGTCAAATGGGCGTGGTGTTAGCTCTGGTTGATCATTTTTGGTGCTGGTGGCAAATAAGGTATCAAATACTACCGCTTCAGTCGGGCAAAGTTCTTCAGCACCGCCGGCCAACATAATCGTTTGCATACCGTACTTAATCGCCTCGTAGGCGTAGCCTATGCCTTGGCTGGCTGATGTGCATGCACTACTGGTGGTATGAATTCGGCCCTGTAAGCCAAAAAATACCCCCACATTGACTGCCGTTGTGTGTGCCATCATACGGATATAGCTGGTGGCGGTTAAGCCAGACATTTCGCCGGTTTTTAACATCTCACCAAATCCAATAATGGGATCGGTGCTGCCAGTTGATGAACCATAAGCGACTCCAACTTGGCCAGAATTAAGAATAGGATCATCTAATAACCCCGCATCCTCTAACGCTAATTCACTGGCTCGAGTGGCCATTAGAGACACTCTACCCATGGAGCGAATTTTTTTGCGTGAATAGTGCTTAGGAGTAACAAACTCAGTGACTGGTGCCGCAAGACGAGTATTTAAGCCTGGGTATCTGTCCCATTCATCCATGCGAATGACACAATTATGTTTAGCTAATAGGCTCGCTTTAATTTGCTGCCAGTCTTGGCCTAATGCAGAAATGCCGCCAATTCCAGTCACGACCACACGCTTCATATCATGCCTCCATTAACTGAGATCACTTGACGAGTAATATAGGCGGCATCATCTGACATTAAAAAGTTAGTCAGGCCCGCTATTTCACTGGGTTTACCCATGCGTTTCATCGGCACTATTTGGTTAACCATTTCGGTTGGAATATCGCTGACCATATCGGTTTCAATTAACCCTGGGGCAATGCAATTGACAGTAATTTTGCGCTTTGCCAATTCAAGAGACAGCGCTTTAGTGGCTCCAATAATCCCCGCTTTTGAGGCGCTGTAATTGACTTGACCACGGTTGCCTGCAATGCCAGATACTGATGCGAGAGTGATAATGCGCCCGCCTTTACGTGCTTGTACCATCGGCATCACCGTTGGGTGAATAACATTATAGAAACCATCAAGATTGGTGTGGATCACGCTATCCCACTCCTCTTCGGTCATGGCAGGAAAGGCGGTGTCACGGTTGATGCCAGCATTCAGAATTACCCCGTAATAAGCACCATTTGCGTCAATGTCCGTTTCGATAGCAAGCTTAACTGCCTGGCGGTCAGCAATATCAAATTGCAATACGCTAACTTGAACACCAAGATCTAATAAGGTTTTTTGTACTTGCGCCACTGCGGCATGATTGCTGTGAAAGTGCAGCGCAATATCAAAGCCATTTTCGGCTAATTTTATCGCGATGGCTTTGCCTATTCCTCGGCTTGAACCGGTAACTAATACTCTGTTATTCAAAATGTCTCTCCGTGATTTATTCGAGGAACTCCAATGGGATGTAAAAAGGTTTATTGATCATGCTTAGCAGTGGCTTGGCTTTCATCAATATAAGCTTGGGTATCTTTGGGTTGGAACACATTGATATTGGCTTGTGCTATTAAGGTATCTTGATGATAAATATGGCAATCAAATACCGCTAATCCCGACTCTTCTTGGTACAGTCTAGTCACTTGAGTGCGATATGACTGGCCTAAGGTAAAAGTGTCTATATGCATTTGTAGCTTGCGGGTACCGAGTAAAAAACCGGCGAGGATAGCTTCGTTGTCTAGTCGAGCTTCGATGCCTGCTAATGCCGCCACGCTTTGAGCCATATACTCTATCGCAACATAATTAGGCACCCCATTGATTTTGCTATTAAAAAAAGCACTTCTAGGGCTAATATGGGTTTCTGTGGTTAGGCTATCTGGACGATGCTCTAACAGCTTATCGATTAAGATCATCGGCGCACGGTGCGGAATAAAATTGCTAACATCTTGCGCTAACATAGCAGCATCAGCTGTGAGTGTAGACATGAAACTAGGCATCCTTTCGACAAAAAATCAGGCTGGCATTACTACCGCCAAAGGCAAATGAATTACTCATAATGAAATTGAGTTCACTGAGCCCAGTATTACTGTGGGCATTAATCAAGGAGATTTGCGGGTCGTTATCATCAAATTGGCCATCCCAGACATGAGGAGGTAGGCGCTTACTATGATTAAGGGGACTTAATAACAAATAGCAAAAGGCTGCTTCAATGGCTCCAGCAGCTCCCAAGGTATGGCCAGTTAGTGGTTTAGTTGAGCTACACAGTGGTGATAAATGGTTAAATACCGCATTTATTGCGCGAGACTCCATGGCATCATTTTTAGGTGTGGCAGTGCCATGCAGATTGACATAATTAATCTGCTGCGGCGAAATATTAGCGGCAGATAGCGCCAATTGCATAGCGGCAATTGCGCCATGCCCTTGGGGGTGTGGCGCTGAAATATGATGTGCATCGGCAGACTCGCCTATTCCCGCTAGCATTACATCGCTTTGGCCGCGTTCTAAAGTGAATAAGGCTGCACCTTCACCAATATTGATCCCATCACGATGGCGACTGAATGGATTACAATGACCTTTGGATACCGACTCTAATGCAGCAAAGCCATTAACGGTTAGTTGGCATAAACTGTCTACGCCACCCACAATCACCATATCGCATAAATTGGCATTAAGTAATCGTTGGGCACTGGCAAACACTTTGGCGCTTGATGAACACGCTGTAGAGACTGTATAACAAGGGCCTGATAGCGAAAATAACTGCTTAAGATACTCACTAGTACTGCCCAGTTCCTGCTGTGAATAATGGTAGCTTGGCGGGAAATTGCCATGTTCAAGCTTATATTTTAACGCCGCTTCGCCTTTAGAAATACCTGAGGTACTCGTGCCTAACACGACGCCAATCCGATCGGCTCCAAAACGTTGCTTGGCTTGCTCAACGGCAGGGATAAGCTGCTGAGCAGCGGTGTTTAATAAACGATTATTCCGACAAGCAAACAGGCTTAAATGATCGGCGATAGCAATTAAACGTTTATCATCAACGCAACCGACTAATGTGGGCGCATTGAACAGCAAATTATCGCGCCATTGCATGGCACTGACATCACCATTAATGAGACGTGGCAACACTTCTTCAGGCGAGTTGCCCAGAGGTGTACACAATCCAATGTGAGTTATTGCAATGCGACTATTCATATTTGCTTATATGGCCTATTTATCACTGTCTGTTTATTGGTGGCACACTGATTATTCAATCGGGTTAATTTGCAGGTGAACATCAGCAGCATCGATGTCGACATTCACTTGTGCCAACCAAGGATCAATATTGTTGTACGTTAATGTTATTGACGCGCCATTATCATCGACCAGTTGCTTACATAGTGCCATATCACAGGATATTGTTACCAAGTTTCCACCACTCAATTGTTGATTAACTTGCTCTGTTGGCCAGTAAATTAACTGCATTATTGCCATCAAGTATTCTGCTTTAAACTGTTTACCCAATAACAAACTTTGCTCACTTTGCAGAGTTTGTCCATCGTATACAAGAGTGAATAACGCTTGCCCAAGCGGGGCTAATCCCACTAATGTCATCCGTTGTGAATTAACGTCAAGCTGGGTTAATAACTCATGGCTATCTTGGCCACGGGTAAAGTTAACCATTTGAGTTAAATTAATGTCTTGATGCTGAGCATCAGTTAATACCGACGAGGTTGGATTTAAGCAATATTGTGCTTCACTCGTTAGAGGGACACAAGTTTGTCTGGCTATTTGCTGGCTACAAGCGGTTAAAAAGCTTAACAGAAGCAGGGCCACAACACGGCGTGATAACACATCAATAAAATGCCCAAATAAGTTAAGCAACATTGGGCTCCCGACATAACTCGACAATGGTATTGAGGCGGCGTTCAGACTCTTTTACAAATGGGTTATTCATGTCCCAAGCATAGCCGGCTAAGATTGAGCAAATCATTTGTTTAATGGTGTTGTTAGGTTGTTGATAGAAAATGACATCTTGAAATCGACCATCATACCAAGCTTGGACATAAGTTCTAAAGGTATTAACCCCTTGCATTAATGGCTCTGAGTATTGGCTATCCCAATCAATTTTTTGGCCATTAAGTTGCTTATGTAAACATGCTACAGCCATAGATGCTGATTGCATTGCAATCGTTACCCCTGATGAAAATACCGGATCAAGAAACTCGCCTGCATTACCCAATAAAGCAAACTTGTTGGTTGCTAAAGTGGTGACGTTGGCCGAATAACCTTTTAGGGTGGCACAGGGCTGAACGATATTAGCCTTGGTCAGCAAGCGTTGCAGTACCGGCTCTTCATTGATGATAGCTAACAACTGTTGTTCAAGACTACCAGATAAACGTTGGAGTAAATGCGGTTCAGCGACCACCCCAATTGAACACCGATTATTGCTAAAAGGGATTAACCAGTACCAAATATCCTTATGCTTGGGGTGCACGCTAATGAGGATCTTATTGCGATCAAAACTAGGATCGCTGATGTTGTCTTCAATATGGGTAAAAATAGCACTTCGTGGGGGTAACGTTGACGATTGTTCTAGGTTTAACAATCGTGGTAGTACTCGACCAAAGCCACTGGCATCAAGCACAAATTTAGCATTCACCTGATACTGTGATCCTTGCTCGTTGGTTACGGTTAAGCGAGGATCGTGAGTTAAATCAATTGCATCGACTTGATGTCCAAATCGAATCTCAACCCCTTGGCTTATTGCTGTATCAGCTAAGAGTTTATCAAAATCAGCCCGCTGAACTTGAAAGGTGGTACCCGGGCCTGGAGTAAACTTATCGGTAAAGTCGAAGGTGGTATAGCGACCTTGGTGGCTAAATGCTGCGCCGTTTTTAAACTGAAACCCAGCATTATTAACGGCTTCGAGCATGCCGGCTTGTTCAATAAATTGCATGCAACAGGGGAGTAAGCTTTCGCCAATTGAAAAACGCGGAAAATGTTGTTTTTCAATCACCACAACGCGATGGCCCTGCTGGCGTAACAAGCTTGCGGCTATAGCACCTGAAGGGCCGGCGCCAATGATGGCTACATCAACATCCATGTTGCTGATTTTATGTGTCTGATGGCTTAACATTTACACTGTTTTCCTTGTGATAAATGAAATAAATGGTGCGAGCAAAAAGGAAAAACTGATCCCAAATAATAATGTAAGACCAAAAAAGTGAATCGCATGAGTTTGACTCAGCGCCAGCAAACCAAAAGCCAATAGTGTTGAACAGGCTGACATAAAGATAGCCATCATGACTCCGCGACTGGTGTGTTTGGCTTCGGCGAAAAAGAGACTGTAATCGATACCAATTCCCAGCACTAAAATAAGCGCTAAGGCGTGAAACAAGCTAATGCTTGAACCAACTAAGCCTAAACACGCCAGGGTGAGCAGTACTGATAACGCGGGTACTGAAACAATGGCTAATGCTAGCTTAATGCCGTATTTAATACTGAAGAGTAGGCAAGCCAAAGCAAATACCCACACTAATAACTGCAATGTTAGTTGACGATATTGGCCCATTAAAGCCGATATATCACCGACTTTATCAATTAACTGCACCTGCCCCAAAGACCAATCATGGCGAGTCAGTCGTTGCTCAATAGAGGCTAATGAGTGAATGCCACCTAGCAATACAATTGCGCCATATTGCTGGGTTTGCTCTGTGGTCGCTACAGCACCAAGCCATAAGGCACGTAAGTCATCATTGGCTAGGGCTAACACCTCTTTTGGGGTTAGATATTTTGATTTTGCCTGTTCAAGTTGTCTCAACAGGCTGGTATTTATGTTGTCATCTAGGCCCATGTTGCTAATGATTTCGTGCAAATGTTGCTGATAAAGTTGTTGTTGTAACTCATAATTGTGGCGTTGACTGGCAATGCTGGGCATAAAGCGGCTTAGGCTAATGGCTTGGTCTAATTCGCCATCGCCAATGGCTTGATTAAGCACAGGTGTCAGTTGTTCTAAGGTTTGCAATAAACCTTGTTCATTGTTACTGCTGACTAAAATAAATTGGTTGTCTGTGCCGCCGCTAAGTAGTTGTCTAAGCTTATTTTCTTCTGTGGTGATGGCTGCAGGACTTTGCTGTAATTGGCGAATATCATCATTAGCGTCTGCTTTGGATAAGCCAAAAAATAATATAGCGGTTAAACACAGCAGCAGTGCCGCAATGGTGATTTTTTGCCACCATTGCGGCGCAGTAAAAATGCGTTTTAATAACGTTAGATAACCTTGTGCTAGGGTTAATCCAGGTGTTGGTTTAAGCGCATGGTTGCCCAATAATGGGAACACCAGTAGTAGGGTTAGGTACGCACCTATTAAGCCAGCGGCGCAAAATACTGCCACCTGTTGCATCCCAGGAAACGGGGTAAAACCAATAGCGATAAAGGCACTGGCACTGGTAGCAAGAGCGAGAGTGAGCGCCGGAAAAATACGCCTTAAGGTGTCACTGGCGTTGTCATTGGGGTGAGCCTGTTTTTCACAGTAAAAGTGAAAGCTGTAATCAATCGCTACGCCAATTAAGCTGGTGCCAAATACCAATGTCAGTAAATGCAGCTCGCCAAAAAGGCTTAAGGTGGCGACTAGCGCAAACACCACACCGCTCGTTAAGGTAAGTAGTGCCGCAAATAATGGCATCACTGATCGAAATGCCAACCAGACCAATAAGATAATCCCCAACATGGAAATTAAGCCAATGCGGCTGATCTCTTGTTTGGCTGACTCGGTGGCAGCAATGGCATGAAATAACGCCCCAGCCTTAAGAAAGCTCACTTGGGAATATTGCTGGTTAATGTGACTCAACGCAGATTCCAATGCTTGAATTTGCTGTTGCTGAGCGTTGGGGCTAAAGGCGCTGTCACGGCCTTTGGCCATCACAATCGCCGCCACACCGTCGGCAGAATCTGTGAGTAAAATACCCTGTTGGCTGCGCAGCGCATTATTGGGCGATAACGCCAGTAAGTTGGCTGGAAACATCAGTAATGGATCATTGCTGAGCAGTTGGCTGTTGGCAAAACCAAATGTGCTATAAAGTTGGCTTTGGGCTGCGGTAAGCAGTTGGCGCCAATTATCGGTTTCAATGGCCTGCGCTTGCTCTGGTGTCAGTAAGCCAAAGCGATGTTCGAAGTAGACTTTAGCTAAGTGTTGTAGATTATCATCTGCGCCGCTGCGAACGGCAGTAAAGGGCGATTGATTGGATTGATTGAGCGATGTCATCAGCTGCTTGGCTGCGCCGATAGCTTGGGTTTCGTTTGGAGCAATTACCGCAATATACACTTGATTAGCTAGTTGCTGTTCTACCTTGTTTAAGGCTTTCTCGGTAAGCTTATCTTGTTGTAGGTGCGGCAACATGGCCAAAATATCAGTCTGAATATGTGCACCTTGCTGCCATTGCACAAAGCCTGTGACTATCATTGCTAGCAGCAATACTCCCCATAAGGCAAAACGCCCAATGGGAGATAACACTGCATTAAGCGATAATCGAAGCATTATTGATTGGACTCACTGCCAAGGCTAAAAAGCTCGAGTTCAGTTGTGCTGAGCGGCCCTTGCTGGGCATCAAGAAATTGAATTTGAGTATAATCGCTGATATCGGCCTGGCTGCTGGTGATGATTAATGAGCGTAATAGAGTATCGCCACTGAGCGTGATATTGCCCATGGATGCACGTAGTTGTGGGTCTTTAGCTTGCAAGCCAAGTTGCCATGGCGTGCCTGCGTTGTAATTAGCGGGCATAAATAAGGTGAAATCCGCACTTAAAGCAGCAATATTACCCGCCATAATTGCTTGCAGTAACCGCGGTACTTGCTGTGCGATTGGACTACCACTGGCCATAGCATTCAGTTGTTGCACCTTGCCTTGGCTGTTTTGCTGAATTAACTGCTGATCTTTTAGCACCATCAAGGTGCTAAATGGTCGCAGCTGCTGCCATACTAACCCTTGCGTCGGACTAAAAATAAATTGTCCCTGGCTGAGCAAGGGCTTTTTTAGCACCTGTAAGTGACGCTGCTGAATAAACTGCCCTCTGGTATCAAGTTGTAAATTCAGTTGTTGCGCTAGCGCACTGAGCGCTTCTGTGGTGGCGGGTTGGGTATACAACGCCTGAACATCTGCCAGTTGCGCTTGAGTCAGTGGTTCATTACTGCTTGCTAGTGAATGTTCATTGGCGAAAATGTTGCCAAGAGGCAAACAGAGGCAGATCACTATCCAAACCTGAGTAAACATGCCTTTGCGAGTATTCATTAAGCTTGGCTCACATCAAGTAATCGACGAATTTTTTCCTGAAATACTTCAGGGGTGACAAAGCATAATTCTTCGGTCGTAATATCTACCGCAGCTTGAATGGTATAGCCTTTCGTTATCCGCGCATTGGTTTGGGCATCAACAATTTGGTAGTTAATGCGTAAACGATTTTCCCATTCAACAATGGCGGCGATCACTTTGATTTTTTGATCAAAAGTGCTGCTTTTAACATACTTTACTTGTACATCGACAATCGGCCACGCATAACCCGATTGTTGCATAGTACGGTAGTTATAACCGAGTTTATCCAGCAATAAGCAGCGCACAACTTCGAAGTAACGTAAATAATTACCATGCCAAGTGATGCCCATCGAATCAACATCGTGAAACGGGATCACCATGTCCATTTCGGTCAGTAATAAACCTTTCATTTAGCACACCTCCCACAGACCCAATTGAATCTTTTCCACTGTTTGGCGCAATACCGTCTCTAAAGGACGGTCTTCGGTTAGCAGTTCAAAATCTTCGCTGACTTGGGCTAAGGTCGTTGCAAGAGAGGGGGTTAATGAACTCGCATCGAGTTCTTGCTGCATAATACGCAGTTGAATACCTTGGCTCATGGCTAACAATGCCGCGGCAGCGACTTGTTCTGTGAGCTGTAAAATACGCATACAATCACGTGCAGCTATGGTGCCCATGCTCACTTTGTCTTGGTTGTGACATTCTGTTGAACGTGAAAACACGCTGGCTGGCATAGTGTTTTTTAATGCTTCAGCAGTCCATGCTGATACGCCAATTTGCACGGCTTTAAAACCGTGATTAATTGCACGGCGCTCACCTTCTGCAGCAGATAAATTAGCTGGTAAGCCATTGTTAAATTTAGGGTCCATCACTAAGGCCATTTGGCGATCGATTAAGTCGGCGATATTGGCTACGGCATTTTTCATCGCATCCATGGCAAAGGCAATATGGCCACCATAAAAATGGCCACCATGGAGAATATGTTCACCTTCGGCATCAACAATCGGATTATCGTTAGCGCTGTTAAGTTCGGTTTCAATAAACTGACGCATAAAGGGTAGAGCATCTTGCAATACGCCGATGATGTGCGGTGCACAGCGGATAGAATAACGGTCTTGTAGGCGGTCTGAATTTCGGGGATGCACATGATGATTTAAGTCCTCACGGATCCAACTGGCAATCTGGTTTTGACCTGGGTGAGGCTTGGCGGCAAATAAAATTTCATCAAAATGGTTTGCGTTACCTTTGAGCGTTAACGATGCCATGGCGGTTATCCGGCTTGATAGGCGGGTTAAATATTGCGATCTGTCATAGGCTAAACAAGCAAGTGCCGTCATAACCGCAGTACCATTCATTAATGCGAGACCTTCTTTAGGGCGCAAGGTTAATGGCATCATGCCAAATTGTAGATAAACATCTTTAGTCGCTTGGCGTTTACCTTGGTAAATCACTTCACGTTCGCCAACTAATACCGCAGCAAGATAAGATAATGGGGTTAAATCGCCACTGGCGCCGACCGAGCCCTCTTGGGGGATCACTGGAGTAATGTCATTGTTTAAGAGCCACTCGATGCGTTGTAGCAGTAAATAACTTATGCCTGATTTGCCCACCGCCAGTGAGTTTAAGCGGCAAGCCATAATCGCGCGGGCTTGCATCGGGCTAAATACATCGCCTAAGCCACAGCCATGGAAGCGGGTTAAGTGCAGCGGTAATTCGTGGACTAAATCTAAGCTAACATTAACTGTACACGAGTCGCCGTAACCCGTTGTCACGCCATAAACCACGCCTTCTTCATGGAGTACGCTGTCAATAAAGCGTGCACCTTTTTGAATATATTCAACATAGTCAGCAGTATCTGTCAGTTTGACCGCAGCGCCTTTGGCTATAGCCACCACTTGCTCAAGACTAAGATAGCGTTGGCCTAAATGCACTGTGCTGTCGGCGGTTGATGACATTGAAGATGAATGGCTCATTAATTATCTATCCTGACTGGGTAAATGGGTTGCGCTTGAGGGAGAGTGCTGAGTATCACGCCATACCAGCTCGTCTTTGCGCCAAAAATCGAAAAAGTTAAACCATTGCATCGGAGCGAGTTGGGCAAAATGCGCTAAGCGTTGGCTGTATTGGCTCATGGCGTCGGTTAAGCGTTCAATTCGACCTGTACGTGGACCTTTTAAGCTGTCGCTTAGATGTTCAACATGTACTTGATAACGGCCATGCTGACGAATACAAAATAAGGTGTAAATCGGGCAGTCGAGTAAGCTTGCTAAAATAAATGGCCCTTGTGGAAACGCTGCATCTTGGCCTAAAAACGGTAAATAGGTTACACGGCCCTGGCTGCTCGACGAGGTGCGGTCAGCGGCAATTACCACAATTTCACCTTGGTTGATTTTTTGCTGCAGTAACATGGCAGTACTCGGATCGAGCTCGTTAACATGGATTAAATTTAGGCTACTTTGTGGATTAAGCTGCTGTAGAACCCTATTAAAATTTTCCGCATTTTGGGTTAGCACCATCACATTCACTTTGACATTTTGCTGGTGGACAGAGATAGCGCGGCACAGTTCCATATTACCTAAATGCGACACAATTAATACGGCGCCCCTGCCAGTAGCCGCTTGATCTGCGAGTATTTTACGGTCGTCAAAGTCGACTTGGTCTAGATTTATCCGGTTACACCAAGCGTCAATTCTATCGAGGGCGGCATTACCAAAGGCAAAAAAATGTTTGAGGCTATCGCGCCAATTGACCTCGCGACTGAGATGAGGGTGATTGGGTTGTTGCTGTTGAACTCGGCGTAAAAAGTCTAATGATGCGAGTCGAGCTGTTGAGCCAGTGAGAAAAAAATAACAAATTACTGGATACATAACCGCTCGGCACAACCAATGCCCGCCCAAACGATAGCATTGGGCTAACAGCTTAATCCCCCAAAAACTGCCTCGCTCGGTCATTGTGGACCAATGTTTTGGTGACTGAATTTGAGTTTTGGGCGACTCTTTTTGCTGCAAAAACCGTGTGCTAATAATACGTGGTAGACGCCCTAACATGCCAAAAAATAACTTGGTGTGCATCCAGCTGATGCGCACATTATCCTGAACGCCTTGAAAGTGACTGATGCCATCTTCAGGATAGATGACTTTGGTTGGCACCTGCACGACGGCAGTGCCTTGCCAGTAAAGCTTGACCATGATCTCAATATCAAAGTCCATCCGTTCGCCTAACGCTTGCTGGCTAAATAATTGCTCAGTCGCAGCGAGTGGGTAGATCCGAAAGCCACACATAGAATCTTGAATATCAAAACTTAAGGTTTCAACCCACACCCAAAAATGAGTGATATAACGCCCGTATAAACGCCCTTTAGGTACAGACTCATCATAAATTGGTTGGCCAGATATTAATGCTTGTGGGTGCTGCTTACTGGTCGATATCATTAACGGAATATCGTCTAAATTATGCTGTCCATCAGCATCGACCTGTAATACATGACTAAAACCATCACGATAAGCTTGGCGCAGCCCGCTAGTCACAGCGGCTCCTTTACCACGATTAAACGGATGACTAATAAGCGTTACCCAGGCAAATTTTTCCGCCATGGCGTGCAATAGGTAACGAGTTTCATCTTGGCTGCCATCATCAACCAAATAACATTGCAGGTTGAATTTTGCCAACTCTGCGAGGGTTTTCTCTATGGCGATATGATGATTGTAGTTAGGAATAACCAAGGCGAGCTTCATGAGTCACTCTCAATATTGGTTGCTGCATTAACCCATGCGGGTTTGATAACAATACGCCCAGAAGCAAAGCGTTTATCTTGATCGCGGTAACTAAAAATCAGTTTTGCTTTTTGTGCTTGGTGTTCAATCACCAAATCAACATAGGTGTCGGGTAATATGAGTTGCTGAAACTTAAGTACTTCTAATGTGGCAACCGTAGCGGAATAGCCAAATGCCTCGCAACCCAATTTGACCGCCCAATCGACTAGAGTTATCCCAGGTAATACAGCTTGCTCTGGGAAATGGCCCTTAAAAAAGGCTAAATCTGCACTAATAAATAAGCGCCAATGATAGCTATTATTATCGCCTTCATGGCTAATGATATGAGGTAATTCGGACTTAATCATGACTAAATAAGGCTACAATTTCTGATTGGGTACGCTTGCCTTGGCTATTGAGCGGCAAGTTTTCTGGATAGCGCCAGCGTCTTGGTAACGTGATGCGCTCAAACTGACTCAACAAATGGCTTTTTAATGCATTATTAACTGCCAATTTGCCTTCGTCCTTTAGGGTTTGCAAGCCTAACTCGCTTAAACATATTGCAGCACCTAACATGGTCCGCGGCTGTTCTAATACCGTGACCGCAGCTTCGCGCACAAAAGGATGCGTTTGCAGTAAATGCTCAACTTGGGCTAATGACAAACGTTTTTCTTCAATTTTTACAATGCGGTCAAGTCGGTGTAATAAACGGAACTGACCATCATTTACCAGTTCAATTTTATCATCGCATTTTAACCATTGAGTTGGGTCGTCTAAATAGACTGACTGCAACATTAATGCTCCATCTTGTGGCGCGATATCAATATTGACTTGGTTAAAGGCTTGCCATGGCTGCTGAGGTTGCAGCTGGCGGCGATAGGCAATACCGCCAGTTTCAGTACTGCCAAATATTTCAATCGGTAATTGATTAAAACAGTGCTTAACCGCCTGGGCTGCCTCAAAGTTTAACGGGCCACCCGAGCTGAAAATTAAGCTAGGAATACGTTGTTGCCTTTGGTTTTCAAGTGCATCAGGTAAGCGAGTCAATTGAGCAGGACTACTGATTAAACATAAATTTGGCATAATAGCCAAGTAGTAGCTTAAGGTTTCTGGATAGTCGATTTGTTCGCTTAAGAATGCGCGGCTCGCAGCCAAAGGCCAGAGAATTTTAAATAATAAGCCGTAGATATGTTGATGCGAAACCGTTGAAACGACTGAGCAATGAGGTAAATGTTCGGCGAAGGTGTGTTCAAGAATGCTGACTTCAGCATCCAGTTGTTGCAAGGTTTTCTTAACCGCTTTGGGTTGACCGCTACTGCCTGAGGTGAATAAGATTAATTCCCCCAAGGTTTCTGTTTTCGGCCAAGGTGCAGCGGGTAAACTTAATTCTTTTTTTAGCGCAATGTACTCACGCACCTCACATAGAGGTCTGTCGGCAATAATGGCATCAAATTCATGATTAAGTTGGCTCAAGGTGCCACCTTGGGTGTTGGCAGGTAATATCACTTGTTTACCCGCCAACAATGCCGCGCATAAACCTGCGGCAAATACGTCACTGTGCTTGGCGGCAAGCAACCAACGCTTCGCTGTACTTTGGCTCAGTTGCGCATGCAGATGAGCAACTTGGGCACAAAATAATGATCCCGTCATGATGTCATGATGATCAAAGCTTATCAGCTGCTGAGAGGCCGGCCCTGTTGCTAACCAATTGAGTAAAAGTTTATTCATGTTTTTTCAACCAAAAACGACGGTAAATCCATTCTCCACTGAGCAGCATACCCATAAGCAGATAAGCTATCAGTCCGTTGTAAAGTGTCCATATTTCAATACTGGTTGCCATGGCTGTATAGGCAGCCACGGCACCATTAATAATAAATAACCCACACCAGAGTATGGTAATAGTGCGTAAGTAAGTAATGGCGGAGTCTGGTAAGTCAGGCTCTTTTAAGCGCGCTAAACGCTCAATCATGCTTGGGCCATTAATCAGTGAATAACCAAATAATCCCAACATACTCATATTTATCACCACTGGATAGAACAATAACCAGTCGTGACGCTGAGCAATAAAACTGGCTGCAGTTAATCCTATACCAATCAATATTGGCAGCGTCATGGATCTTACTTGCTGTTTATTGATAATAAATCGCATTATTAACGATAAGCATAGTAATAAGGCGATTGTGCCCGGTGGTAAATATTGCAATCCAAAGTACACAGCTAAAGGATAAGTGATAATAACCAAAGTTGTGATAATCAGCAGGACTAAGCGCATTAGCTTTTAATTAAACCTTCAATGGCATTGACGATATCATCGACGCTTCGCACTGCTTTAAAGGCTTCAGGCTGAATTTTTTTGCCGGTCTGCTGTTGCAATTTAATCACCAAGTCAACGGCATCAATACTGTCTAAATCCAGATCTTCGTACAAAGTGGCTTCGAGGGTGATATCTGCCGCATTTATTTCAAAGTCTTCAACTAAAATAGTGCTAAGCATTTCGAGTATTTGTTCACGATTTTGCATGCTAGCTCCTAAACACGTTGAGATTCAATAAAGCTAGCTAAGCTAGCAACACTGAAAAAGTGTGCTTTAGTTGCATCTGAATTGGCTTCAATTTTGACATCAAACTCTTTCTTAATCGCCAAGCCCAACTCTAGCGCATCGATCGAGTCTAACCCCAGACCGTCACCAAATAAGGCCGCGTCAGTTTCGATATCATCGACAGTGACATCTTCTAAATCTAAGCAATCAATGATCAGTTGTTTTATTTGGTTGTGTAAGTTCATTATTTGTCTTTCTTATCAGTATGGCTATCAATTGAACTTGATAGGTTGTTTAAGTGTATCAATGTAAAACTGCTGCAAGTCGCGCGTCAGCTGTCGAGCCATTTTGGCTTCATTACCCTGTTGAGCATCATACCGCAGGTATGGGATGCTTGTGCCAATTTCTACTGACATATTGATGGTTTGTCGCGGTATTTGGTACCAAGGTTGTTGTTTGGTTAAGCCGGCAACATCGGTTCTTAATACTACAGGTAAAATATCTGTTTGGGTGCGAAGCGCAATATTGGCGGCGCCACGAGCAAATGAGTTAACGATATTACCAGTTAATGTTCGGGTACCTTCTGGAAAAATAATTAAGTTAGTATCACGATTTAATACCTGCAAGCAGTCGTGCAGGAGCCAATTGACTTCGCGATTGGGAATATACCCTACACTGGCGAGTACGCCGCGAAAGAATGGATTACGCCATAAACCTTGTTTGACAATACAGCCCGCATTAGGCATCAAGCTAATTAATACCACCACATCCACTAATGTGGGGTGATTAGCGATAACAATTTGCCTTTTAGCGTGTTGCAGTGCCTCGATATTCTTAGTACTCACAGCAATCACCCCAGCAAAACTTAGCATGGCGACAAATACTCTAAACATCCAGCTGACTAATCGTTGCACTCTTGCAACTCGCAGTTCTGGTTTAGTGGGCCAAAGTTGTAATAGAGGTAAAATAGTTAATGAACACAATAGGCCACCTAAACCAAAGGTAATATAACAGCCAACTCCAGCTAACCAGCGAGGAATATATCGCACTCCGCTGAGTTTCGGTGCGGGTGTTTTTGTTGACTCAATAGCATCAGCATGTGGCATCTCGTGTTGATCAGTCATGGTGTTCAAGCGACCAATACCAATGGCACAATTTACCTTGAATATTTTTTGCGCTAACAATATGGTGGATTAACTCGCTTAAACTTATATTTTTTTGTCCCTGTGGATTAGCGACATCCAGTGGATAATCAGACAAGCTCAGTGTTGTCCGTTGAGGCGCCTGTTTTTCAGCGTGGTAACCTATGTGATCTTTTGGTGCAAGATACAATCCCAAGGCGAGGGGCAGTTCGACTTCGTGAGTAAATTCGCTGTATATCGGTGGCACAGGATCGTCACCAAAAATGACTAATAAGGGCTCTGGAGATTGTGCTAATTGGGCATAGGCTTCAATAAGTGCTTGAGAAAGGGTTTGTTCACCAGCAGCAATGGATGTAGAGGCTGTAGTGTTATTATTTACAATGCCAAAAATACCACTGGCAGTATTATGCACTGACTGACTAAAAGCCATTGGCGATAAAGCTTGCTGCTGGGTAATGTCATTAAGTAAGCCTAATGTTCTCGTGAGCTCGCCATGACGAGATGAGAAAATGCTCCGACAATGCTCTTCTGGCTGGCATTGGTGAGCTGCTGTTAGCATCATTTTAGTTAAACGACTAAAACGACGACGTTGCATGGCCGGAATGTGCTTTAAAGCTGGCGAGTCGGGCTTAGGCGTCAAGTTGCCATTTGGCTGTTGCCATTGTAGCCAACTTTCTGTGGTTTGAAAGTTTGGTGACCATGCCCCCCATGATAGAAGCTCAAATACTAACTGCATTACTTTCCCTCTATAACTGCCAAGCTATCCTTATTTAATAGTTAATAATCATTTAAATAATAAAGATTAGTTAACCTTAGCGATTGTACACTGAAGTTAATGTAGATAAGAAGTCATGCAAACTAAAAAGCCTAATAGTGGAGGGGGATTAGCTAAGGTGATGGCTCAATAAAAAACGCGACATATGTCGCGTTCATTTTTGATAGCTTAATCTGCTAGGGTTACTCGTGGATATAAGCTTATTTGTTTGGAAAACTTTGTTGCAGCTTTTTGACCGCAGCTTTAATTTTACGAGTATTGTCAGGTCCCATACGGATCAACAGTTTTTGTGCACTGGGCAACGCTTCAAGGTTAGGATCAACGTATTTATAGTTCACACTGATTGATGAAAGCTCAATAGGGTCTTCAATAATCGGGGCGCTAGCAACCATGCTAAAAGCTTGCTGCATACGCTTATCAAAATCAATATCACTGTAACCGAGTTCAGTAAACGCTTCAGCAAAGAGTGGTTTTAATTCAATATAAGTAGCGACTAAATCTTTATCGTTCAAGCCTTCGATGAAATTCGCATACAAATCATATCGATGATATCCATCTGGATTAAGATAGGTTTTATTGGTTATCTCGCTCACAGTAAATTGGGTATCAGGGCCTTTTAACGGGCTTGCTTTATGCACGATATCACCTTGGGCTAGGTTATCAACAAACACCACAAATTGGCGAGCTATGTCCTTTTTCAAGATCATCGGCGCAATTTTCATACCGTTGGCAATGGCTAATGTTTTTGCTTCAACAAAATCATCAGATTCAGCTAATACTGGCAGAGGCTCTGCCACTGCAGCAGACGATTCAGATTCTCCAGCGGGAACCATATCATCAACAGTGCTAACGTTTTGCGGTTCTTCAATCGGCGCTTGTTCTATTGGCACCTCTGGTACTGATTCTGGCAGTTCAACTGGCGTCATGACAACCGGTTCTAATTCTTCGGTATCATCACTCGTAAAATAGAAGTAACTGCTGGCGCCTAATAGCGCGATAACGGCTATAGCGATTAATAGCATGTTAGAGCCAGTTTTTTCCGTGGCTTGTGGGGTAATTCTATCTTCTTCATTAACTTGCATTTCAATTCCTTGGCGTTATAGCTAATCGATACAAAGATCTAGATGGAGTCGAAAAATTCTGCATGATACTAATTACATTCAATAACTAAACAGTTGCGGAGGACTGATTTCAAATCGCTTTCACTGCGTTAAAGCTTTCGCTTTGCTTGCAGTAAGGTGATCCCCGCTAGCTGACTAGATAACAAACACAATTTATATACCATTTTGCAATATTCGGCCCACTTGTCTAGTGATAACTGATGATAATGAACAATATATTATGATCTATATTACGCTTGGACATATTGTTGTCTATCACCGATCCAGCGATGAATGATAGCATCTACGTTTTGTGGCACTTGCTGGTAAACATGAGATGCTAATTTTTGAGTTGGTGCAATTAAGTGTTGATCACGAATCAGATCAGCAATTTTAAGATCTGCCAAACCGGTTTGTTTGGTGCCAAGCACTTCGCCTGGACCTCTAATTTCTAAGTCTTTTTGAGCAATAACAAAACCATCATTACTGTCTCTGAGTACGCCTAAACGTTTGGTGGCCGTTTGTGATAACGGGGCTTTGTAAAGTAATACACAATGGCTAGCGACAGCCCCACGGCCGACTCGACCTCTTAATTGGTGTAACTGCGCTAGGCCTAAGCGTTCAGGGTTTTCGATAATCATTAAACTGGCATTAGGCACATCAACGCCAACTTCTATGACGGTGGTGGCGACGAGTAAGTTCAATTCACCTGCTTTAAATTGCGCCATGATATGTTGTTTTTCAGCGCTTTTCATTCTTCCATGGATCAAGCCTATTTTCAGTTCTGGTAACGCTATGGCGAGTTCTGTGGCAGTGTCTTCAGCCGCTTGGCATTCAAGTACTTCAGACTCTTCAATTAAGGTACAGACCCAATAAGCTTGGCGATTATCGTTTAATGCTGCTTGTTTTACACGTTCAATCACTTGCTCTCGGCGACTGTCGGCAAGGGCTACTGTGGTTACGGGAGTTCGTCCTGGAGGCAGTTCATCAATGGTCGAGGTATCAAGATCGGCATAAGCGGTCATGGCTAAGGTACGCGGAATTGGCGTAGCAGTCATAATAAGCTGGTGTGGATGGAAGCCTTGGCTGACACCTTTTTCTCGTAAGTCTAGGCGTTGATGCACACCAAAACGATGCTGCTCATCAATAATAATCAGCGCCAGTTTATTAAACACCACCGCTTGTTGAAATATCGCATGAGTTCCAATAACCATTTGTGCAGCGCCAGAAGCGATATCTTCAAGTGATTGAACCCTAGCTTTGCCTTTTAATTTACCCGCCAGCCAGCCGACTTTTAGCCCAAGTGGTTCGAACCATGCTGCAAAGTTGCTGGCATGTTGTTCGGCGAGTAATTCAGTCGGTGCCATCATGGCCACTTGGTAACCGTTTTCAATTGCCTGTAATGCCGCCAGTGCCGCCACCAAGGTTTTACCTGAACCCACGTCGCCTTGAACTAAACGCATCATCGGCGTTGGATGTTGAATATCTTGGCTGATTTCGGCGACAACCCGCTGTTGAGCTCCAGTGGGTTTAAAAGGCAGTTGCGCTAGAAAAGGCGTTAGTAACTGACCTGTCGCTGGCATTGGCACCGCGGCATCTTGGTTACTGCGTTGGCGTAGTTGCAACATGCTCAGATTATGTGCCAGCAGTTCTTCTTGGATTAATCTTTGTTGGGCAGGATGCAGACCTTGTTCTAATTCAAAAGGTGATACTGAGCTATGGGGGCGATGTAAAATATGCAATGCATCACGCAGGCTAATATTGTTTGGCTGTAATGCACTGGGCAGCAACTCAGGTAATCCACCTTGGTCCAACATCGCCAAGGCTTGTTGTGTTAATTTGATCCAACTGGCTTGTTTTACCCCTTCAGTCGTCGGGTAAATCGGCGTTAGGGTGTCGCTTAATGTGACAGATTCACCAGGATGAATAATTTGATATTCGGGGTGAACAATTTCTTTATGATGATTGCCACTGCGTATTTCACCGTAAGCCCGAATGCTGGCGCCATTTTCCATGGCATTACGTTGCGCCATAGAGAAATTAAAAAATCGCAGGCTCATCATTCCGCTGTGGTCACGGACATTACACACTAACATGCGCCGCCGACCTTGCATGATTTGAGTTGACTGAATTTCTGCTTCTATGGTGCCATAACTGCCAGGAGGTAATGCGGCAATAGCATGGATTTGCGTACGGTCTTCATAACGCAGCGGTAAATGAAACAGCACATCTTGTACTGTTTTAATACCTAACTTAGCCAGTTTTTCCGCAACCTTTTTAGCAACGCCTTTAAGGTCGGTGATCGGAACAAGATCCAGTCGTAGCAAATTGTGCTCACCTAAATTGATTACCAAAGATGTAAAAATTATAGTGATTTCAAGCTATCAATCTCAAATCACTGTAATTATATACAGATGTTTAAGGTATCTTAGCAGACTTTGCATACAAGGCAATATTAAGCCACTAATTACAACCAACCCTTTTGCTTGGCAATTCTGGCGGCATCAATTCGGTTACTGGCATTGAGTTTATTAATGGCTTCTGACAAATAGTTTCGTACTGTACCTTCTGCAATAAACAACTGACTGGCAATATCGCTGGTTGATAAGCCTTCGCTTGCTAGGCGCAATGCGCGCCTTTCTTTGTCGTTGAGAGGATCTATTTCACCAATAGCGGTGAAAGCCAATTCTGGATCGATGACTCGTTTACCCGCCATGACTTGTTTAATCGCGTTAATTAAGTCAGCAGAAGGTGCATCTTTTAATAAAAAGCCCCCGACACCGTATTCTAATGCTCGTTTGATATAACCCGCTCGGCCAAAGGTGGTCAGAATAATCACTTTGGTCTGACTGCGTTGCTGTTGCAACCATAGGCTCAGTTCTAAACCTGATTTCCTAGGCATTTCAATGTCGGTAAGTAGCAGGTCAAACGAATCGGTTTTAAGTTGTTGCATCGCTTTATCGCCATCTTCGACTTCGACAATCTCTATTGCATTTAAGCTATCACATCCTAATGTGAGTAACGCGGCGAGGGCGCCTCTTACCATGGCTTGATCTTCGGCTAATAGAATTTTCATCTAACGGACTCACTTAGTGGCAATTGGATACTCACTTTATAATGGGGAATTAATTGATAGTCGATGGTGCCATGTAGCAAGGTTACTCGCTCTTGAATACCGGTTAATCCGTTGCCTTTAGTGATGGTTTTAACCGGTACATTCTCGATAAAGTTGAGTTTGAGGCAATTTGGGCTTTGTTCAATACGCAGGGTGCAATGTGTTGCGTGGCTGTGTTTTATGGTGTTATTAATCAACTCAGTTAACAGCAAGCTGATTTGCGATTCCATGAGTTCACTGAGTTTAGGGAATGTGCCTTCTATGCTGACAGCAATAGCGTTATCTCTTAACGTGTTGGCTAAGGTGTTTAGGGTATGCGTTAAGCCTTGATGTTTATAGCCCGATACCGTGTGGCGAATTTGGCTTAAACAGTCTCGAGTTATCACGCTCACTTGATGAATTTGCTGCTGCGCTAAGTCGATTTTACCTGAGGCAATGAGTTTGTCTGCCAGTTCAGCTTTTAAGGCGATGGCGGCTAAGTGGTGCCCCATCACATCATGTAAATCTCGGCCAATACGTTCGCGTTCTAATGCGGTAGCTAAATTTGCGACTTCATCTTTTGATTGTTGTTGCTGGCGTTTGATGCGTTGGCGGTTTTGTTCAATTATCCCAAACACTCCCACCCCTAAGCAAATTCCCATACCATAAAAAGTAAAAAAGTAGCCTGTGTAATCCATGCTAATATCGATCACTAAAAGCAAAATACTCAGTCCGATAAAACTCAATATGGCAGTACGAAGTGAGTAGAAAAAACCAATAAAGAAACAGCAAAAACTGAACAGTGATATGGCGCCACTGCTAACAAATGATGAGGCTATTGCTGTGACAAACATTAACCCAATAGGTTTGAGGGCTCGCTCTTTGCTACAGTTATAAGCCCAGAAATAACCGATAATAAATGGCACTAATAATAAGATTGCGATCGTAATGTTTAACCATTGACCGTGCATGAAATACAATGGAATAAAGTAAAAACCTAAGTTTATGAGGTAAACCCAAGCGGTTTTTTGCTCATAACTCTTTTCGTTGGGTATTGTTAAACCGAGTGTCATAGTGCCTCCTAGCGCAGTTAATCATAGAGTAACTGCGCGCTAACTCAAACCTATGCGAGTAATAATAAACTGGTCGATTACTGCTTTACTGTTTGTTGGTTTAACAGATATCTTGCCCAACCATACTGAGGGTCAACTTCAATGGCGGTTTGCCAATCTTGTAAAGCACCGTTTAAGTCGCCTTGTTCTTGTTTAGCGAGTCCGCGCCAAGTATAGGCTTCTGCATGTCCCCAACAGATTTCATTACAAGGCTGCTCAAATTGACTAATTGCTTGGGTTACTAATGTTTGCGACTTGTCGAGTCCGCCACCAAATACGCTAGGGGTATAAAATGCATTAATTGCTCGCACTAAACTGACGCGCGGATTGTTAGGTTCCAGATCGTTTGCTTGTTGAAGTAATTGTGCCGTTTTCATTCCTAATACAGCACCTTTGCTATTATCAAACGAGATTTGCATTCCATATACCGCAGCAAGTAGCGCTTGTGGGTCTGCAGATGGGTCTTGGTCTAAAAGAGATTCTAGTGTTTGCTGAGCATCGTTTAATGAATCTGTAGCGAGTTGACGTTGACCCATTATGTTGGCAGTAATGGCTAGACGATAATCAGCATAGGCTTTTTCATAATCAATAGCCTGTTCACTGTATTGGCTGAGTTCATTGATGTTCATGGTGTTGGCAGCAGCATCAATATCGCTAATGTTAGCAAAGCTAGCTTGGCTGACTAAGGTTAAGCTGGTGATCAGTAGTAAGGTTTTCATGGTTATCTCCATTTACGTTTCCCCCAATCAAGATGTTGTTGGGATAGGTGTAGTATGGCTATAGGCGGGGGTTATTCTTAGACACAAAGGTCATCAATTGAAGATGACAAATGTCATGTATTGTCAGGATCTCGTATTAAATATGAGTATAGGCTTACAAAGTGTTATGAAAAGACCGAATGAATATTCGGCCTTTAGTATGAGTATTATTGTCGATAACTTAAACCACTTGCATCACTAAATAACTGGTGTAGCCAAGGTAACCAGCTAATAGCACTCCACCTTCACGACGACCAATACGTAAACCGCTCCAAGCAAACGGCAATACCATAAACGCAAAAATCAGCATGGCGATAAAATCAACTTCGTTAAATCCGGCAGCGGATACTGGGTGAATTAATGCTGTTGCGCCTAAAATACCGAGTACGTTGAAAATATTAGAGCCAACAACGTTACCGATGGCAATGTCACTTTGACCTTTAAGAGCCGCCATCACCGAGGTAACGAGTTCTGGCATACTGGTGCCAATAGCCACAATAGTTAAGCCAATGATGACTTCACTAATGCCAAACTGCTTGGCTAAATCAACAGCACCATCTACAAATAATATGCCACCACCGACTAACATTGCGATTCCAGCAATAATTAATGCGATTGATAATCCTGGGTGTTGTGGATTGGTATTAACATCAACGTCTTCTGGATTATTTTTGGCGCTGACATAACTAAAGACTAAATAACTAACAAGTGCACCAAATAAGATGGCTCCGTCGATAAAGCTGACTTCACCATCAAGCAGCAAAAACCACATTAGTACTGACGCGCAAATCATAATAGGAATATCGCGCTTAACCATTTGAGATTGCACGGTAATAGGGCGAATAAGGGCGGTGATGGCTAAAATTAAACCGACATTAACAATGTTAGAACCGACAACATTACCTAAGGCAATCCCAGGATTACCTGCTAATGCCGATTTTACACTCACCGCTAATTCAGGGGCGCTAGTACCAAATGCCACAATGGTTAAGCCTATAATGAGCGGCGCAATACCTAAACGCAGCGCTACGGCACTGGCTCCGCGCACAAGAGCTTCTGCGCCAAAGGTTAAAATGATAAAACCGCCGATAATATATAACGCAATGAACATGAGTCTCTGCCTAATTAATGGGTATGCAACGCTATGTAAACTCTGCATAGTTGATGGCGCGTATATTGACAGAATATGTCAAAAAAATACACGCATATTGCGTGTATTTTTTGAGGCGAAATAATCGATAGTGGATGACTACAATTCGTCTTCCCAACGTACTTTTGCACCGCGCACACCGTCTACTTTGGCGCTGAATGTTTTTTCCAGTACGTGACGTTTAATTTTTAACGTTGGAGTTAACACATCGTTCTCAATGGTCCAGTCATCATTGACGATTATAATGGCATCAACGTGCTCATGTGACTCAAGATGCGGGTTAATGCTGTCGAGCGTCTCTTTCAATGATGTTCTTACTTCCTCACGAGGCTGCAATTTAGAGCCTTCTGAAAGCTGCACTAATGCGACTGGGTGTGGTAAGCCAGAACCAATAACACAAATTAACTCTATATGTGAATCTTGAGCCAATTTACGTTCAATAGGGACAGGTGCGACATATTTACCTTTTGAGGTTTTAAAGTTGTCTTTAACTCGACCAGTAATATCGATATAACCGTCTGCATCAATTTCGCATAAATCGCCAGTATGGAAAAAACCATCTTCGGTAAATGCGGCTGCGGTGGCTTCGTCTTGTAAGTAATAGCCGCTCATCAAGCCAGGACTTTTAACTAACAACTCACCTTGTTCAGTTTGACGTACCAAGCATCCTTCAACTGGACGGCCGACAGTGCCAATCTTCTTGGCATTAAATGGATGGTTGATTATCGAGTAAGCACAGTTTTCAGTCATCCCCCATGCTTCACAAATATCAATGCCGATATCGTTGTACCATTGAAGCAATGATGGTGGTATTGGCGCCGAGCCTGAGCCGTTTAAGCGTGATTGATCCAGCCCTAAACCTTTTTTAATCTTACGCTTAACAATACTGCTAATAATGGGCAGTTTAAGTAAGGTTTTAAGTTTTTTCTCACCAATTTTGTTGATGATATTGAGTTGGAATACCGTCCATAAACGCGGTACGGAGAAAAATATCGTTGGACGACAACGCTGAATGTCATCAACAAATGAGTCGAGACCTTCAACAAAAGAAACCGTTGCCCCAGAATAGAATGATGAACCTTCAATAGCTACGCGTTCGGTAATGTGTGCTAACGGTAAGTAAGATAATAGTCGGTCAGTCGTGTTTGCTTGTAAATCACGGATCACGGCTTCACACGCCCAGCCATAACTGGTAAAGGTTTGGATCGCGCCTTTAGGTTTGCCAGTTGAGCCTGAGGTATAAATGAGCGTCATGACTTGATCTGCAGTGGGTAACTGCTCGTCAACCAGAGGTTGCCCCAGCTTCAATAGCTGTTCCCAATGATATTGGGCAGGCATGGTGTCATATGGCATGGCTAAACGGAGAATTTCACCGCCCACGGCAGCTTCTTGTTCTGCCCAATGATCAAGCTTGCCAGTAAAGATGGCTTTTGCACCACTGTGCTCAAGTATATAACGAATCGTTTCGGCATTAGCAGTTGGATAAACAGGCACACTAATATAACCACCGTACATTAATGCTAAATCGACAATAAACCACTCGGCACAGTTCTTAGACAGTACAGCAACTTTATCACCGCGCTCTAGACCTAAATGGCGCAGTGAACCTGCAATTTGTTGCACTTTTTGTTGAACTTCACGCCAGGTGAAATCTACATATTTACCGTCAATCGGCTGGCGAAGGTAAACTTTGTCGCCTTGCGTATCTACCCAATGAGACAACATCTCAACAGGAGTTTTAATTAAATTTTCCATCGACGCTTCCATGTTCTTTATTGTTATTGTGGGTCTCTATAAATTTAGTATGGCCATTTTTGTGCGCTGGCGCAAACAATTGCACAGTATGTGTGCAAGGTAACACAACAAACACGTTAGCAGAATTTACTGAAGAAACAATAGGTGTTGAGTAAATACTCTACAGTGTAAAACCCACGGATAATAAAAAAGGCACTCTAGGTGCCTTTAAAAAAATTGTACGGTTGTCGCTAAATTTCCATGATTCCGTCCATTTCAACCAATGACCCTTTTGGTAACTCTTTGACGCCAATCGCGGCACGAGCTGGATAAGGTTGTTGGAAGTAACGACTCATAATTTCGTTTACCGTGGCAAAATGAGATAAATCGGTTAAGAAGATATTTAGCTTAACGATGTCACTCATTTTTCCGCCAGCAGCTTCACATACCGCGGTTAAATTTTCGAACACTTGTACAACTTGTTCTGCAAAATCATCGCTCACCATGGTCATGGTTTTTGGGTCTAATGGGATCTGACCTGAAAGATAAACGGTACTGCCGACTTTAACTGCTTGTGAATAAGTACCAATAGCTTGGGGGGCTTTGTCGGTTGCGATGATAATTTTTTCAGCCATGTTGAATTCTCTTTATTTAATTGTGTTGGTTGGTAAAAATTAATAGTCAATGTATCGGCTTAGCGCTATTTGAGCAAGCCTCCTTAAACAGTTTCAATGCTACGAATAACGTCTGACCTAAATGGGTATATATGAGCTTATTATTATCTCATTATCATCAAGTATTACTTACCATAATAAAACCAGTTATTTGTAGCTATATATAAAATCGACAATCCATTTTATGATACATAATTTATATATCAGGGATGATTAGCATGACATGGAAAAACAGCGGCGCAAATAAAAATGCACTACAACCGAGTTCACCTCATAGTTTAATGGGTTTAGACCATCAAACAGCATTAGAGCATGGACTTCGATTACCGGTTGACTTTAATTACCAAAAAGTTGAATTTTCCTATCAAGCATTTGTTATGCTGCAAAGCCTTAATGATTATGACCAACAGCAGGTGATTAAAGAAATTCAATTTATCAGCCTGCACCCAACAGCAGCCTCGTCAATTAAACAAAGCCGTAATCCCTTTAGGCATATGCGCCGCTCTGATATTCCATTTCGTAATTATCATTACTTTATTGATTATAAAATTGCCGCGAACGGACAAGTGCACGTCACCGATATATTATTTGATCAACAATTATATGGTAAGAAAGATCGCCATACAGATGAGCGCACCATGTTGTATAGAGTTGAAAGGATTGGCTCAGGAGCGAAATACGATGGGGCAAAAATGGAAGAGGAAATTACAGAATTAACTACTGAATGGGGGGGCGCAAAGCCTACCACACAAGTAAAAACTGCCCATGCCGCCATAAACGGTATGCTAAATGAGTTTGCTAAAGCACAGTGGCTAATGGGCACTCATTTAGATACTGCCTATCAAAGTGATGCAATTCAAGCTTATACTTTATTTCATAATCCTAGTGATAAAGTTGTGCGCGATCTTATTGAGTGTGCATTTGATAAAAGTCAAAGTAATGCTTCGCATAATGCCCAGCACTTGGCGGCAGTATTGAAGCAAAACCAGCAGTTGGGTAAAAAGGTCAAATGGGTCGCCCACAGCCAAGGGGCAATTATTTTCTTATCGGCATTACGCTATTATCGAGTTCATTATCAAGGCTTATTAACTAGTCAAGAATTAGCTATTCATGGAAGTGGTGCTAATGTGGCTGACTTGCAGCAAGCGGCTAAATTGGTGGGGTTAAAAACCCATGAACCACGTAATAATCCATTCGATCCCGTGCCTAATCTTGCCGGTAAAAATGATCTCTCTGCCAGTAGTTTTGCTCGTTCAATTAAATTTTTTCCCTCGATAATATTTAGTTCTACGGGTGCAAGTCCACATACACTGCCTTTCTTGGGGGTAAAAACCTATTATGCCCAATTATCGACGTTAGGTTCAAAAGTTCGCGCAAAAGAAGTTAAAAAATATATTCAGAAAGCTGAGCAATTAATGCAAGAAGCACAAAAAAAACAAAAAACATTATGAAGAAATTACTAAAAACATTGTGGCAAGGTTTTGTTGGTGGTGCTGATTTTACTCAGCTCGTCACTGAGCGGTTTATTTTAGAAGACAAACTGTTAAAAATAACTATTCCTATCAGTAATGTAGTTGCTCGGCAGTTACCCAAAGAGGTTAATTATCCTTATAGAAATAGGCATTGGTTTAATACGAAGCAAAAAACTCACACCCATGAAACCTATGTGCATATCTATACTCGAGTTTGGATGTATTTGCCCATTATCGGCATTTTTCCCAGCAGTGAATACGGCATGCTCAGCAGTGTGTTTAGAATAAAAAAAACCCATGATGGTATTAATGCGCTTGATAATCAGGCCCTTGGTTCATGGCTTAATCAAGAATATGATGAATATTATAATCACCCTGAGCCTGGTGACAAAGCTCGAGGTAGCAACACTAGAATAAGGCAAGAAATGAGTAAACATACCACTCTTTCCGATGAGGTAATGGCTATTCAATTAGAAGCTGCTATAAACAACGGCGGTTATCCCCAAATTCCAGATGCTACTACGGTACAAATAAATGGTACTGAGTGGGTGTTTCATCAATTGATTAAACCTCATTCACGCAGTCGCACCGACATGTATTGTTTAGGTTTAGATGAAGGTCATTATTTAGTTGTGCGTTTTAACCATCAGGTTGACCGTTCTGACAAACATAAAAAGTGGCGCAAGGCGGCCAATCAAACGCAGCAACGGGTGATGGAGATGGTGTCATTAACTGATTATGTTGCAGATGAACCACAATCGCGACTATCCAATGATACTTCGTCAGCTCTGCAAACTTCATCTGGACAAGAAACAGTATAATGGGGTTATTGAAGAGCTTGTGGCAAGGCTTTGTTGGCGGTGCTGATTTTACTCAGCTCGTCACTGAGCGGTTTATTTTAGAAGACAAACTGTTAAAAATAACTATTCCTATCAGTAATATAGTTGCTCGACAGTTACCCAAAGAGGTTAATTATCCTTATAGAAATAGGCATTGGTTTAATACGAAGCAAAAAACTCACACCCATGAAACCTATGTCCATATTTATACTGAGCTGTGGATGTCTCTTACGATTATCGGTATTTTCCCCAGCAGTGTGTTTAGGATCAAGAAAATTCCAGATAGGATAAATGCACTTTATAATTAGGCATTGGGGCAATCGAGAATACTATAATCACCCTGAACCATAAGAGAAAGAACTAAGTTGGAATACATATTTAAGACAAGGAATGAGTAAATATCCATACTGTCAGATGAGGTGATGGCAGAGCAGTTAGAGGGGCGATAAAGGTCAGCGGTATACGCCATTCCTGTTGTTATCATTATACAAATTAATGACATAGATTGGGTGTTTTATCAATTGGTGAATCTTTGTTTCCACAGTCGCACAGGCATGTACTGCTTGGGTTTAGAAGTCTGTATTTTTATCAAGTTGACTATATGAAACTGATTCTTATGATAGCTTTATTGACAAAGATTATAATAGTGGCATTCATCACTATTATAAAAGCATTGCCTAGAGTGTTGAGGCAAGGTTTTGTCGGCGGCGCCGACTTTAGCAAAATGGTGGAAGAACGGTTTATTTTAGAGAATAGAACGCTAGACATTAATTTTCCTATCAGTAGTTTATCTCTTAACAATATTGACACTGTTGAACAGCCGAAGGTTAAGTATCCATATAGAAATCCTCAATGGTTTAACGAACATCGAAATAGCGACATTGATCTGTCCTATGTAATTTTCCATACGGTTTTTTGGATATACAAGCCAATCATTGGCATTTTACCCGACAGTGAATATGGCATGCTGGGCTGTGCTTTTGCGATACACAAAGTTTCTGAGAATATCAATGTGCTCGATAATCAGTCGCTTAAGCAGTGGCTTAATCAAAAGTATGATGAAAGTTACTATCAACTTGAACCTGTTGATGATTCTAGAGGAAAAAGAGCATACTTAAGACAAAAAATATTGAAAATATATCGCGAGCATAGTCCAAAACATGAAGCTATGCAGCTTAAGGCATTTATTAACAGTAGCGGTTACCCTCTAAATAATGATACTAGCACTGTGACAATTAACGACAATCAGTGGGTATTTCATCAGTTAGTGCAACCCCAATCTAGAAACCGAACTGATATGTATTGCCTAGGCTTAGATGAGCAACACTTTTTAGTGGTACGGTTTAAGCATCACGTTGATCGCTTTAATAAACATAAAAAGTGGCGCAATGCGGCCAATCAAACCCAGCAACGGGTGATGCAGATGGTGTCGTTAACTGATTATATTGAGGAAGAACAAAGAGTATTTTCCGCGACTATAACTGAGTAATAACTTAAAATATGAATATTCATGAGAGGTTAACTAAACCACTCATGAAATCATTAGCGGTTACGCGAAGTGCGTAAGACTTCAGGTAAAACACGGATCCTGCGCATAACGTTTGCAAGATGAACGCGATCTTTAACTGAAATACGTAAATTAATCAGATATACACGGCCATCACGTTCTTCGGTGCTGAGGTTGTGAATGTTAGAACCAGCAGAAGCAATGATCGAAGTGATTTTTGCCAACGCACCTTGGTGGTTTACAATTTCAACGCGTAAGTTAGCTTGGTATTCAACCCCTTCTACGTTGTCCCAATGTACTGAAATGTACTTATCTGGCTCGCCTTGATAGCCGCGAATATTGGCGCAGCTTTCCATGTGCACTACCAGACCTTTGCCTGGGCTCACATGAGCAATGACCGCATCGCCGGGGATTGGGCGGCAGCAATTGGCGTAAGTGACCAACATACCTTCGGCACCGCGAATTGGCATTTGTGGTCGTTCTTTATTGCTGTCTTGAGAATCAAACTGCTCACCAACCAAGCGCTGTGCAATCACAATACTCATGGCATTGCCTAAGCCAATATCTGCTAGCAGCGAGTCTAATGATGTGTGTTTGGTTTCTTTGATCACTTTCTCAAGTAATTCAGCGGGAATAGTTTCCAGCTTGGTATCACCCAAGGCATGGTTTAATAAACGTTTGCCTAATGCGATAGCATTATCGCCTTTAAGGCTCTTTAATACCTGACGGATTTTACCTCGGGCTTTACCCGTTACCACAAAATTTAGCCATGCAGCATTAGGGCGGGCACCTTTGGCGGTAATAATTTCAACGGTTTGCCCTGAAATTAATGGTTGGCTCAGCGGGTATGCTTGACGATTAACGCGTGCGCCAACACAGGTATTGCCCACATCAGTATGCACTTCGTAGGCAAAATCGACCGCCGTGGCATTGACTGGTAATTCTAAGATACGGCCTTCTGGAGTAAATACGTAAATTTCTTCAGGGAATAATTCAGTTTTAACGTTTTCAACAAATTCAAATGAGCTGCTAGCACTTTGCTGTAATTCCAGCAAACTTTGCATCCATTTATGAGCGCGAACTTGAGAAGTGCTTTGTTGAGCCGCATCGGTATTGTTTTTGTACATCCAATGCGCAGCGACACCTTTGTCGGCCATTTGATCCATTTCTTCGGTACGAATTTGCACTTCAACAGGCACCGCATGGGGGCCAAATAACGAGGTATGCAGTGATTGGTAACCGTTGGCTTTTGGAATGGCGATATAATCTTTAAAACGTCCAGGGCGCGGCTTGTATAATCCGTGCATAGCACCTAATACGCGATAGCAGGTATCAATAGAGTCGACGATAACGCGGAACGCATATATATCCATAACCTCTTGAAATTGAAGTTCTTTACTGCGCATCTTTCGATAGATTGAATAGAGATTTTTCTCACGGCCTTTGACTTTAGTAGGAATTCCAGCTTCTTCAAGGCGTGTTTCAATAGCCACTTCAATACTGTTAATCAGTTCTTTACGATTACCACGAGCTGCTTTTACGACATCGCGGATCACTCTGTGTCGCATAGGGTAATAGGCTTGAAAACCGAGATCTTCAAGTTCGATTTTAATATTATGAATACCTAATCGATTAGCAATTGGAGCATATATTTCTAACGTTTCGCGAGCAATACGACGACGCTTATCAGGGCGAAGAGCGCCTAATGTGCGCATATTGTGGGTGCGGTCGGCCAATTTGATGAGGATAACTCGAATATCTTGAGTCATTGCCATCATCATTTTACGGAAGTTTTCTGCTTGGGCTTCTTTTCTGTCACGAAACTTGATTTTATCAAGCTTGGAAACACCTTCAACCAGTTCGGCAACATCAGCACCAAATAACTCAGTGAGTTCTTCTTTGGTTACCGGTGTATCTTCAATGGTGTCATGAAGCAAGGCAGCCATAAGCGACTCATGATCGAGGCGCATGTCTGCCAAGATGCGGCTAACCGCAACGGGATGGGTGATATAAGGCTCGCCACTTGTGCGCATTTGCCCTTCGTGGGCATCACGCGCAACCAAATAGGCCTGCTTGAGTAATTCTACTTGATCCGGCTCTAGATAGCTGGATGCTGACTCTTTTAGACCTTCAAACAGATACAAGTGGCGCTACTCCTTATAAAACGCGGCCTTCTGCTATGGCTGCTACAGCGGCAATTTCAGCTGCTTCACGTTCACGAACAGTTTGGCGCTCATCAGCATCTAAAGTGTTAGAGGTGACTAAACCTAATTCGATTTCACGTAATGCGACAACCGTTGGTTTATCATTCATCTCATCAACCATAGGTTCTTTACCTTGGACGGCGATTTGGCGTGCACGACGCGCTGCAACCAGGATCATATCAAAACGGTTGCCGATTTTGTTTACGGCGTCTTCTACAGTTACGCGAGCCATGTGTTGAAACTCCAGTGTTATCTATGGGGAAAAATGACGCAAAATTGTACACTATGACAATTAGTCTGCCAAGAGATCAATAAGCATATCATTGTGGGTATGCTGCTGACTAGCACAGGTTAGTCTTTGGCTGCGAATAATGGCGTTTAAATCGGTTAGGGCGTCATCAAAATCATTATTTACAATCACAAATTCATATTGTGCGTAATGTGACATTTCAGAAACCGCTTGTGCCATGCGTGAATCAATCACTTGTTGGCTGTCTTGGCCTCGACCAGTTAAACGACGCTCTAGTTCAGTTTTCGATGGCGGTAAAATAAATACCCCAATCGCATATGGCATTAGTTTTTTAACTTGTTCACCACCTTGCCAGTCGATATCTAGAAAGACGTCGATACCATTAGTCAAAGTGTGTTCAATGACGGTTTTGGAGGTGCCATAAAAATTGCCAAAGACTTCAGCCCATTCAATAAAGGCGTTTTGGTCAATTAATGCTTTAAATTGCTCAACAGTGACAAAATGATAATGTTGGCCATCGACTTCGCCAGGGCGAGGTTTACGGGTCGTGTGTGACACTGAAACCTGTTTATCAGATGGTGTATCTTTTAATAGTGCTGATATAAGTGATGATTTACCTGCGCCACTGGGGGCTGACACAATAAAAAGATTTCCACGAGTGCTCATAAATAGGGTTTCTCATCCGATTATTCATTAAGAAAGCTTAATATTATACTCGTTAACTGTAAGGTTATGCTAGCGCAATCATAGCGATTGCTACTGTGCCTTGTTGCGATAAATGGGCGACAAGCAACAGACAGGTTAATGAATAAAAAAGTTATGTAAAACCTAGGTTGGGTCTGGCTTTATAAGATTAATTCTGTAGGCTTTGCGCTATTGATAGTGGTTGTCAGTTTTGATGGTGAAAACAATCTAATCACCTTGCCATCACTGTGTATAATTACCGATAAATTCTGTTATGTACCTAGCTGTTTTTTTTGATTTTTTCGTAAATGAATAGGAATGATTGATGTCTGTAAAAACCCTACTGTGCCGAGATGGTCGTGACACAGGCTTAAGGTTAATGGCAATTATATTCGCTGCATTTTTGTTGTTAACCGTTGCTGCTATCGTATTTCCGACGAGTGTAATTAATGTGATTGTGACGCTGGCGGTTATGCCTATTGTTGGTTTGGCTGCACTTCGTCGCTTAAATGATGCCAATAAATCGGCTAAGTTAGCGATGATTTGTGTCATACCTGTATTGGCTTTTGGCATATTGACTTACTTTATGGCGCCTTTGGGCGCGTCAGCTGGCGTATTTTTATTCGGCTTAGCCTGTGGTGGCTATTTGGCATTTTTACCGCCTAGAAATATCATTAATTATGTACAAGGATATAATGGACCAAATATGGCGCCAGTATCCAATATAGGTTCGGTTTATCACAGACAAGAGCCAGTTATGAAAGGGCAGGCTATGCCTGTTCAGGCAACGCCAGAGAGTACATTTTCAGCCGTAGAGTTAACTGATAATGACGTGAACTTTAGTACATCATCTGAGCCATATTCTGGCGAAACCCAGAGCAATCAGACTATTGATGATGTTTTACCACAGGCTGATATTGAGCAAGATAACACGGCCCTCGATGCAGATGCTGCAATAGATGACCAATACACTAGCTCATTTTCCACAGCGTCAGTGCGTAATAATCAACCGCTTTATGTCGATCAAGATGCATTACAATCTGGGTCGATTACCGAGCTAGCAAAATCTTGGCTTAATGTGGCCAAATTACACCAGCAAAAGCTTATTTTAATTGGTAAAATTACTGCGCTTATCTTGGCTATCTGTTTAGTCGTGTATTTGGTCTTTGCATTGGTCAATGTTTTTTCTAGCGACGAAACCGAACAAGCCGCACACCTTGATGGCATAAGTCATCAACAACAAGCTGGCACTCGAGAGATGGTAAAACTACCAGACGGATTTTGGCTGGCGTTAGAGGGTGAAATCTTGATTGTGCGCTGGTTAGGAGATAGCGGCGCTGCGCAAAATATGTGGCGTTTAGCGACAGCAACGGGTGATAAAACCTGCGCTAATCTTGAGTTTAATGACGGTAGTCGCTATCGACCTATCACCGTTGATTTACTTAATGATGGTGCCAGTGAGGCTAGATTTACACCATTAGACAAAGATGCCATTGTCAATGATGTCGCGCTCAGAGGCAGCTTTAAGTTGTGTGGCTATGAATTTAACTTAAAGGGCAGTCAAGCAACCTTGATGCAAAACCCTCAATTTGAAATGATACTGAGTCAGTAACGATTACAGAGAGAAACCGGACCAAAGTGATGTATTGGTTACCTTAGGTTTTGGTGATATTAGTGTTGGAGTGTTGATTGGTTAATTTTATCCGTAGCAATGTGTTACCTCAGTTTGGTTTTAGTACCGAGCACAGCTCCATTCATCCACTGGGTAATGGCCATATAAATCAGACTTTTTTGGTGCGAGATCAAGCTAAAACGATGGTGTTGCAGCGGATTAATACTCAAATATTTACTGATCCTAGGGTTATGATTCAAAATGCCGCTAACATTAGTCAGCATTTATTGGCTAAGCGGCAACAGCAACAATATCCCTTGCAAGTGGTGAGTCCAATCGCTACCGTTTCTGGCGCGCTTTACGTAGATTTAGCTGAGCAAGGATTTTGGCGGGCAATAGATTATTTGCCCCATAGCGATACAATTGAAGTAGTTGATACGCCCGAGCAAGCTAAGTTAGCGGCCGAGGCGTTTGGGCATTTTGCTGCGGCACTGAGTAACTTAACCCCCACTGATATTATCGATGTGATCCCCAATTTTTTAAATTTACCTCAACGTATGGCTCAATTGCATAGTGCTGAGATTAACGATAGTCATGAGCGATTAGCTCAGTGTAAAAAATGGGTCGATTTTTGTTTGGCTCAAACTGATTTAGTGACAACATTGTTGCAATATGAAAGCGATTTACCGATCAGGGTTTGCCATAATGATACTAAAATCAATAATATGTTGTTTGATAGTCGAGACATGTCTAGTTTAGCTATTATTGATTTAGATACCTGTATGACAGGATATTTAATGTATGACTTTGGCGATATGGTTCGTGCATTTTGCTCACCTGAGGCGGAAGATTCGACTAATTTAGCCAATGTTTACGCGCGTCCTGAAATTATTATCGCCGCTGCCAACTCTTATATTGCTTCTCTTGTTGGTATTATTACTCCGCTTGAAAAGCGTAGTCTGTGGCTAGGAACCAAAGTGATGCCATTAATGCTTGGTGTTCGTTTTTTAACTGATTATTTAAATGGTGACATTTATTTTGGGATTAAATATGAAAACCATAATCTTGATCGTGCCATCAATCAGTTAACCATTTATCAAAGTCTACTGCAGCAAGAAACTAGGTTAATGTCTTTATTTAGCGCTTAGCCAGTATCGTAAAAATCATCTCGTTATATTGCCCATTGCTAGCCAATACCAATAGTAGACCAAAGCTCTGCTCGATAACTTTTATTATTCAAACTTAGTTAGGTTAGCGTTTTTTAAAATAAGGATTTAATTGATGTCAAATATGCTCAATAAGTATAAATGGATTTTATTTGATGCAGATGAAACACTATTTCATTTCGATGCATTTGCTGGATTGAAATTAATGTTTTCGCGCTTTGATATTGATTTTAGTGCAGAAGATTTTTCTGTTTATCAGCAGGTTAATAAACCGTTATGGGTCGAGTATCAGAACGGTTTAATCAGCGCAGCACATTTGCAACACACTCGATTTACTCATTGGGCTGCTAAATTATCTGTAACACCACAGCATTTAAATAGTCAGTTTTTAAGTGCTATGGCTGATATTTGTCTCCCTTTACCGGGAGCTCGTGAATTAGTTGATTCATTGTCGGGTAAGGTCAATTTAGGCATTATTACTAATGGCTTTACCGAATTACAAAATATCCGTTTGAGTCGTACCGGTTTCCAAGATGCATTTAATCCAGTGGTAATTTCTGAACAACTGGGTAAAGCAAAACCTGATGTAGCTATTTTTCAGCATGCGTTCAGCTTAATGGGAGAGCCGCAGAAGCACCAAGTGCTGATGGTCGGTGATAACCTACACTCAGATATTTTAGGGGGGATCAATGCGGGTATCGACACATGTTGGTTAAATCATCATGACCAACCTATAAGCGATAATATTGTTCCCAGTTATCAGGTACGAAATTTAACTGAGCTACATCAACTATTGATACCGAACACATCAGTAGCAGGTTAGCTACATTGTAATGTCATATCATCTGTTATAAAAAAGCCATTCAGTTGAATGGCTTTTTTATTAGCTAATGTAAATCGATATTATTGGAATAAATCTTCAGCAACATTGTCGATAAAGATATCTCCACTTTGCTGAGTTTCAGTGACATATTCTTTAGGTTCAGTGCCTTCAACAAAGTACTCAAACTCTGTCGTATAGTCTGTTTTTCGAGTCAATTTACCCGTGGCTAAATCAATACGCGCAGATACAATCCCTTTAGGTGGAATGACGGGCGCTTCTGGGGTGCCAGATAGGGCTTTATTCATATAGTCATTCCAACCAGGACCGGCAGTTTTTGCTCCTGCTTCAGCACCGGATATTTGATCTGGATAGCCATTAGCCATCCAGCTTGAACGGCCTAATTGACGACCATGATCATCAAAACCAACCCAGAAGGTTGCGGTTAGTGTAGGATTAAAACCACTGAACCAAGTATCACGAGATTCGTTAGTTGTTCCTGTTTTACCCGCAATATCATGACGTTTAATTAATTTTGATGCTCGCCAAGCCGTACCATTCCATCCCGTTCCATGGCTCCAGTCACCGCCACCCCAAATCACGCTTTTTAAAGCTTCAGTAATCAAAAATGCTGTCTGTTCAGAGATAACTCTTTTGGCAAAATGAGCTTGTGGATTAGTACATACATTTTGCTCTGCAGTGATTGAGCTGACATTCTCTTGATCTACCTCTGTTGCCATCACAGTAAATGGGTCATCAATATCAGTAAGCTCTGTTGGCCCTGTTATAGATGGTTCTGGTTTACTGCATGCAATAGTTGGAATGGTTTGTTCAACCATGTTGTCGTATGCATCGGTGACATGATCGATAAAGTAAGGCTCAACTAAGTAGCCACCATTAGCGAAAGTATTAAATGCAGTAGCAACTTGTAATGGTGTTACCGATGCAGAACCTAAAGCTAACGATTCATTACGTGGTAAATCACTTGGGTCGAATCCGAACTTTATTAGCTCTTTTATGGTGTCGTCTAAACCGGTATGTCGCATTGCTCTAACTGACATAACGTTAATCGACTGAGCTAAACCCACACGTAAGCGTGTTGGCCCGCCGTAGATATCAGGTGAGTTCTTTGGTCGCCATGCAGTACCTTGGCGGGTATCGGGTTTGTTAATTGGTGCGTTATTGATAAGCGTAGCCAAGGTGTAATCTTTTTCTAAAGCTGCGGCATAAATAAAAGGCTTAATATTAGAGCCTAATTGACGCTTAGCTTGAGTCACTCGATTGAATTGACTCTGGCTAAAGCTAAATCCGCCTACAAGCGTTTTAATTGCTCCGTCATGAGGTTCAAGTGAGACGGTTGCACTCGATACCTGAGGAATTTGTGATAATTGCCAATGCTTACCATTGTGACGGATCCAGACTTGTTGGCCGGCGGTTAATATATCGCTTGCAAGTTTCGGTGGTAAGCTCTGACGTTTATCGCTAATAAACTTACGCGCCCATTTTAAGCCATTCCATTCAAGAGTCAGTAGTTCGCCTTTTTCATCAATCACTTGTGCTTGTTGGTCTTTTACGCTTAGCACAGCTGCAGGCATAATGCCCTGTACCGAAGACGTGCGCTTTAAAATCGCCACAATCTCATCGTTGCTTAGTGGTGTATCAGTCCATAATTCAGTGACAGGGCCTCGGTAACCATGGCGTTGGTCGTAAGCAAAAACATTATCTCTTAATGACTCCTGAGCCATCAATTGTAGATCTGAAGATATAGTGGTGTAGACATTATATCCATTGGTATAGGCGGCTTCTTCACCGTACTTCTGGATCATGTAATCACGTGCCATTTCCGAAACATATGGAGCGTATAAGTCAATTTCAGCGCCATGATATTTCGCGGTAGAAGCGCTATTGATGGCCTCTTGATATTCTGCTTGAGTGATATTACGTTTCTCGAGCATGCGGCTTAGAACCCAATTTCGACGAGATATTGCCCGTTCGGTATTTCTAATAGGATTTGCTGCTGATGGTGCTTGTGGTAAACCGGCAATCATTGCCATCTCTGGTAACGTCAGTTGGTTAAGTTCTTTACCATAATAAACTTGCGCTGCAGCACCAACGCCATAGGCACGGTTACCTAAAAATGAGCGATTTAAATAAAGAGCTAAGATTTCTTTCTTAGAGAGTGCTTTTTCAATTTTTAGCGCTAGAAATATTTCTTTTACTTTACGAATGTACGTTTTCTCATTCGATAAGAAAAACCCTCGGGCAACTTGCTGGGTTATCGTACTGGCACCTTGACTTTTCTTACCCGTCGTTATCAAAATGACCGCCGCACGAATAATACCAATTGGATCAATGCCATTATGTTCAAAAAAGCGCGCATCTTCGGTATCGAGCACGGCATTAATTAACTGAGTCGGGACCTCTTCATACTCAACAGGTATACGACGTTTTTCACCAAACTGAGAAATCAGTTTGCCATCGCGGCTATAAATACGCAGCGGAGTTTGTAATTGAACCGTCTTTAGCGAATTAACATCGGGTAAATCGGGTAGCACATAAAAATAAGCGGCAGCTATAGCAGCAATGCCAAGTAGTGATAGGCTAAAAAATGCAATTAATAAACGTTTAAACCACTTCACTCTAGAATTCCAGAAAAATTACAAATAGTGACGTTAGTATATAAGCGTGAGGGTTTTTGGTGAAGTAAAACATGAAATAACTAAATAGTATTTGTAAAATGTTGAAACATTTTATACAAATACTTATAACGAGTTGATTATGTGCTAATCTCTTAGAAAATAAAAATACAATTGTGATGACGGACTATGATTTCAAAATTATGGAAGCGTCAAGCACCTCAAATGGTCGGGATCGATATTGGATCTCATGAAATCAAAGCCATATTGTTGAGCAAGACTGCGGATGGATATAAAATTCAAAACCATGCGGCGGTTCCTGTTAGAAAAGGAGCTGTAGTTGATCATGATATTCGTGATTCTGAAGCGGTACTTGAATCATTAAGACAAATTCGACGGGGATTACCTAAATCCCTCAAATTTGCTGCTGTTGCTGTTTCAGGATCTGCTGTAATGACTAAGGTCATTTATATGGATGCTGCGTTGAATGAAGAGGAAATGGAAGCTCAAATTGAGATTGAAGCTGACAATCTTATTCCTTATTCGCTCGATGAAGTCAGTATTGATTTTGAAAGACTTAATCCTAACATTACCGATCCAACGAAAGTGAATGTGCTACTGAGTGCATGTCGCACCGAAAACATTGATTCACGAGTAGATGCACTAGATGCTGTCGAGCTGGATGTAAAAGTTGTCGATGTGGAAGCCTATGCTTTAGGACGTTCTGCAGAATTAATTTATGGCCAGTTACCTGATGGTGCTAAAGATAAATCAATCGCCATGGTTGATATCGGTGCCAATATGACCACATTCTCAGTGGTTGAAAATGGTGATACTACTTTCATACGTGAACAAGCTTTTGGTGGTGAGTTATTTACTCAATCAATCTTGTCATTTTATGGAATGCCCCATGATGAGGCTGAACGAGCCAAGATAACAGGGCAATTACCCCGTAATTATATGTTCGAAGTTCTATCACCTTTTCAGACGCAATTATTACAACAAATTAAACGAACCTTACAGATATACTGTACTGCCAGTGGCCGTGAAAAAGTTGACTACATCGTTTTATGTGGTGGTACAGCTAAGTTAGAAGGAATGGTTGAATTACTTACCAACGAGTTAGGTACTCATACTATTCTTGCTGACCCCTTCCAAGGCTGTTTGCATGCAGATGATGTGATGAAAAGTCAGCTTCAACCTAATATGAGTAAATATATGGTGGCATGTGGTCTTGCGTTAAGGAGTTATGCTCAATGGCGAACATAAACTTATTACCTTGGCGTGAAGAGGCAAGAGAGAAGCAAAAACGCGACTTCATCGGTATTTTAGCATTAGTCTTTTTAGTGACTTCATTAATCGTTTATTTATTTCTGGGTTTTCTGGAAGTGGTCACTGATGATCAACGTCAACGCAATGCCTATTTGGAATCGGAAATTAGTTTGCTTGATACCCAGATTGCCGAAATTAGAAAAATTACCGAACGTAAAAAAGACATAGAACGTCGCACAGAGATTATTCTCAATTTACAACAATCGCGTAATTTACCGACCCATGTTTTAGATGAATTAGTTCGAATTGTTCCGCCTGGTATTTATCTTTCAAGTATAGAGAAGAAAGGTAGCGTGTTATTAATTGAGGGACGAAGTGAATCGAACAATAACGTCGCTAATATGATGAGAAAGGTTAAAACTTCTGCTTATCTGAATGATCCGAGTATGCAATCGATTGTGACCCAAAATGAAGAGTTAAGGCAGTTACAACGTTTTAAATTACGTGTCACTATTCGTGATGATTCACAAGAAGCGAATGTTGATCCGAACCAAGGAGCGAGAAAATGAATCTCGACCTAGATCAATTTAACGATATCGATTTTGAAAACATTGGTGGTTGGCCTAAGCTGGTAAAAATTGTATTTGCTGGTTTCTTGTCTCTATGTGTTATTGGTGGCAGTTATTACTTGTTTATTTCCGACTCGATCAATGAGATGGAAGCTGAACAGCAAAAAGAAATTCAATTACGTGAAGATTTTGAAACTAAATATCGTTTAGCAGCTAATCTTAAACTGTACCGTGAGCAATTAGACGTGATGGAAGTGCAGTTTGCCGAATTGCTTAAAATGTTGCCTTCTGAAAATGAGATGCCTGGTTTATTAGATGATTTAACGTTTGTTGCTACTGATGCTGGCCTTAGAATTAATAGCCTAGATTGGGATGATGAAATCGAACGTGATTTTTATATTGAATTCCCAATTAAGATGTCAGTGGAAGGTGATTATCATAAAATAGGTAATATGGTGAGCGGGGTTGCAAAATTACCTCGAATTGTCAGTCTGCACGACTTTATTATAAAGCAGAACGATAGTGGTGGTTTATCAATGGATATTCTCGCTAAAACCTATCGCTTTAAAGAAGGGGCAGAATTAACGCAACAGGCCAATAAGGGACAGAAATAATGAAATTTTTGCCTTTATTCTTATCAATGGTGTTTTTATTGAGTGGTTGTATTGGCGATCGCAGCGATTTAGAGCTATTTGTTACTACTACAAAGGCACAACACGTCGCCCGTATACCGCCTTTGAAGCAAACACCAAAGTTTGAACATTTTGCATATCAAGCTGAGTTAATGCGCAGCCCGTTTGTTCCACCATCAAGGGAATTGACAGAAGAGGTGATTGATACATCTAAAGATTGTTTACAACCAGACTTAAAACGTCGCAAAAGTCGTTTAGAAACTTATGCATTAGACAATTTAAGAATGCGTGGAACATTAAGCGAAGATGGAACTATTTGGGCTTTAGTCGAATCTAGCGATGCCAATGTTTATCGCATGGGTGTAGGCGAGTATTTAGGGCTTTATCATGGCCGAATTGCTAAAGTAACGCCGCAATTTATCGAAATTATAGAATTAATCCCTGATGGTTCGGGTTGTTGGTCAGAAAGATCCAGCAATTTAGAATTATCAGGAAAATAACGTGCGAAGGATGAGAGAATAATGGAATCTTCTGCCGCGATAAAAAAAGCAATAACAAAGTTATTATTTTTTAGAGCGTTTTTAGGCGCAGTATTATTAATGGGTTTAATACCCAGTGCGATAGCTGCTAATCGTCTTATGGACGTCAAATACCATTCAATGGTTGATCATCAATTAGAATTAGAGTTGATTTTTGAATCATCAATAGTGTCACCGTCTGTCGATTTATCGGCAGATCCAGCAGAAATCATGTTGAATTTCTCTGATACTATTTCTAATTTAACTAAAAACAATATTCCGGTGAATACTGTTGGCGTAAAAGAAATTAATACACAACAACAAGGTGGCGATTTACAGATCATTGTTGCAATGAATAAAGTAAAACCGTACCAAGGTAAAATTGTTGGTAATAGTTATCGGTTAACGATTAATGATGATGTCGCTGGTCCAGTAGAAGCTAATAATCCATTTGTTAACGGTATTAGTAGTATTGATTTTCGTCGCAACAAAACTGGTGGCGGAGAAATATTATTTAATCTAAGCAATCGTTCTGTAGCCGCTAATGTTGAACAAGTTGGTTCAAAGCTCGAAATAAAACTCTATAACACCGATATTGGTAATGATTTGCTTTATGTTATGGATGTACAAGATTTTGCCACACCAGTGAATAGTTTTGAAACATTTAAAGACGATCTTACTGCCCGTATCTTGGTTGATGTTGATGGTAACTATGACTACAACTACCGCCAAGACGGTAATGTGTTTAAAGTTAGCATTGATAAAGTTGAACGAGTTTCGGTTGCTAAAGAGGCCAAAAAATATAATGGTCGCTCATTGTCACTTAACTTCCAAAATATTTCAGTCCGTACTGTTTTACAAATTATTGCTGATTACAATAACTTTAACCTTGTTACCAGCGATACCGTAGAAGGTGAAATTACCTTACGTTTAGATGACGTGCCTTGGGATCAAGCCTTGGACCTTATTTTACAAACTAAAGGTTTGGATAAACGTATTGAAGGCAATATTTTAATGGTTGCACCAAGTGAAGAGCTTGCTATTCGCGAAAGTAACGACTTGAAAAATCGCCAAGAAGTAAAAGAGTTAGCCCCGTTATATTCTGAATATTTACAAATAAACTATGCTAAAGCCGTCGATATAGCGGATTTACTTAAAACTACCGATTCCACTCTACTATCATCTCGCGGCAGTGTTGCCGTTGATGAACGTACAAATACGCTATTGGTAAAAGACACTGCGGAAATTTTAGAGAACGTACACAGATTAATAGATGTATTAGACATTCCTATTAAGCAAGTATTGATTGAAGCCCGCATGGTGACAGTGAAAGACGATGTGTCTGAAGATTTAGGCATCCGTTGGGGCATCACCGACCAGCAAGGCACAAAAGGCACCTCTGGTACCATTAATGGTGCCACTGATATTGCTAACGGTATTATCCCAAGTGTTAATGATCGTCTTAATGTAAATTTACCGGCAGCAGCAAGCTCTGCAACCAGTATTGCTTTTCATGTTGCTAAATTGGCTGACGGTACGGTACTTGATTTAGAGTTAAGCGCATTAGAGCAAGAAAACAAAGGCGAGATTATTGCCAGCCCACGTATTACGACGTCTAACCAAAAGTCGGCGTATATTGAGCAGGGTGTTGAAATCCCCTATGTTGAGTCAGCATCTAGTGGTGCAACAACGGTTACCTTTAAAAAGGCAGTGTTATCGCTTCGGGTAACTCCACAAATTACCCCTGATGACCGTGTTATCCTTGATCTTGAAATTACTCAAGACTCTCAAGGAACAACGGTTGCCACCGCGACTGGTGAAGCTGTTGCGATTGATACTCAACGTATTGGTACCCAAGTGCTGGTTGATAATGGTGAGACCATTGTGCTCGGTGGTATATACCAACAGAACTTAATTAGCCGAGTGAGTAAAGTACCGGTATTGGGTGATATTCCGTTAGTAGGCTTCTTATTTAGAAACTCAACTGACACCAACGAGCGTCAAGAATTGTTGATTTTCGTTACCCCTAAGATTGTTGCTGATAAACGATAGTTTTCTTTAGCGATAACGAGCATAAAAAGCCAGCGACGTAAGCGCTGGTTTTTTTATGGTGCATGTTTATGAGCAGCAAATTACCACTGAGGATAAATACACTAGCGGTAAATATCACTCAAGTGAGTAAAATGACTGCCTATGGCGGCAATAATAGTGACTTTATTAAAGTTTATAGCGAATGATATTAATTAGATTATGTTGTCTGCAGTAAACTATAGTCTTTGCATTAACAAACACTTAACTGTACACATTACATTATTTAGGGTGTTTTTATCTTCGAGGTTATAATAAAATCATTATAAATAGCTGTGATGACTTGCAAGCGGTAGCCCTTAACTGAGATAATCCTTCGTCAAGTCTCAATAGAGCAAGGTTAAATTATAGGTCGGCTTGAGGTTTAAGTCGATAAGGCATTCTTCCATATAAGATTCAGACGTATACGAAATGGCTGAAAAACGCAATATTTTTCTGGTAGGCCCTATGGGCGCAGGTAAAAGCACAATTGGTCGCCATCTGGCGCAAATGCTGCATTTAGATTTCCACGATTCAGATCACGAGATTGAACAACGTACTGGTGCAGATATTGCCTGGGTGTTTGATGTTGAAGGTGAGGAGGGTTTCCGTCGTCGTGAAGCTCAAGTCATTGGTGATCTTTCAGAAAGGCAAGGTATCGTTCTCGCGACAGGTGGTGGTTCTGTTCAGAGTAAAGATATCCGCAACTATCTTTCTGCTCGAGGTATAGTGGTTTACTTAGAGACAACTATCGACAAGCAAGTAGCGCGTACTCAGCGTGATAAGCGTCGCCCGTTGTTACAAGTAGATGATCCACGTGAAGTGCTCGAAAGCTTAGCGGAAATTCGTAATCCTTTATATGAGGAAATTGCGGATGTTATCGTTAAAACGGATGAGCAAAGCGCGAAGATCGTCGCAAACCAAATTATCGAGCAACTCGGCTTTTAGGTAACAACATGCAACAGATTCAGGTTCAATTAGGTGATAGAAGTTACCCCATTTATATTGGCCAGGATTTGATGAATGATAGCGAGCTATTTGCTCGCTACCTAACAAACAAGAAAGCCTTAATTGTTTCAAATGACACCATTGCTCCGTTGTATCTTCAAAAGATACAACAAGCGATGAGCGCTTGCGCGCGTGTTGAAACGGTTATTTTGCCTGATGGCGAAAAATTTAAAGATTTACAACACCTAGATTATATTTTTACTGAACTACTTGAGCATAATTTTGCCCGAGACTCAGTCTTAGTTGCTCTCGGTGGTGGTGTTGTTGGTGATATGACTGGTTTCGCGGCAGCGTGTTATCAGCGCGGTATTGATTTTATGCAAGTGCCGACAACATTATTGTCCCAAGTTGATTCTTCTGTCGGTGGTAAAACGGCAGTAAATCATCCTCTTGGAAAAAATATGATTGGCGCATTTTATCAACCCAAATCTGTGATTATCGATACGCTTTGCTTACAGACATTACCTGCAAATGAGTTTGCAGCAGGTATGGCAGAAGTCATTAAGTACGGTATTATTTGGGATGCAGAATTTTTTCTATGGCTGGAAGAAAATGTTAACCCATTAAAGTCACTCCAGACTGATGCGCTTAACTATGCCATTGCAAAATGTTGTCAGATTAAAGCTGATGTTGTCGCGCAAGATGAAACTGAACAAGGTGTCAGAGCGTTATTAAATCTTGGGCACACCTTCGGTCATGCTATCGAAGCCGAAATGGGCTACGGAGTTTGGTTACATGGTGAGGCTGTCGCTGCTGGTACGGTTCTTGCGGCAAAAACTGCATGTAAACTCAATCTATTAGATGATTTAAGTGTTGAACGTATTTGTCAGTTAATGCTAGCGTTTGATTTGCCTATAACGGCTCCTGAGTCGATGGATTTTGAACAGTTTATTAAGCATATGCGCCGTGATAAGAAAGTTTTAGGTGGTAAGATTCGCTTAGTATTACCCACAGGTATAGGCCAAGCTGACGTCTTTAGTGATGTAGGTGAAGACTTGTTAAAACAGGTTATTAGCTGCGAATAAGTTATGCTTCCTACATCTCAATTATAGTGTGGTGAATCATTGACGACTCCAGGACTATTGTTACTCCCCACTCAAGAAGCGCTTATTCAGCGTTTACAGCATATTGCTAGCTATAGTGAACAGATGTCGGTGGTTTGTGGCGTTGATGGCTCAGGTAAATCTACGCTTACAGCTGCACTAGCCAGTGAGTTAGATGATTACAATTCAGCTTTAATTATATGCCCTCAACATGCCGATAGTGCAGAAATTCGTCGAAAAATTCTTGTTCAACTCATCTCTGCCCCCATATTTGATGACGAACGTCCTTTAATGGATACCGTTCTTAGAATTCAATCAAGTTTGAAAAAGCCATTACACATCATTATTGATGATGCCGATCTATTGCCTAAAGATATTTGGGCTGAATGCATTCTTCTGAGTCAAATCCATTGTGCTGGTAAACCTGTAGCGGTCACAGTAACGGTTAGCCCTGATTTTTGGTATACCTTAGTGGCAGATTTAACCGATGATATTCGTGCTAGATTGCTCCCGGTTACGATCGAGCCTTTATCGCTACCTGAGCGAGATGGTCTTTACCAGAGTTTATTACTTCGTAGCCAGCAAACGCCGTTTATTCCCCGTGAAATCATCCATAAACAATTAGAAAAACAGCAGGGCACGCCAGCTGAAGTGGTTAAATTATTAGCGTTAGCATTAGAAGAGCCGCAAACCAGCAAAGCATCTTGGCCCTGGTCGGCGAAAATGCTTATTGCCTTGTTTGCCATATTAGCGAGTGTGGCAATGTGGTGGGGTATTAGTCGTCAATTACCTCCAGCAATTTCTACATCGATATCGCCAACATTAACGGCTGAGCAATCAAGGTTGCGTGCCAAAGCAACAAAATATGTGATGAGTTATGCCGATAAAACATTAACCGCTTATTTTGCTCAGAGGCAATTGGTATTCACTAAGTCGAGCGCCAATGAGCAAGCACAGTTGCTTATAGAGGAGCAAGTCATTACAGATAGCCTAATTGAAGATAAAGATGCGACTGAGCTTGTTGAAGGTGTGCCTGTAGATAATTATACCGAGGTGGTGGTCAACTCATCATTAACGGGCTTGTCTTTTCAGGGGAAATTACCCAAAGCACAAGTTAATCCGGTCAATAAACCGAATGATATCGTTGAGCGAGACAATACTCCCAACCTAAAAGTTAAAGGGTTTACACTGCAACTTGCGAGTGTGAATGACAAAGATTCACTTACGCCTATATTAGTGAAATTGGCGCAAGAGCCGCAGGTTTACATTATGAGTTACAAACAACGTCACATTATATTATTGGGTGATTTTGAAACGGCTACGAGCGCTAGCTTAAAAGCGAAAAGTCTGCAGGAAAAATATGGGTTAGCGGCACCTTGGGTTAGAAAGTGGGCCGACTTAAGTGATTATAAGCGACAAGATTAGTTGCATCATATTCTGGAGCATTTAAGTCAATAACATGAAGAATCAACACAATTAATCTACTTTAGCCGATGATAATTGTCGTTAAACAGAGTACAATCTTCAGCTTTAATTTTGCTGGTATAATTCCTTTTCATGATAAAAAAGCATAGAGCCTTTCTAAAGTGGGCAGGCGGTAAATACAAGCTCGTTGATGAGCTAGCAAAACACCTTCCAGTAGGCAATCGACTCATTGAACCTTTTGTTGGCGCGGGTTCGGTATTCCTCAATACTCAGTTTGATGATTATTTGTTGTGTGACATTAATCAAGACTTAATCAATTTATACCAAATTGTTCAGCAACAGCCTGATAAATACATTCAAGCGGCAAAAGCAATGTTTGTCGATGAGATGAATGACAAAGATGCCTATTATCGTATTCGTGCAGAATTTAATCTCTGTAGCGATCCATTTATTCGGTCAGTATATTTTCTGTATATGAATCGTCATGGTTTTAATGGTCTATGTCGATACAATCGTAAAGGTGGTTTTAACGTGCCGTTTGGCTCGTACAAAAAACCTTATTTTCCAGAAGCCGAAATTCGTTATTTTTCATTAAAAGCGCAAAAAGCGACCTTTAAATGTATAAGTTACGAACAAGCCTTTGATATTGCTGAAAGCGGCGATGTTATTTATTGTGATCCGCCTTATGCACCTTTATCGACAACAGCCAGTTTTACCACTTATGCCGGCCCTGGTTTTAGCCTAGACGACCAAGCATTACTTGCACGTCATTCACGGCTTATTGCTCATGAACGAAATATTCCTGTGCTGATCAGTAACCATGATATTCCGTTAACTCGAGAATTATATCGCGGTGCATCTTGTTCAACGATTTCGGTGCAACGTAATATTAGTCCTAAAGGTGGTTCACGTCATAAAGTCGACGAAATTATGGCGTTATATGACCATCATTATCGTGAAGAAGAATAATATTACAGTGGGATATTTAGCAAAGCAGGTAATTAACTTAAGACTTGGTTAACAATCAAGATTATTGAAATCACTAAAGTAATTGCTAAGATAATTCCCATGATGATGAAGGGCAGAGGAGATTGAGTTTGAAAATCTTTTTGACGGTTTTGTTCTGTCTGCACGCCAAAAAAAGCCGCTACAGTACTACTAAATACTCGCCAAATAGACATTAACGCGATATCTGAGTTGGGCTGCCAGATGTTGGCATATCATTTAATGGCTTATCTTTGTGGCCGTGGATCAGTTCAAGTAAATCAATGAAATGAAATTGGCTTGAGCGACTGTTTCCTGTAACCCAATTCCCCCAGCTCACATCGTTTGATTGTTCTGCACATCGGTTGGTAGGATGACTACTTGGCAAGCTAGTATTGTAGTTGGTGCCGCTATTACACACGCATGCTTTACTATTGGCAGAGTTATTTTCGGTGCTCATTAATACTTGGCTTAGCAATAGTGCCGAAGCTGATGTCGCAAAAACAGCAAAAATCTGTATTGACAATAATTTGCCATCACGACCAGAAAGCTTGCGTATTAAGTACTTAAGCATAAATTTTGCCCTATCCGTGGTGTAAAATCGATTAATACTACAACAGATGTAAGATCTTATATTGGATCATAAACATAACAACATTTTCGCATTATAGCAAAATAGCTTAGTTATTGAACACTGGTTTCTGTTTAAAAAATAACAAAGTTGACCAATGTTGGCATTTTCGACTAAATTCCAGTTTCAGAGTGGTTATTTCTCGCGTGAGACTAGAGGGTTGCGGCTGCAAAGGGTAAAATGTCGACACTTTGATCTGCCAATAGAGAAGATTATGCGCCCATTTTTAATTGCACCATCAATTTTGTCCGCCGATTTTGCCCGTTTAGGTGATGATGTTAAAGCCGTATTAGATGCGGGGTCGGATGTTGTTCACTTTGACGTAATGGACAATCACTATGTTCCTAATTTAACCATTGGCCCTATGGTATGTACTGCACTGCGTAATTACGGCATCACTGCAGATATTGATGTACATTTAATGGTAAAACCCGTCGATCGTATTATTCCTGACTTTGCTAAAGCTGGCGCTTCAATTATTACTTTTCACCCAGAAGCTTCAGAGCATGTTGATCGTACCTTACAGCTTATTAAAGAATCTGGCTGCAAAGCTGGTTTAGTCTTAAATCCCGGCACACCATTGCATTATTTAGATCACGTTATGGACAAACTTGATGTCATTTTATTGATGTCGGTTAACCCAGGTTTCGGTGGTCAGTCATTTATTCCGCATACATTAGACAAACTTCGCCAAGTTCGTGCACTCATAGATGCGAGTGGGTTTGATATTCGTTTAGAAGTCGATGGTGGCGTAAAGGTCGACAATATTGCTGAAATCGCGGCTGCCGGTGCAGATATGTTTGTCGCGGGTTCGGCAATTTTTAATCAACCAGATTATAAAGTTGTTATTGATCAAATGCGTGCAGAACTTGCTACGGTATCATAACGTCTTTTCGTATTATTAGGACTTAACATGATGCAATGGTCAAACATTAGCGCTATCGCTTTTGATTTAGATGGTACATTAATCGACAGTGTGCCTGATTTAGCTGCTGCCACCAATGCCACATTAGCACAATGCCAATATCCACCCGTAACAGAAGCGCTGGTGCTGAGTTGGGTCGGAAATGGTGCGCGTGTATTAATGCAACGTGCATTAAGTTATGCCTCTGGCATGGCAGAAAATACTCCTGAGCTACAGGCATTACTTGAGAAAACGATGCCACTATTTATGCTTTACTATAGTGAGCATTTACATACGCATAGTCGTTTGTACTCTGGGGTGATCACTACGTTACAAAAGCTAAAACAAGCTGGTTTTAAACTGGCTATCGTCACCAATAAACCTTATCGTTTTACCTTGCCGATATTAAGTGCTTTTGGCCTCGATGATGTGTTTAGCGAAGTGCTCGGCGGCGATTCATTAGCCAAAATGAAGCCGGATCCTATGCCGTTGCAGCATTTGCTTGGACAGTGGCAATTGGATGAGTCGCAATTACTGATGATTGGTGATTCAAAGAATGATATTTTAGCAGCTAAAGCTGCCAATGTTATGTCTATTGGCTTGACCTATGGCTACAACTACGGCGAAGATATCGGCCTAAGTCATCCCCATGCGGTATGCGAAAATTTTGCTGATATAGAGCAATACTTACTTTCATAATAATTTTAATTTTCAAAAAGATAATCTGGAGCAATAAAACACATGACTAAACCCATAGTACTCAGCGGTGCGCAGCCATCAGGCGAATTAACCATAGGTAATTATATGGGCGCACTTCGTCAATGGGTTGCCATGCAAGATAGTCATGATTGCCTATATTGTGTTGTTGATTTACATGCCATCACGGTTCGTCAAGATCCTAAGTTACTCCGTGAAGCCTGTTTAGATACATTAGCCTTGTACCTTGCGTGTGGTGTTGACCCTAAAAAAAGCACCGTATTTATTCAGTCGCAAGTGCCGCAGCATACTCAACTTGGTTGGGTATTAAACTGTTACACCCAAATGGGTGAGTTAAACCGCATGACCCAGTTTAAAGATAAGTCTTTAAAGCATGCTAATAACATTAACGTTGGGCTATATGGTTATCCTGTGCTCATGGCGGCAGATATTTTGCTGTATCAAGCTAATGAAATCCCAGTTGGTCAAGATCAGAAGCAGCACTTAGAATTGACTCGCGATATTGCCACTCGTTTTAACAATGCTTATGGCGACACGTTTACTATTCCTGAGCCGTTTATTCCTGAGCATGGTGCTAAGGTCATGTCACTGCAAGACCCACTAAAGAAAATGTCCAAATCAGATGACAACCGCAATAACGTTATTGGTTTACTTGAAGATCCTAAAGCGATTTTAAAGAAAGTTAAAAAAGCCATGACTGATAGTGAAGAGCCGCCAGTGGTGCGTTTTGATATCGAACAAAAGCCGGGTGTGTCTAATCTACTGAGTTTAATGTCAGGTTGTACAGGGCAGTCAATTGCATCTTTAGAAGCAGAATTTGAAGGCAAAATGTATGGCCATTTAAAAGTGGCTACCGGTGAAGCGGTTGTTGGTATGTTAGAGCCATTACAAGCTCGCTTTAAAGAGTTCCGCGCCGATCATGCATTCCTAAGCCAAGTGATGGCGGAAGGTGCTGAAAAAGCCCAAGCGCGTGCAGAAGTGACCATTAAAAAAGTCTACGAAAAAATTGGCCTTATCGTGTAAGTAAAACTTTAGCTATTGTTACTGAAAAGCCAGCAAATTGCTGGCTTATTTTTTGGTTAACCATTGCACAAACGCAGCGATAGCAGGTTCCTTTAAACGTCGTTGTTTACAGCTAAAATTGAATTCAAAGCCAGTCAACATAGCGGGTAAGTTAAGCGCGACTAATGCTCCCTTACTAATATCTCGCTCTACCATAAAATCTGACGCTAGCGCGATACCCTGACCGGCAATTGCCGCTTCAATGGCTAACAACACATGGCTAAATACATGCTGTTGTTGTGTCGCGGCTATGCTGATGTCATTAACGGATAACCAGCGCTCCCAATCGAAGCCTATTGGCCCTTCGTCAACGGTAAGTAATGCATGCTGACGTAATACACTCAGCGCCGAGAGGTCGGTATTGAGCAGCCCAGGACAAATCACTGGGATCAGTCTCTCTTGGTGTAACATGCGATGCACATAACCGGGTTGGCCACTTTGGCCAGTAATAAACATATCAGCCACACTATCACTCATCAGTGGGTCGTCGGTGATCATATCTAGGCGAATTTTAATTTGTGGATGCAATCGATGGAAATCGCTTAAGCGAGGAATGAGCCACTTAATGGCAAATGAACTGTATACCGCTAAACGGAGTTGATCATTACTGTCTCCAGTGATTTGCATGCTTAAATCATTCAGCTCATTAAATATTCGTTCTAGCTCATGATAAAGCACACTGCCTTTACTGGTTAAACAGAGTTGCCTGCCTTCGCGGCTAAATAATCGTTCACCAAAATGAGCTTCAAGCAGCCTCACTTGATGCGATACCGCACTTTGAGTAATACAAAGCTCAGTTGCCGCCCGAGAAAAGTGCGCATGCCTTGCTGCCGCTTCAAATATTTGTAGTGCCCTCAGTGGTGGAAGTTTGCGCATATGCACCTTAAATATGAGTTTATTTTATTAAAATTTACTATATATGAATTTAACTCATGCATTGATTAAAAACATCATTATTCGATATAAATTGCTAAGGATATGATGCAGCCAATTATTGATTCTTAGGTTGTAAGTACAATGAAATCCACAATCGCCATCGGCATGATGTTATTGGTCGTCGGTAACCTTTTTAGCGCTATGTATGATGTGTCTATAAAATGGCTTCCAGAGGGCAGTAGCGCTGCAACATTTCTGTTAATTAGACAGTTAACATCAGTAATCATGTTGCTGCCTTTGTGGTTGGCGGCTAACAAACCAACCAGCCGCCACGTAAAGGTGCATTTAGTGCGGGCTAATACCGGCGCTATTGGCGCTGTATGTTTAGTTATGGGCTTAATTGCGCTACCGATTGCTACAGTGAGTTCGTTATTTTACTCAGCGCCATTAATGATTGTATTAATGGGATTTTTGTTTTTGAAAGAAACCGTTACTGCAGCGCATTGGTTAGCGGCTATTTTGGGGTTTATTGGCATTATTATTTTACTGCGCCCAAGTGAAATTAACTGGTTTGGTATTGCAGTATTAATTTCAGCATTTACGTTTGCGATTAACCAGTTGGCACTGCGCAAGTTACCTAGTACAGAAAGTCCAATCGTTACGCTAATGCTTTATAATTTACTTAGCATGCCGTTAGTTTTTGTGATGGCCTTAGTACAAGGCATAGAGGGAATAAGTGTTTCTTTAGTGGTCATCGCAGTGTTAAGTAACGTATTTTTACTCGCATACCAGTGGTTTTGTGCCTTAGCGTATCGTCAAGCGCAAGCCAGTCAAATTGTGGTGGCAGAATATACAGGTTTGTTGTTCTGTGTTTTCTTGGGCTGGGTATTTTTTGACGAATGGCTTGATGGACTAAGTTGGTTAGGCGCTAGTTTTATTGTGTTACCGTCACTGGTTATCCCTTGGATACAAGCCAAAAGATCGCAAAAAAAATTCATCGAGCAAAATGCAGGATGAATTTTTTAAATCGCGATAAGTTGTTAGCTACAGCAGGATTAAGATTCAGTGTATTCAAAAACCTTAATCACTTTGCGAACACCAGCTGTATTTCGAGCGATATCAACGGCTAAATCAGCTTGTTTGCGGTCAATTAACCCAAGCAAAAACACTTCGCCGTTTTCGGTAATGACTTTAATGCGAGTAATATCGAGCGACTTCTCATTCAGCATGCGGCCTTTTACTTTGGTGGTGACCCAAGTGTCATTGCTGCGAGTGGTAAATGAGGTTGGTGTGCCAATACGGATTTGATTATGTATTTTGCCGCCAATTTGTAAATCTTGTACGACTTTAACGGCTTTATCGCGCAGCATTGAATTAGGCGCTTGGCCTATCATCAATACATTTTTGTTCATCACAATGGCAGCGATATGGGTTTGATTGTTGAGGTCATCATGTTTTGATAATGCGCTGGCAATAACAAAGTCAGCATTGGTATCGCTGATTTGCGTGCCCATGCTGCGCTCATCGTTTGCCATCTTGGCACCGCTAACGGCGCCAACCATGACCGCACCAGCACATCCCTGCAACATCGCAAGGATCGAGATGATGAGTAACCCTCTTATCATGCTTGTTCGTCCTGTGGGAACAAGGTGCGATCGATGTTATCGCATAAACAATGAATAACCAGTAAATGAACTTCCTGAATACGTGCTGTCACGTTTGACGGTACACGGATTTCTACATCACCAGCGCTCATTAAACCTGCCATTGCGCCGCCGTCTTTACCAGTTAATGCAACAATTGTCATGTCACGGCTTAATGCTGCTTCCATGGCTTTAATAATGTTACCTGAGTTACCACTGGTAGAAATCGCTAATAAAATATCACCAGGTTGTCCTAAAGCTAAAATTTGCTTCGAGAAAATTTCATCGTAGCTATAATCGTTGGCGATAGCCGTAATGGTTGACGTGTCACAGCTTAATGCAATAGCCGGTAGAGGTGGACGTTCAATTTCATAACGGTTTAATAATTCAGCTGAGAAGTGTTGAGCATCGCCAGCACTGCCGCCATTACCACATGACAGAATTTTATTACCGCCAAGTAGACATTGCACCATCATCTCGGCCGCTTTTTCAATCGATTCTGGCAATGCTTCAGCAGCATCAATCTTAGTTTGAATCGATTCGGTGAAACTATCTTTAATACGTTCTAACATGCAACAATCCTTACGCTAAATTATGTCTACGTATGTCTCTGATTGGCCTTTTTAATATCGCTCATCAGTAAGACTTGGTGATTTGACTCTATGATGCCATAAATCAAGGTTATGGTAATCAATTGCCGCTTAAAAACAGCCTTGTAGCCAGTTTATTTCATCAATATTCATCGCAATGACATCAAAGCGACAAGGTGGATTCAATTTTTGTCTTTGTAAATAATGATCCGCGGCTAATCTTATCCGGGTGATTTGCTTATTTGTAAGTGCATTTAAGGCGCCACCAAACTGATTTGACGCTCTAAATTTGACTTCCACAAACACCCATACATCTTGCTGGCGCATAATCAAATCTATTTCACCAAATGGATAGCGGACATTAGCGGCAACAAATATCAGACCTTGTTGTTCAAGATAAGTTCGTGCACGTTGCTCAGCTAATTGTCCACTGTTCATAGTGGTGTTAATTTTCCTTGAGTATATTTACCCCAAGACAATTGACGCTCAATCACGCCATTAGGTTTCACTGATAATGCGCCGCTACGCCCCATAAATTGATAGCCAGGGAACGCACGCATTTGCGCTAAACGATTAACCAACTCAAGTGCGTCAAACCCCATGACATACAAGCGTTTTTGGCTATTATTCCAACCACTCCACAGTTCTGACACCATTTGAGTTTCGCTATTCGATTGCATTAGCCAAGGAACATCACTAATGATCAAGTTATTTAACTCTTGTGCTGATTGTGCTGACTCACTTTCAAGGCGGCTCCGGCTAGTGGTATATAAGGTTACCGGTTCAGAGAACACACTAAAGTTAACGTCTAAAAAGGGTTTTAGCAGGGCTAAATCTTGTGAGCCAGAAATCATGTAAATCGCATCAATATCTTGGCGAGAACGAAAATCTGATTCTAAGCGACTGCCTAATAAATCGCGCATTCTACTAATACGTGCTTGGCTATCTTTTACGCCCAATGCTTCTTGAACGGTCAACTTCATTTGGTCGCCAGCATCATAGAAATACACTTCGGCATCGTTACTGGTTAATGTCAGCCATGTTTGTTGAAAACTGTCGGCCATACGTTTACCAATCGGGTCATTACTGGCTAAAAGCAATGGCAGTTTGACGCCATCATTAAACAGTTTACGTGCTGCATCACTGGCTTCTTGCGCGGGTGACAATGAAAAATAGAACAGATTTGGTTGTGGTGTAAAGGTGTCTGTTTGATTCAAATACAGCTGAGGAATAGTGGTTTTTTGTTTATCATTTACTTTCTGTAATTCTTCAACTTCATTGGGTAATAATGGCCCAATGATAAATTCCGCCCCCTTGGCAACGGCTTGTTGATAAGCGGCAGCAACACCTTGCTGAGTATCATAAAAGTTAATTGATACATTGGCGTCATAGTCTGACAGGTAACTTGACATTAACCCCTGACGAATGGGCTCTGCAACCACAGCGCGTGGACCACTTAATGGTAATAACACCGCAATATTTTGCGGTCTAAAGGGCTTAGCATTAAGTGCCTGCTCTAGATCTGCGGGTAATTTCATCGCCGCAGGATGATTAGGGTTATTACGCTGCCATTCACCTAAATAACGCACTAATTGAGTTGGTTCAACCGCATAATGCTTAGCAATATAGGTTAATTGTAACCAACCCGCAAAAATCGGATTAGACTGATCGCGCATAAACGACTGCACTGTTTCTTCATGTAAAGGCTGTAGAAGCTTCCAAATGACATTATTAATCGCAGAGGTTTCAGATTTTGGTAAGTAATTACTTAACAGACTTAATTGCTTAACTTGATCAATTGGCTGTTGAGTATTCTTATACAGCTTGGCTTTAAATTGGTGATAACTCGCCATTTGCCAACGCGGTAACTGCCAATGAGGCGGATACTGTAATATATCCAGCGCAGCTTGGCTGCTATTGGTTTTCTCTGCAATGCGCGCACGCAAGTATATGTGCTCAGCTTGAAGCGAGGGAACGGTCACCATCGACTTCTGCATTGAGGTTAATACTTTAGCGGCAGAATTAAAGTTTCCGTCATTGATATAAGCGTGAGCGGCGAGTAATAAATAACGATCACGCTTTTCTGGTAAACTGCTATTCGTTGCTTGGGCTAAATAAACTTTAGCTGGATGTTCAGCGGCAACGAGCGATGCACTTGCGTCAATATTATCTTGCTGTTTATTGGTGGCACAACCGACCACCAATACAGAGAAAATCAACGCGCACACGAATTTTGTAGTATTCAGTCTTTTTAACACTTGGCTTCACTCTGGTAAGATGCTGTCACTAGTTTAACCTGCTCTTAAGCTTGGCGAAAGACTCAGGTAGATTCATTATCGAGGTAATTATGGACCAAATGGTCGCGCTGTATATTGTTCCCACCCCAATTGGTAATTTTGGCGACATCAGCGCTCGGGCAATAGAGGTGCTGCAACAGGTTGATTTAATCGCCTGCGAAGACACACGCCATAGCGGAAGGCTGCTGAGTCACTTTGGTATTGAAACCCGTAAAACGGCATTACATGATCACAATGAACGTGACCGAGCGCAATGGATAGTTGAACAGTTAAATGAAGGTAAATCAATCGCACTTATTTCTGATGCGGGTACGCCATTAATTTCTGATCCTGGTTATCATTTAGTTAATCATGTTCGCCAAGCTGGCCACAGAGTCGTGCCACTGCCTGGCGCTTGTGCCGCCATTACCGCCCTAAGTGCATCAGGGTTACCGTCTGATCGCTTTAGTTTTGAAGGTTTTTTACCTTCAAAAGAAAAAGCGCGTATCGATAAGCTTGAATTTCTTAAAGAAGATCCTCGTACGCTGATATTTTACGAATCTCCTCACCGTATTCTTTATAGCCTTGCTGCTATTGTTGAGGTGTTAGGCGAAGATAGACAAATAGTGATGGCTCGTGAAGTCACTAAAACCTTCGAAACTTTTTTATCGGGTACCGCTGCTGAAGTATTGGCACAGGTTGAAGCCGATGATAATCAGCAAAAAGGCGAAATGGTCATTATGTGCCATGGCTTTACATTAACTGATGAAGAAGGTATTCCAGCGGTTGCAGTTGCTACATTAAAGTTACTTTGTGAAGAATTACCGCTTAAGAAAGCCGCAGCTATAGCTGGGCAAATTCATGGTTTAAAGAAAAATGCCCTATATAAATATGGTTTAGAACTGGATTTATAAAAAGCTGGTCGCTTTGGCATTGGTTTGTTGCGCTGCTTAGGCTATAATCCGCGCCGAGTTGGCCAGACAGTTGCCGCGTACGTAAGTACGGGGAGGAAAGTCCGGGCTTCAAAGAGCGGGGTACCAGGTAACGCCTGGGCGGTGTGAACCGACGACAAGTGCAACAGAGAGGAGACCGCCATTTTGGCCTCGGCTAAGATGGTAAGGGTGAAAGGGTGCGGTAAGAGCGCACCGTGCGGCTAGCAATAGTCCGTAGCAAGGTAAACTCTACCCGAAGCAAGACCAAATAGGGTTCCGCATGGCGCTGCTCGCGTTGGAACCGGGTAGGTTGCTTGAGCCTGTGAGCGATTGCAGGCCTAGATGAATAACTGTCCACGACAGGACCCGGCTTATCGGCCAACTCACCTCTTTATAATAAAAGGCCTCACAGCAATGTGAGGCCTTTTATGTTACAGACACCTGTGGGTTAAATGCAGAGTTGTTCGGCAAGAAACGCCAGTGAACGTCCCTGAGCTAAAGCCGCGGATGGTTGATGATACATTCCTGAACGTCCCCAACAGTTAAAACCGTGTCCTGCAGGGTAGTCAAAAAATTGTGCATGAGTGTGATGAGCAAACGTTGCTTTAATTTTAGCAACATCATCGGCTGGAATATGTTCGTCATGTGCACCGTGATGGAACATAATCGCTTGCTTAAGCTGCGGCGCAACATCTAAATAATTCGCAATGCCGCCACCGTAATAACATACAGCTGCGCTGATGTCTGCACTTGCAGCCGCACTGCGATAGGCCAGTTGACCGCCAAGGCAGTAGCCAATAATACCGATTTTTCCATTGACCTCTGGGCGTGTTTTAAGGAAATCAATTGCCGTCACAACATCGCTAACAGCCTGATCGGCATCCAGAGTTTGGTAACACTCAAAGGCTTTTTGGGTACCTGCGTCATCATAGTTTAAATCCAGTCGTGGAGTGAGTCGCCAGAACACGTCAGGAGCGAAAACCACAAAACCAGCTTGCGCATAGCTGTCGGCAACGGCACGAATGTGTTCATTCACTCCCCAAATTTCTTGAAGTAAAACCAGACCTGGACCTGTGCCTGTAGGAGGTAAACTCAGGTATCCGGCAAAAGGTTGGTCAGGAGTAATAGTTATCCATTGTTGTGTCATGTGAACCTCTGTTTAGGTGAATTTAGCTAGGCTATATATGTTAGCGCCAATTGAGATCAATGTGTTTATGTGCTGATATCTCAGTTTATTGTTTACGACTATTGAAGATCATTATCTATAATAATTTCAATAAAATCATTGCTCTTAACCATTTTTGTTGCAAACGAATTGGTGTGTTTATACTTCAATAATCTGATTCTGAAAAGGGTGGTACACGTCGGCAATAGCATGTTTGACCAATTAACACCTCCTCAATTTACTATCACACCAATGCACAGAATAACAACGGCTGTTATTTACTGCTACATGCTCAACCTACTGCAATGACTTCATGCTAGCAATATTCTGTGCTGGATAATAATTAACAAAATATCACAAATGTAAATTATTGAATGAGAATGGTTGTCATTAGTGTTTGATGCTATATTGCACGCAATTTTATAGCGATAGATTGTTACTAGGTAAAGTGTCATGCATTTGAAGGTTACGAATATTGGGGTGTTAAGCCTACTATTACCAGCGTTGAGTGTCAGTGCTAATGAATCGGCTGTGAATTCGAATCAGTCAATTGAGAAAATAACTGTCATGGGGCGGGCACAGACCTTTTATCGTGAATCTTCTACGTCTGTTGGTGCCAAAGTTGAAACTGATATTATGGATTTACCACAATCGGTGCAGGTGCTGAATGAACAGTTGATTGTTGACCAAGCGGCACGTGAAATCACCGACTTATATCGTTCTATTGCGGGGGTAAGCACTTACAGTTACTCGGGAGTGACCTTTCGTGGTTTTCGTGATGACAGCAATGTGTTTTATGACGGTGTAAGAGGCGACCCTTTTTCGGGATTCGGCGTACCGCAGTTATTTAATATTGAACGAGTAGAAGTATTAAAAGGTCCTGCTGCTGCGTTATACGGTGGTGGTGAACCTGGCGGGATGATCAATTATGTCAATAAAAAGCCGAGCTTTGTCCAAGATACTGAAGTGACATTAACCACTGGTGATAACGATCGTATGGGCGGGTCAATTGATTCTAAAGGTGGTTTAACAGATTCAGTTGCCTATCGTTTAGGTGGTTTTTATGAACAAAAAGACAGCTTTCGTAATAATGCAGACTCTGAAAACACCGAGCTGACCGGTGGGTTATTATTTCAACTTGGCGATGATACAGCGCTCACAACCACCATTGATTATATCAAACAAGACTTAGGCGGTAATCGTTTACGTGGTGTTCCCGTTGACGATGAGGGTAATTTTTTAGTGGATCCAAGCTATAACGCGAATGAAAAATCCGACTATCAAAACCTTGAAGCAACAATATTACAAGCTAACTTACAACATCACTTTAGCGATGAGTTGAGTGTTAATACCACAGTGCGTTATCTGGATAACGAGCGCGTTCAGGGGTATCACGAATCACAAAGTTGGGTTGATGTGAATGGCGATGGTAAAGCCAATATTGATGATAAAACCATTAAACGTGAATATCGTAAACAATATCGCGCTAACCAAGAAGTGAGTGTGACGTCAGATTTTGTATATCGATTAGATACTGATATTGAGCAAACCTTATTATTTGGAGCAGATTATCATCACGTAAACAGCGATTATGATTATTGGCGTGCCCGTTACGAGGCTGACGGGGTGGCTAATCTCAACATTTTTGATCTTAATTACGGTGAAACATATCCTTCAACTTATAACTTACAAGATCAACATCGTGATGGCACTAAAACCGAACGCGCGGGTTTATATGTTCAAGATCAAATTAGTTTAAGCGAGAAATGGTTGTTGTTGATGGGACTACGTTACGATCACTTTAACGATTTTGACAAAGAAACTGGCTTTGAGTTTAGTGATAGCCATGTATCACCGCGTGGTGGTGTTGTTTATAAATACTCCACCGATACGTCGTTATATATTAACTACGCTGAAAGTTTTAATCCGACCTCCCTTGGCGATCAAGAAACTGTAAGTAAAGACGCGAGTTTAGATCCGGAAATGGGCGAGCAGGTTGAGTTCGGTATTAAAAATCAGTGGTTTGACGGTAGTATGATGACCACGGTTGCTGTGTATCAAATTACCAAAAAAGATGTTGCCATGAGTAACCCTGACTATACCGGTCTTGATGATGATATCCCTGCCTTGGTTAGTTTAGGGCAGGTCGAAAGTAAAGGGGTTGAGTTTACTCTGGTGGGCGATATTACTGCCGACTGGACCATTATGGCCAATTATGCCTACAACGATGCCCGCGTTACTCAAGGCGATGTGGGCGATACTTATGCCGATGGCACTAAATTTATTAATGCGCCGCGACATCAAGCGGGTTTGTGGACGCGTTATGAGATTGACAGTTTGCAGTCTTCTATTGCATTAGGTGCCGACTATGTTAGTGAGCAAATCAGCGCGGATGCGCAGCGTGTTAAGCCTTATACTGTGTTTGATATGAGCTGGACAACTCGGTGGCAAGATACGCAATTTCAGTTAAATGTGAAAAACCTGTTTGATAAACAATATGCCGTGAGCGGTTTCTCTGAACGTAATGGTCATTTCCCTGGTGCACCACGAGAAGTGGTGTTGCAGGTATCACATCACTTTTAAACTAAGACGGTTAGTTGCAGTAGTATTTACGTGTTGTTGAATAAAAAGGAGTGAACAATTTATTGTTTACTCCTTTTTTGTTAAGCCGCTGCTTTACACGCTGGCTTTGTGGCCACCAGTTGAGACCGTTTTGGTCATCAAGTCTACATTGCAGCACATAAAGCATTTAGTGCTGACTACTTTGCGAAAGTTTATCGTAACTAAACGGTCTACCTACCGCTTTAAAAATGGTCCTTAACTTGGAATCTAAATTCCCAGGCATTGATGTCATTACCTGTGGTGATAGGGACGGCAATATCAACATGGGCTACGTTACCGTAGCTTGATTTAGGGGAGTAAATGCGCGCGCCGATGCCAACACTGCCGATAGGGCCATTGACTTCATTTTGCTGATCTGTGCCGCCGCTTGCTTCGCCAATGTCAGCAAATACTGCCCAGCCTAATTCGGCCAGTTGATATAAGTTAATATTAGGGTAATAACGGATCTCACCAGTAAGTAACCATTGGTTGTCACCATGTTGATAGTCATTAGGGTAACCGCGCACGCCGGTTTCATCGCCAAGGGCAAAAGTTCGGTCAAGGTAATTATTGTGCGAAGTGGCAATGCGGGCCTTGGAGTAGGCCGTCCACTTAGGGCTAATTTGATGGAAAAATTCAGCCCCTAAACCGACATTATAAAAGTCCTGTTGACTCGTTTGAATATCGGTCTGGCCATCGATAGTCATGAGCAATAATTGGTTGTCTTTTTGCCAGCCACGGGTACTTAGCATGGTTAAGTGGTAGCCGAGATCGGCATTATCAGCGACGTCATTGGTTTCTAATCCTAAACTGACCCTATGATGCCAACCCAAATTAAAGTCTTCGTTTTTATTAATCAGGTGAATATTATTTAGGACTGTGAATTGATCTTGGACATATTCGTAGCTGATCCATGGATATATAAATTCACGATCATAAGGTAATGGTGACTGAGGATATAAGTCTATATTATTGAATTGATGTTGGTCTTGGGTAATACCGACACTGATACGATGCAATTGATCCGCTTGTTTATCGACTAACCAACCATAACCTAAGTTTGCATAATCAATAACATGCTCAAACTCGTTAATGTCTTGACCATTTTGTCTAATGGTATCAATGCGGGTGTCGGTTAACCACGACGCTGCATACATATTTTGGCTATCGAGGGTATAGAAGGGCTTATTAAAGGCAATTGAGGATGCTTGACCGTCACTGTTGTCGTAAAAATCAACCGACACATTAGCGTGTTTAAGCCATCTTACTGGAGCATCAAAAGCTAATTTATAACCGGTACGATCGGCACTTGATTGGTATTTTATTTTGGTTTTAACCCCTAATCCCAGTAGGTTATCTTCTTTCATACCAAAAGAATATTTAGTGTCGCCACCATTTTTGCTCAAGCTTACCGTGGGTAATAATGACCAGTTATCCCATGTTTCGACTAACACCACATCTTCAACATTATCGGTTGCCAATGGGTCTTTTCTGGCAATATTAATTTTAGCATCGCGAATATAAGATTCGTAACGCAACAATCGCTGCGCTTCTTGCAGATCTTTCTCGGTGATCTTATCGCCTTGTTCAAAGCTTAAGCTATTGAGAATGGTCGATTCTTTGGTGTTGATGTGCAAATAGTTAGCCCAGCGATGTAAAAAGATAGCATCTGGTGCGGACTCATCAAAAATAGGGTGACTAACAATAACGATTTTAGCGACCTTATCAACCAGGTGCTTATTAGTTGTCGATTGCTCATTGATGTCAGAGTCATCGTTGGCGGTTAGCTGTGACTGAGTGGCTGCAACCTCAGCTTGAACACTCTGCGAAGTCAGCAGGATGAAGAAAATAAATGCTGCCATAAATATGATTGGCATAGCTTCGTCCTTATTTTTATTGTTATGTTTTTTAAGAGGTCAGCAACAAAGGGTAATTGTTTCTAATATGAAATTATTATGTTGCCTCTTTGTTTTGTATCATACCTGAATAACATCATAGTCAAACATGTAGCTTAAATAAATATTTCATTTAGCCACTAAAAAGATAAGGGTATTTAGATTGTTAACAACATAAGGGCTGTATTTATCATGCCCTTATGCTGTTTGAAATATAATAATCGGAGGCTTACAAGGAACGGCGAGGAGGTACTATTACGTTGGCAAAAATGAGTCCTGCGATTAAGGACATAAAAATGAGGAATATTTGTGAGCCTAAATGGGCTTGATTCAGCATCGTTTCACCTGAGATAAGTGCATTTAAGCCGATATAAGTTTTGCTACCCGGAACAAGAATAACAATACCTTGGAGTAACGCAATCGACACTGGTGCCTTCATCCAACGGGCGTATAGGTTCGAATAAATACCTACCGCGAGCGCGCCGACAAAAATGCCAATAGATTCACCTAAGTAGATACCGCCGAGCATGGCAGAGAAAAAGGCCACAATGCCAGCAAAAACACCCCAAGGAGAGTCTTTTAAGCGTGCTTTAAAGATAATCACCAGTGACATAGACAATAGCGGTACTGCAGACCAAATCGCCCAGCGCGGCAGTGGTATCGGTTCGACATAAATGGTTTCGCCAAATATCGCTTTCCCTATGGTCATGCCAAGCACTGCACCAAAATACAGTTTAAACAACTGCATGACTGCATCCATGATACGTGCAGTACCCGAGATTAAGTCGCGGGCGGCTAGCTCCGCTAAGCCAAGCGTGAGCGCAAGACCAGGAACAAAAATAATAATCCCTGATAAAATGGTCACAGGTAAATTGATACTCGGGTCAAATTGCGCAATCCCTGTTGCCAAGATAGCGCAAACGACCGCCGCCATAGGCTCAAGCATTTCTGCAATACGTTTTGAACGTTCAGCCCAAAAAACGAGGCTGTATACCAGTAAGCCTAAAATAGCCGACCAAAAAACGTCATGCCAACCAGTACCCATTAACATGGCAAAGGCCCCCGCACTTGAGCCAAAAGCTAATAAGGTGAGTTTATGGCCATAAGGATTGGGTTTATTGGCGATTTCTTCTAGGCGCTCTAACGCTTCTTGCAGAGTGCGCTGGCCAGAACTAAGCTCTTCCACTAACTCAAAAGTGCGTGCTAATGAACCTAAATCGAGGTCACCAGGTTTGACGCGAGCGACATGGTTATACTCTTGTTCAGTATCGTGTTGCAGTACAAAAGTCATCGAAGTCGGTGATATTAAAAAGTAACCTTCAATACCGAGCGTGCTACATACCGTTTGCAAGTGGGATTCTAAGCGATACGCAGGCGTACCAAACTTATGTAAGTATTTTCCTAACTTAATAATAAATCGGCGTTTTTCTAAAAAATCCTGATTATCCACTGGGCGATAGTCACTCTTGTTAGGGTGTTGAGCTAGTTTTGGCGCGAATATTAACCGATTAAGGCGTGTGTTTACAGCCAAACTGATCCAAAATGTTGGTATAACATCGATATGTTAAAGATTGATGTAATAACAATAATATAGTCGACTCAAGGAATAACACATGACATTGATGATATCGGGTTTATACGCGGGTTTAACGGCGGTATTGGTTTTAGCATTATCGTACAAAGTGGTTAAATTTCGTCGCGCAAATAAAATAGGTATCGGTGATGGTGGTCACCAAGGATTATCGATTGCGATTCGAGCGCATGGCAATTTAATTGAAAATGCACCCATAGTACTTATTTTGTTAGCGTTGGCTGAATTAAATGGCATGCCAGTTTACTTGATACATTGTTTGGGCACCGCTTGGATTGTGGCGCGCTTATTACATGCTATTGGATTAAATCAAGGTCAAGGTGGCTATCATTTTGGCCGTTTTTGGGGCGTATTAATCACGTGGATTGTGCTATTAACCTTAGCGGTCGCTAATATTGGCTTCTTTCTTGGGTTATAACATTGAAAGCATAAGGGAATAGCAATATTCCCATGTGTTTTACAAGGTTATAAAAGGATAAAAATATTTCACTTTTGATGTTTTTTTAGTCACACTTAGTGTCGCTGTACTGCTATACTCCGCGTCCGTTAAATTCAGCTGTAGGCTGATGTTGTCATCGGATCAGTTAGACTGGTTTTCCCCATTTATGTAGGTCATATACATGCAAGTTGAGTCAACGTTATTTAATTATCCAAAGTTTTGGGCTGAATGCTACGGAACTGCACCTTTTTTACCTATGTCTCGCAAAGAGATGGATATTTTAGGTTGGGATAGTTGCGATATTATTGTCGTGACTGGCGACGCGTATGTTGACCATCCTAGCTTTGGTATGGCGGTGATTGGGCGAATGTTAGAAGCTCAAGGTTATCGTGTGGGTATTATTTCGCAGCCAGACTGGTCAAACAAAGAAGACTTTATGCAGCTAGGTCGCCCAAATCTGTTTTTTGGGGTAACCGCTGGCAACATGGATTCGATGATTAACCGTTACACAGCAGACCGCAAGTTACGTCATGATGATGCCTATACTGCCGGAGATATTGGTGGTAAACGCCCAGATCGTGCGGTAACCGTGTACACCCAGCGTTGTAAAGAAGCCTTTAAAGATGTACCGGTTGTGATTGGCGGCATTGAAGCCAGCTTACGCCGTATTGCTCATTACGATTATTGGTCAGATAAAGTCCGTCGCAGTGTGATTTTTGACGCCAAAGCCGATATTTTAATTTACGGCAATGCTGAACGACCATTAATGGAAGTTGCACGTCGTATTGCTGCGGGTGAAGCCATTGGTGATATTGACGATGTTCGTGGTACCGCAACAATGCGTAAAGAACCTATGCCCGGTTGGCGCGGCATGGATTCACGCAAAATTGACCAACTACATAAAATTGAGCCATTACCTAGCCCATATGGTGCTGATGATGTTGGTTGCAGTAATTTATCTGGTCCAACAGACGAAAAGATTTTTGATAACGATGCGCCCAAAGCCATTAGCGTGCAACCGCCGCGTCCAAAGCCATGGGAAAAAACCTATGTGCTGCTTCCTGCCTATAACAAGGTCAGCGAAGATAAGTATTTGTATGCCCATGCCTCGCGTATTTTGCACCAAGAGCAAAATCCGGGTTGTGCCCGTGCCTTGTTTCAACCACATGATGCCAACCGTGGTGTATGGGTAAACCCACCAGCGTGGCCATTAAACACTGACGAGATGGATGCGGTATTCGATTTACCGTATCAACGCATCCCGCATCCGATGTATGGCAAAGAAAAAATCCCAGCTTACGATATGATTAAGACGTCAATCAATATCATGCGTGGTTGTTTTGGTGGTTGTTCATTCTGTTCGATTACCGAGCATGAAGGGCGAATTATTCAAAGTCGCTCGCAAGAGTCGATCATCAAAGAAATTAAAGACATTCAAGAAAAAGTGCCAGGTTTTACCGGTGTTATTTCTGACTTGGGTGGCCCAACGGCAAACATGTACCGTTTAGGTTGTACCAGTGAGAAAGCAGAGAAAACCTGCCGACGTTTATCGTGTGTGTTCCCGTCTATTTGTGGCCATCTGGGCACCGACCATAAACATACCATCGACTTATACAAAGCGGCGCGTGAAGTACCTGGCATTAAAAAAGTGCTAATCGCTTCGGGTGTGCGTTACGACTTGGCTATCGAAAACCCAGAATATATTCGAGAGTTAGCGAAACATCATGTGGGGGGGTATTTAAAAATTGCCCCTGAACATACCGAAGAAGGCCCACTCAGTAAAATGATGAAGCCAGGTATGGGAACCTATGACAAGTTTAAAGAGCTGTTTGATAAGTTTTCTAAAGAGGCCGGTAAAGAGCAGTTTTTAATTCCGTACTTTATTTCGGCGCATCCTGGTACTACCGATGAAGACATGGTCAATTTGGCATTATGGTTAAAAGGCCAGAAGTTTAAATTGGATCAAGTACAAAATTTTTATCCATCGCCGATGGCCAATGCGACCACGATTTATCATACCGAACTTAACTCACTGAAAAACATTAAACATGACAGTGAACAAGTGACAGTGCCGAAAAAAGGCCGTCAGCGTAAATTGCATAAATTTTTGTTACGTTACCACGACCCTGTCGGCTGGCCGATGATCCGTGAAGCGTTAGTGGCTATGGGTAAAGAGTCGTTAATTGGTAATGGTCCAAATCATTTGGTACCACCAGAAACGCGTAACGAGCAAACTAAAGTGAAGTGGGGCCAAAAGCCGTCGCTTAAAGCGAAAGAACAAGGCGGCCAAAAGGCGATGACCCGTTTTTCTGCCGACCAGTTTGAAGACCGTAAAGGTAACACTAAAGCGGATAAAGGCAGTGCTAAGCCAGTAGGGAAGAAACCAAAGTCTCCAGCTAAGCCTTCGAGCCAAGCGGCAAATGGGCAAGCACCCAAAAGCCAGGGCGCTAAGCGTCCAGCTAAAGCGACCACTTGGGCGACTAAGTCTAAATACGCTAAGTAAGCTAACACGTTAACTTATTGTCATAAAACCCGCATTAACATTTGCGGGTTTTGTTTTTCTAGCAGCAATAGATTCAATAACAAGGTAATGTGGGCTAATACTGTCGCTAATACTGTAGCGAATAGTCATAAGTGTTTTACACTATGACTCTTTATCGATTTAATCGTTTGAAAATCTAATTATTTGATAAACAAGGAATAATCATTATGCCAACGTTAATTAGGCTGAGCGGATACCTTAGTGGGGTATTACTGTGTGGTAGCACTATGTTGGTTAATCCTGCTTATGCCGCAAACTCGGTACAGCAACAGCAATTTTTTGAAGCTATTAGCGCTCTTTGTGGGAAAGCTTTTGCCGGTAAGATCACTGCTGGTGGCAGTGAAGGAGATGGCTTTAGTGGCAAACCATTAGTTATGCATGTAAGAGAATGCACCGATCACCAGTTACGTATTCCATTTCATGTTGGTGATGATCACTCTCGCACTTGGGTGATAACTCAAACCGATACCGGATTGCGCTTAAAGCATGATCATCGCCATAAAGATGGCAGCGATGACAAAGTGACTATGTATGGTGGAGAGACCCGTGATACAGGCACAGCCAACTTGCAAACGTTTCCAGTAGACGATGAGTCTATTGCCAACTTTAAGCAACATGGCTTAACGCAATCGGTTACTAACGAGTGGCAAATGATGATTGAAGCCAATACTTTTACTTATCGGTTAACCAGGGAAAATCGCGACTTTAAAGTTGAGTTTGATTTATCTCAACCAGTTGCATTACCGCCAGCCCCTTGGGGGATATAAATAGGTTTTTGGTAGGTTTATCGGTTTTGCATGGCCTGCGGCCACTAGCGTTGTGGTGCTTCGCCCATAGCAGAGTAAGTTAGTAGGTTGTCTTATTACGCAGGCTAATTTAATCGTCATCCCGGTAATGTTCGTGAGCCGGGATCCAGGTTTGTACTTTTGTACTTTTGTATTTATGGCCACAGGCCATACCTTAAAAACCACTTATTCAAAATAATTCAGGCTGCCAATGGCAGCCTGAATGTTATGTGCTTAAGAGTGTTAAGACTCGTCGCGGTTACTTACCATCAAAAGTAAATGACTGACCGGCTAGGGCGGCTTCAAACATTAATCCACCTTTAGCGGCGGTAAATATCGCCATGCCATTGATGTAGGCTGCAGTCGCAGCATGATTACTGCCAGCTTGTCCTGCACCCGCAGAATTACCTGTGGTGCCAACTTGAGCATTAGCACCAAGGTTAATTGCTACTGCTGACGCTTGAGCGCTAAACTCAAAACTGCCGCTGGTAAAATCATTGTATGCTTTGGCATCTTTAAAGAAGATTATTTCGCTATAGGCCTGTCCGCCTAGCTGAAAACCGATTGATAGTTGGGTTAATGTAGAATCACCCATGTACGAGCCTGCCTGATACACTCGACCGTTACCATAAGCAGCACCAATACCTATACCCCCTTTGGCGACACTGGGGAAGATTGCATAACCATAAGCTGAATCAAATAAATGTCGGCTTTCATTGGCTTTTTTAAAATTGGTAGTTGCATCGTTATAAGCTGCTTCGTCAGCAAAACTAGGAGCTGAAAACGCGAAGCTTAATAACACAAGAAAACTAGAAAACACTAAGCTAATTGAACGTTTCATAAATAACCTCGGTGACTATATTGTCATGATAAAACTGGCCTTAGAGTAGCATAACCCTTACATAGCGTGCGTTAATTAACATTTATATTCTGCTACTCGCAATACGCTCTTAAGCATAATGTTAACGTGAGACATGCGCTGTTAGTCTTTTTTATCACTGCTATTTTTAGTCGTGTATTGACTGGTATCGCGTCCATCTTTATTGGTCATTAACTGCTGTAAATAGGTGATTTCTTCATCGTCTAGTAGCGAATGAGCTTTAAGTTGCGACTGTGACGTATCATCTTTGCTGCTGGCGTTGAGTGCACCGCGCAAATAGGCTGATCGTGTGACTTGATGGATACCATACAAGGCAAACACATAGACTGTGAATAGAAGGCTTAATTGAGTTACTGCTTGAATTAACAAGGATACTGAATCACCTAAGTAAAATGGTAAGTATACCAATACAATTCGCAGCACCCAATTAATCAAAATACCTATGGTTAATACGCTTAACCAGCGAAAACGAATAACTTGTAAGTTAGGTTGCCTACTGGCTAAATATTGTGGTCGATAGCGTGATAACAAGCAATAAATCGCCCAAGAATAACCCATGGTTTGCAGCATTAATAATAGGGGTAAAATGACTGCTAGTAGGTTAATCGTGTTTAACTCAGCGAGTGATGTAATAGTGTTTTGTAAGTTTTTAGGGGCGATACGAATATGAAACAAGATGGCTGAACTGGTGACTAAGGCAGCAAGAATAGCCCCGCCAAAATGTTTAATGATCAGTGGTTGGTAGTCTTGTTCGGTTAAGCTGCTTTTACAATATAAATACAGCATGGGCATGAGTAAAAAATAGATTGGAATGAATAACGTTAGGGCCAAATGGATTGGTATTGGAGCTGTTTCTTGTGTTAGCAACCCGGTTAAAAAATAACAACCGATGAGTAAAAATATTCCGGCGAGTAGGCTATGGCTGCGAGTGCTGCTTTGATAAATATAATGAACATACACGCCCACTCCAAGGCAATGAATGCCTCCGAGTAAGGAAAGCCACCAGTATGTTTGAATAAATAAATCGTTAAATTGGTTCATTTTCACTCTCTTGGACGACAGTGAATACTAACCTACTTTCTGCAAAGCAAGTAGTTTACGATTGTTAACCTTGCTTAACTTTTCGAAAATGTCTGTTTGAGGCTTTTTCTGGTGGTAAACCTGGTGCAGGTTTACGCTCAGCAAGTAAATGCTTAATCGCCATAATGGGATGTGGTAATAACATTCTTGGCCCAGCAAACATCATAATTTCGCGGGCTCTTTGTTTCATTTGGGGCTTGTAGCAGTGTACTGGGCATTTATTACACGTTGGTTTTTGTTGGCCGTAGGGGCAACGATCTAAACGAGTGTTGGCATAGCTTAGAAACTCACTACATTGTAGGCACACATCTTTGGCTGGTTTGAGTGGGTGGTGCACTTTACAGTAGATTTCCACCATAGCTTGCATAGTGCGAAACTCATAGAGTAATTGGTCACTCAATAATTCTGCTTCAGCCATAAGGTTATCCTTGATTTAATACCTTAGTAAAATAGTCTGATATTTGCAGTGTAAGCTCGATGATAACAGCTAACAAACTGAGTGTAGTTAACTTTGATATTCGGCCCAAAATTAACTTTATATGAGGCTAAGATCGCAAAAAAGATTGGACCAGTGCTCAAATGATCGGCTATGTATGCCTTTTTACAGATTAAAATAGATAAATTGTCGCTTTTATAGTGTACATTGAAATAATAATGGTAGATGCTTAAAAAAACAGCGCGCTATCATTAACCCTTTACATTACCTCACAATAAATGTCGTTGTGAGTGAGAACAAATAGTGTGTTATGGCACTTAATCAGCAAGGTGGAAGCCTAATGAAGATCATTTTAATGCTCGTATTGGTTGCAATTGCTCTGTACCTATACAGACGCACTCAAGCAGTGGCAAAACAAGAACTTGATAAAACCGATAGCAATGCCACTGAGCATTCGTCATCATCTGAAGTTGCTCAACCGTCATCGCCAGCCGCTACCGATACGGCGGATGCAGAGCATAAGGAATTAGATAAACCGGCAGCTGATGTCGTTTTAGGCGATTCTGTAATTAATGCCCCTCAGAGCACATCGGCTACATTGGTCGATGAACCAAGTACAACCGCTAATACTTCGCCTGTCGATACTCAACAAGCAGAACTCACGACTGAGCCAGATGCTGAGCTAAATGATTCTGAAACTACAGATACCTTGAGTCATGCTAAGAGTCCATCAGTTAACGCTTCTCCTGTCGATACTCAACAAGCAGAACTCACGACCAAGCCAGATGCTGAACTAAATGATTCTGAAACTACAGATACCTTGAGTCATGCTAATAGTCCATCAGTTAACGCTTCTCCTGTCGATACTCCAAACGTAAAACTCACGACCAAGCCAGATGCTGAGCCAAATGATTCTGAAACTACAGATACCTTGACTCATGATGAAACTGGATCAGCGGATACATCTGCGACTGCAGTGTCGACTCTCCAAGCTGGAGGATTGAGTTTGGAGCCCGCTAAAGGCGATTGGGCTAGTGAGAGTTTGCAACAACAGGTTGAAGTAGCCAACAATGCCACAGATCTTCAAGGCCAGCATGATGGTTTAGTCAGTGTGATTAACCATTGTTATAAAATGCGTAAGCAAGCTGATTATTGCCAATATGGCGCAGCATTGCAGCTAACCTATTTAGAGCTCTATCGCTCACTGCATCAGCAACATGTGGCTCAAAAAAATACTGACGATATCAAAGCGCCAGCGTTTATGCAGTTATCAACCTTGTTAAATGATGTTGGTCAATTTGATGAAGCGCTTAAGGTGTGCCAGCAAGCACTTGAATACCAGTTAACTGATGGAACTGTCACTGGGTTTGAAGGGCGAATAAAACGCATCGAAAAAGCTAAAGCTAAAGCGAGCTAATAGGCTAATCAACACTGTTGCATGGATATCAGGTATGATATTCAAAAGGAAAGCGGACCTTGGTTCGCTTTTTTGTTGCTTCAGATCCAATGATTTTAAGGTTTAAAATGATATTAATGACCCGTACATTGACTACAATATTGCTGATAACTGCCACGCTTGTCTTACTTGGCGGGTGTATGCGTACTCCAGAATGGACCTTATTTTATGTGGCTGAACACACGCCTGTGCCGACGCAAATTGTCCTGCAAGAGCATATTTCTGGTTATTACGATTCATTAGAACAATGCCAAGCTAAAGGTGCAGGAATGTTACGCTTACAGGCATCATCATTGCCAGCAGAGAAAGCTTTTGCTTGTGGTGAACAGTGTCAGGTAAATGAACAACAGCAATTACAATGTAAAAGTCAGGTTGTTGGTGCTGCATATGATGCACTTTAAGCAAGATTTTTTTGAACAATTAGACGGCTTTTATTCACAAGTTTATCCGCTACCCATCAGCAATCCTCATTGGCTTGGTTGGAGTGATGACGCCGCGAAACTGATTGGATTACAAAAACCTAATAATGAATTGTTGATGCAGTTATCGGCTAACTATGCCGCGCCTGGCGCCAGTTATTATGCGCAAGTGTATAGTGGTCATCAATTTGGCGGTTACACTCCCAGATTAGGCGATGGTCGCTCAATTATATTAGGTGAAGCTATTGGCCCTAATGGTGCTTGGGATGTCGCGTTAAAAGGTGGCGGCCCAACACCTTACTCTCGCCAAGGTGATGGCCGGGCAGTAATGCGCTCTGCGGTGCGCGAGTTTTTAGTATCAGAAGCGCTTGCGGCGCTTAATGTGCCCACAAGCCGCGCATTAGCCGTTATCGGTTCCGACTTACCTGTATGGCGTGAAAGCCAAGAAACAGCAGCTATTACGGTACGCCTGGCTAAAAGTCATATTCGTTTTGGTCATTTTGAATATTTTTTTCACAGCGAAAGCGGTGATGCTGGTAAGTTGACTCAATTAGTGAATTTTACGATTCAGCAGCACTTTACCCACTTATCCGCCGATGCTGCGGGTTATAAGCAGTGGTTTTATGAGGTGGTGCAATCTACTGCAAAAATGATTGCCCATTGGCAGTCCATTGGTTTTGCTCACGGGGTAATGAATACCGACAATATGTCGATACTCGGTGACACCTTTGACTTTGGCCCCTTTGCATTTTTAGATACTTTTAAAGAAAACTTTATCTGTAACCACTCTGATCACGAGGGCCGTTATGCATTTGGCCAGCAGCCCGGAGTAGGTCTATGGAACCTTAAACGTTTAGCCCAAGCACTCTCGCCCATTATTGATGCTGATGATTTAATTGCGGCATTAAATACTTATCAAACTGAATTAGTTAACCAGTATTTAAGCCTAATGCGCGCCAAATTAGGGCTGCCTCAAGCGAGCATTAACTCAAATACATGCACTCAGGCGGCTCAAGCTGAGCTGGATCAGCAAGATTTACAGCTCGTGGGGCAGTTAACTGTTTTACTGGAAGCGAATCAACTTGATTACACCAATAGTTTACGTCGTGTGGGTCAAATTGACCCGAGTAGCTCTTATTGTACTTTACGTGATGATATGGTCGATCTTGCAGGCTTTGATACTTGGTATCAAGCTTATCAAAAGCGAGTGGGTGAAGTGGCAGATGTCAATGCGTGGCAAGGTGATCGCAATAGTGTTAACCCGAAATACATTTTGCGTAATTACCTCGCGCAAGAGGCCATTATTGATATAGAAGAAAGTGGCGATAACAGTAAGTTATTACAACTCCAACAATTGTTAAGTCGTCCTTTTGACGAACAGCCCGAGATGGAAGATTTTGCTAAACGCCCACCAGAATGGGGACAAGGCCTAATTATGTCTTGCAGCAGTTAATTGAATTATTTTAGTCGAGTTAATTTATGAAATTATTGTCAGCCCAATTAGATCCCGCAGCATTAAGTCTTATTATTAAAGCTGAGGTGGATTTTGAGCAGTTTGAACGATTTGCAGAACCGCTGGCGGCGGCACTTGATTGCGAAATCCGTGAGCGCCAATGGGGCGCAGATCGCCACCAATGGTTGCTGAACTTTGAAGGCAGTCCTCTATGGTTACATTATGAGTTTTATGGTGATATTTGTTGGATATCTACCGATAGCGCTGCAGAATTAGACGTACTAGCGTTTTTGTTAACGCTACTTGCTCCACATATTCAAACGACTAAAGAAGGCATACATGGATAACCGTACGGGCGCAGAATTTCATTTTCAGGCACTGAGACCCGATCTCATTCTTGATGCCATTGAAAGCATTGGTATCTTCCCTGAGACGGGATTATTAGCGCTAAACAGTTACGAAAATAGAGTGTATCAGTTCCGTTGTGACCAAGGGAGGCGCTATGTGGTCAAGTTCTATCGACCACATCGTTGGAGTAATGAGCAAATTCAAGAAGAACATGATTACGCCTTGGCTTTAGCGGCCGAAGATATTCCTATTGCTGTTCCTGTGGTTATCGAGGGTAAAACCTTATTTGAGTATCAAGGTTATCGTTTTGGACTATTCCCCTCTATTGGTGGTCGGGCATTTGAAGTTGATAATTTAGATCAACTCGAATCGGTGGGCCGTTTTATTGGGCGAATTCATCAGTATGGTGCAACACAACCTTTTAAGTACCGTGAATCGCTAACGCCGGAGATTTTGGGAGATGAGTCTTATCGCTATTTACGTGAAAGTGATATGGTTTCAAGCGCGATGCAAACAGCTTTTTTTACCGTAGTTGAGCAGGTCTTAGATAAAGCCAAGCAGATATGGCAGCAACATCGTTTTACGCCTATACGCCTGCACGGAGACTTGCACCCTAGTAATATTTTATGGACCCCAGACGGCCCCGGATTTGTTGACTTAGACGATGCCAGGCAAGGCCCAGCAATACAAGATTTGTGGATGATGTTAACTGGTGATCGCCATCAACAGTTGTTGCAGCTTGATATTTTATTAGAAGGCTATCAAGAGTTTTGTGATTTTGATGCTAAACAGCTGGCTCTGATTGAGCCGTTAAGGGCTTTCAGGATGGTGCATTATAATGCGTGGTTAGCCAAACGCTGGCAAGACCCAGCATTTCCAATGAATTTTCCATGGTTTGGTGATATAAAGTACTGGGAACAACAAACGCTAGCGTTTAAAGAGCAGTTATCTACGCTCAATGAACCTCCGCTGAGTTTACCCAGTTTTAATTAACAATATTTCATAATCACTACCTAATCGTATTTAGTTACAAATACAATTAGCTAGCAATTGAGTTACAGGCTAACGCTAGACTATGATAGAGCCAGCGTATTTATATTTTGCCTATTAGAAGGAAGTAAAATGAAAAAAGCATTACTGATGGCTGCTGCACTCTTGCTAGCGCCGATGGCTGCGATGGCTGCCGATTATAAAGAAGGTGTTCATTACACTGTGATTAGTGATGGCCCTGAAACTGCCAAGCCAGAAATTACTGAGTTTTTCTCCTTTTACTGCCCACATTGTTTTAATTTTTCTAAAACTGTGGTGCCTAAAATAGAAGCGACTTTACCTGAAGGCGTAAGCTTTAATCAGGAACATGTTGAGTTTATTGGTCGTGAAATGGGTGTTGAAATGTCTCGTGCATTTGCAGTTGCGCAGCAGCTTAATGTTGAGAAAAAAATGGAAGCAGCTTTGTTTAGCGCTATCCATGAAAAACGCCAGCAGTTCACCCGTCCTGATGATATCAGAGCGATATTTATTGCTAATGGCATAGATGGTAAAGCTTATGATGCCGCAGCAAAATCATTTATGGTGAATGCCAAGATGTCTAAAATGAAGCGTGATACTGAAAATGCGAAAATTTCAGGTGTGCCTTCATTGGTTGTTAATGGTAAATATCGTGTTGAAACAAGCTCAATTAAATCTTATGACGAGTTAATTGATATTGCATATTACTTAACGTCTATGAATAAAAAGTAGTGTTAACTGCTGATATTTTAAAAGGAGCTTAGGCTCCTTTTTTGTTGCCTGAATATTTGTGATTTAAATGCTGGCAAGGGCCAGTCGTCACTTATTCGCCTGTAAAAGAGCTTGGTCGCATTATTTATAGGGAGTGTATTGTGGTGGGGGAGCGGATATTACGTTACGGCAAAAACGTTAATCAAAAGACTGTAAGTAAAAAGTGTCAGGCAAAAAAAAACCGTATGTCTATAAAAGACGATACGGAGATGAGTTAAATAACTCTTTTTTACCCTGAGTAACATTAAAGATCCTAACATGGCGTCAAAATATTGGCAAGCGGCATTAAAGTGTCGTTTTGTTTTTGGATTGATCAACCTGATAAAAAATAGCGTATTGATGAAACTCTTCCGCAGGCGCGTGGTCTAATCTTTTGACATTAACCTTGTAGTGGCTCAACTAGAAAACTAAACAAAAAGTGAATAGTCGTGTTAAGTGGTTTTATCGACGCTTTAGACTTCTATCTGTCGAGTTATACATAACTTATTGTCGTTATTTCATCGCAATTTACATATGTTATCTTGTTGGAGGAAATCGTATGAGAAGGTTCCCTGTGTATGCACCTAAATTGATTGTTAAGCATGCGAGGATTTTTTTGAGTGGTGTTATCTGGGTAAAAGACTTAGGGTTACTTGAGTTTGATAAGGGCCGCTTTTTACAGACGAAAAAAAGCCTGCCAAAAGTTAAGCAGGCTATCAGCGAACTAAATGCCTTGATTGAAACACAATCAAAGCAGTATCAATCCATTTAGATTTCGTTATTCAATAAACCAACAAGGCCGTTGACCTTATCACTCCAAGAGTTTAGGTCCTGCTGCAATTGTTGGTTTTTTTGTGTCAATTCTTGCTGCTGTAATACTAATGCTTCATTCTTTTGCTTCTCTTCATCAAGCTCCATTTTTAGTAGCTCAATATTTTCGAGAGTTGCCTGGATTTTGTTTTCCAGTTGGGACAATAATTCAAGGCTCATGGGGAGTCCTATACGTTTCTGGATGGAATCCCGATTCTAGCAGTGACAAGGCCTATAGGAATAGCCTTTAAAACTAAGTGGCTAAAATATATTCAATAAATCGTACTATATTGTACTTTATCTGAGATCGCGCTATTTTCATCTGCCCTCTATGGTAATAAAAGACTTAGTTATGATAATTACTCGACACGATGTCAGTGAGCGAATGAGCAGTATTGTGATCCATAATGATACTGTTTACCTGTGTGGCCAAGTTGCAAATGATAAGTACGCAGACATTAATACTCAAACGGCGAGCATGCTTGAACAGGTTGATCGTTTACTGGCACAAGCTGGTAGCCGACGCGATCATATTTTATCCGCGACTATTTACCTCAAAGACATGACAGATTACGATGCTATGAACCTAGTATGGGATAGTTGGTTGCCAGTGGGCCATGCTCCTGCAAGAGCATGTGTGCAAGCTGCGATTGCGGAGCCGGAATACTTAGTTGAAATATCAGTGATTGCCGCTGTGGTAAACGAGTTATTGCCTTAAGTCAGTGATTAGCCTTAATGGATTCACTTTGATTAATAAGCGCGCGATGAAAATCAGACATGCACTGACAGTTTGTCTGTTGCAATTTGAATAAATATATTGATGCTTGTTACGTTCAATTGACGTATTTTGATTTAGGATATATGGCTGCGACTTGACATTAATCTCTAGCCTCCATAGTCTGCAAGCTCAGTTTTTAAGGTGGTATGCAATGGACATAAAATATAATTTAAAATCAGCGTCAGAGCGCCGCACAGAACCCTTTAAACCAGAAGGTGATGTTGGTTTTGGTCGACTTCGTACTGATCACATGTTTTTAATGGATTACCGTGATGGTCAATGGTGCGATCCGCGCATAGTGCCTTATGGTCCTTTTGAAATGGCGCCAGGTGCAATGACATTGCATTATGGCCAATCGATTTTTGAAGGTGCAAAAGCATTTATGCATGAAGACGGTGAGATTTATACTTTCCGTTTAAATAAAAATGCTGAGCGTATGAATCGTTCTGCCGATATTGTGTGTATTCCAAATATCGATGAAGCGATGCAAGTAAAGGCGATTAATGCCCTTATTGATGTTGATCGTTTGTGGTTCCCGCAGCAAGATGGTGCCTGTTTATACATTCGACCTTTCATTTTTGCCACTGAAGATCGCTTGTCTGTTAGCCCAAGCCAGCAATACACTTTTTGCGTCATGTTAAGCCCATCTGGTGCTTATTATGCTTCTGGGGTTAATAATGGTATTCGCTTATTAATTACGACTAAGTTTCACCGTGCTGTTTCTGGTGGTACGGGAGCGTCAAAGGCTTCGGGTAACTATGCCGCTTCTTTACGTGCAGGAAAAGCGGCAGCTGAATATGGTGCTGCGCAAGTGCTGTATCTAGATTCAACCAACACTCAAATTGAAGAAGTTGGCGCAATGAATCATTTTCATATTTTAAAAGACGGTACGGTGATTATTCCGACATTTACCGATACGATTTTAAAGTCAATCACCTCGCAATCAATTCTTGAGTTGGGCGATTTACTTGGATGTGAAGTGAGGCAAGAAACTGTAATGTTAGATAAGTTTGTTGCTGATATTGAGTCTGGCGAAATTATTGAAGCGGGCGGTTTTGGTACCGCTGCAGTAGTATCACCTGTTAGTTCATATATTTTTGAGGATGGACGCATTATCACAGTCGGTGATGGTAATGTTGGGCCTAATATCAAACGTATCTATAAAGTATTTACTGAGTTACAAAAAGGCCATATTCCTGCACCAGCAGGCTGGGTAAAGCGTATTGAGCGCGTTGCTCCATAGTTTAGCTTATTATGTTTATAATAATAAAAGCTCCCTTGGGAGCTTTTATTTTATCTTAAAAATGACGAGTGTCAGTTTTGTCGTATGTTAATAAAGTCATGCAGTCATCGGCACTTAAGGGTTTACTGAGTAAGAAGCCTTGAACTTGATCACAACCGCCTTCACGTAAGAAATTTAATTGTGCTTGGGTTTCTACACCTTCAGCAACAACGTTAAGATCTAAACTGTGGGCTAAAGTAATAATCGCGCTAGTGATGGCGGCATCATCAGGGTCTTCAGTGATATCACGCACAAATTCTTTATCAATTTTTAAGGTATCAATAGGGAAGCGCTTTAAATAGCTTAAGCTAGAGTAACCAGTACCGAAATCATCAACAGCAATAGTTAACCCTAGTGCCTTTAATTGCGCCAATATCGCTACAGAATCTTGAGGATTGCCCATGATCATTGATTCTGTTAATTCGAGCTCTAGGGCGCTTGCTGGTAATCCAGAGACGGCTAATGCGACCTCTATGATAGAAATTATATCGGCTTTTAACTGTCTAGCCGAAAGGTTTACCGCGACAGATATATGCTCAAAACCAAGCGCATGCCATTGTGCCAATTGACTACAGGCTTGGTTAATCGCCCAGTGACCAATCTGGTTAATGATGCCCGTTTCTTCTGCCAGCGGGATAAACTCAACTGGCGAAATAAGCCCTAGCTCTGGACTCTCCCAACGCATTAAGGCTTCAACGCCGATAATCTTTTCAGTTTTAACATCATATTTAGGTTGATAAACCAAATATAATTCGTTGTCTTGAATCGCTTTTTTTAGCCCTGCTTCTAATTGAACATAGCGGGTTGCATATTGGTTTAACTGTTCAGTATAGAATTGGAAATTGTTTCGCCCCAATGATTTAGCATGATACATGGCTGTATCGGCGTACTTAATCAACGATGTAGTATCTTTAGCATCTTCAGGATACAAACTGATACCAATTGACGGTGAGATCGTCAGTACTTTATCGTCTAGTAAGAATGGGGTTTGAAATGCATGTAACACTTTTTCCGCAATAATAGTGGCCGCTTTAGTTTTAGCCACGCCTTCTAAAATAATGGTAAATTCATCTCCGCCCAAACGAGCAACCGTGTCGCCATCTCGTACAGCATTTTGTAGACGATGGGCGACGGCTTTAAGCAGCAAATCACCAATATGGTGGCCCATTGAGTCGTTAATATGTTTAAATCGATCGAGATCTAAAAATAATAATGCCACGATACTATTGGCGCGATGGGCTTTGGTTACTGCTTGATTTAGTCGGTCTTGAAACAGAGTGCGGTTAGGCAGTCCGGTCAGTGGATCAAAGTTAGCCAATACACGTAAATCTTCTTCAGCTTTTTTACGTGCGGTAATATCAGTAAATACTGCAACAAAGTGACTGGTTTCACCTTTATTATCTATGACTTGGTTGATCTCTAACCATGCAAGAATACCGCGTCGATCGCGAGTTCGAATATGAATTTCACCAGCCCAATGTTTGTGTCTTAGTAGCTGGGTTTCAACAGCATTATAAAATTCTCGAGACTGCTTACCCATGGTCAAAAATAAGAAGTGCTTGCCAACAACATCACGGTGTTTAAAGCCAGTTATACGGCTAAACGCAGGGTTGATTGAACGGATTTGGTAATCCAACTCGCCGACGACAACGGCTTCGTTCATACTGAATAATACTTGTGATGACAGTTTAAGTTCATTTTCGGTAATTTTACGACTCGTAATATCTTTATGTGTTCCCGCCATCCGTATGGGAATATTATTGTGATCACGTTCAACGATTTGGCCCCGGTCTAGTACCCAAGCCCATTCTCCGGGTTTGGTTTCAACACGGTACTCAGCTTCAAAAAACTCACTGTCGCCATTGAGATGTTCGTTAAGCAGTTGTTGAACTCGAGGCTTATCTTCTGGATCAATATTTTTAATCAATAGTTGATCTGTTAATGATAAATTCATCGGCTCAATCATATTAGTGCGATAAACTTTATCGTCCTTAATATTCCAATCCCACATACCGTCGCCAGAAGCCCAAAGCGCTAATTTGAGACGCTCTTCAGATGCGCGGATACTGCTGTCAAACTCGCGTTGTTTAGCTCGTTTTTTCTTTCTAGTCGAAAAAATCCAAATAATAATAAATAACCCGAATGTGGCATAAAGTGCATAGGCCATCTTGGTCATGTAAATAGGCGGGATGACGGATACATTTACATTTAGTGTATATTGACTGTATCTATTGGTTCCCAGAGCATGGCGAACCATTAAGGTGTACTCACCCGGCGGCAAGTTCGTATAAGTGATGTCATTGCCGTTAGATAACTCATGCCAATCACTATCATAGCCGTCTAAAAAGTAACTAAAACGGTTTAATCCAGGGTAATTAAAATTGAGTGAGCCGATTTCAAAACTGATCAGTTGTTGTTCATAAGGCATGACAATGTGAGGTGCATGGCTTAAGTCGAGAATAGGATGCTGGTTTTCACCTACGGTGTATTTCGTTAGCGCCAGTTTATTCTCCGCTCTCTGAGTGGGAATCGTGCTGGGGTTAAACTGATTAAGCCCTCTAATACCGCCAAACCATAAGGCGCCATTCGCCTCTTTAAATTTGGCAGTACCATTAAACTCGTTAGCTTGTAGACCTTCGAATTTATTATAGGAAATAAAGCTCTGAGTACTTGGAGTAAATCGTGAAATTCCTGAGTTAGTGCTGAGCCACAAATCGTGAGCGTCATCTTCTAAAATGGCATAAACCGTATTGCTACTGTTATCCGCGTTAACGTCCATCCGTTCAAATTTAAATGTACCGTATTCAATCGTTAGCTTGTCTATACCACCATGGGTTGCTATCCAAAAATCACCGTTATCGGCCAGTAAAAAGTCTCTAACACGGTTATCACTAATGCTGTAAGGATTTTCTGGGTCGTGGTTTAACAACACTAATTGTTGCGCTTCAGCAGAGAGCCTAACGATACCGCCCATGGTGCCTAGCCATAAATAACCTTGGCTAAAATAGAGCTTAATAATCTGGTATTTATAGGGTGAAAAGTCATCTTGAAAGCCAAAGTTATAAGCCATCATAGTGTGACTATATTCAGAGATGAAATACAACCCCTGTGAACTTGCTATCCATAAACGGCCTTTGTCATCAATGGTTAAACTGCGAAACTTGGTATCGGTACTAAATTGCTCATTTGCAGGTTTTACTTGTTTGAGGGTGTTGTTGTTATCGAGAGTAAACAGTCCTATATTGGTGGCAAACCACAGTAAACCTTGGTTATCTTGCACTATGTCGTGTACTACAAACGATAACTCTTCTGCTGGTATTGCTAATGTTTTAGCAAATAATTCATTAATATAGTGATATTGATGGTCATTAGGAGCTAAATATTTAAGCCCTGCACCATCAGTACCAACCCACAGGCGTTGCTGCTTATCGCGAAAAATAGCCCGGATCATGTTTGCCATGCCTGGGGTATCAGTTTGGTAATCGTAGAGATGGCTAAAGTATTGATTGGTAAGAGAGAGTTTATCAATTCCTGAATAACCTGTGCCAATCCATAAGGTGCCATTTGGATCAAGCATTAGGTTTTGCAGATTATTAGCACTGATGGTATTGAGGGTTTGCGGATTATACTTGTAATGCCTGCTATGCCATTGTTCATCAAAAAAATCCAGCTGAAAAAGGCCATTGTTATTGCCGATAGCAAAAATCTGATTGGCATTAATCACCACAAAGTCTGCAATATTACGGTTGTATCCGTAACTATTTTCATTTGTCCAAATGAGTTCTTTTTCATGGGTATCAAGATTGTAGCGCCAAATTTGATTATTAATCGCTAACCAAACTGAATAGATTGAGCTCGATTTAATTTGATTTACTGTCATATTGACCGGAATATCAAGTCGAATGATAGTGTTACTGTCGATGGCAAATATGCCATGCGCTTGAGTACCGACAACAATGTACTTATTGTCGATGTTAGCGATACTGGTAATTTCAGGTGCAATGTTATTGCCTAGGCTAACGGAGGTTATTTTTTCTGTTTTTAGCGAGAGAATGTAAAGACCTGAACGTGTGCCGATCCAAAGGGTATCACCGATAACATCAAGTTTGGTCACCTGAAGATCTAGCAAGCCTTGAGCTTTTTTAAACTGAGTAAATTTGCCTGTGGTTAAATTTAACCTATTGAGACCATTATTGAGAGTACCGACCCATAAATCGCCGTCAGGTGACTGCAAAATATCAGTGATAAAATTGCCTGAAATAGAGTTAGTGCTTTTTTGTTGTTTCAAATACAAGCTAAAGTCTACACCATTATAACTGTGCAGACCGTCTTGAGTACCTATCCATAGCATTCCCGCACTGTCCATGAAAAGGCGAGTAATAGAGTTTTGATTTAGGCCATCCTTGGTATCAAAGTGCTCAAATTTTACTTCAGTTAGGCTGTCATAAGGAGCATTTTTTTGCGCTGCAACAGACACTGAGAAACTCAATGTAATGACCAAAATTAGCCAGTGTGTTGCAAGCGTTAAGGCACGAAAATTCAAATTTCACCTATAAACATTTCATTGGAAGGCTGCGAAAATTTTTAATTATGTTAACAATGATATGCTAATTTAAGCTTTGCAGATTCAGTTGTTAACTAATTTTATCAATTGAGTTATCTGAAAACTATTTTATTTCTAAAACTGACAGTTTTACATGCTCAACGCAACAGAAAATCGTCATTTGTCGACTTTCTGACAATTAAACCTATCCAATACCCTTATTACTGTTGGTAAACTTTTATTATGTCATCAATTTGCTGGTCTTTATCTAACCAGAGCTGATTTAACCAGCGCTGAAATTCGACACGGTTTTCAGGGCTTGAAAAGTAAATTTCTGAATCCACTTTAGGCACGGGTAGCGTTTCAACACGCATAACCACTTTTTTAGTGCGCCCATGCATGACATTGGCTAATACTTTTTCTGACGTTTCTGGATACACTAAAGTGATATTGAGCAGTCCGGTAAATTGTTCGCCCATTGCTGAAAGTGTAAAAGCGATACCGCTTGCTTTAGGGCGTAACAAATGGCGATAAGGTGAGTTTTGACGCAGGCGTTTTTCTTCGGTAAACCGACTCCCTTCGACATAATTAATAATGGATGTCGGCATGTGCTTAAATCGTTCACAAGCTTTGCGGGTTGTTTGCAGATCTTTGCCTTTTAATTTGGGATTTTTTTTCAGTTTGGCAGCACTGGTGCGATCCATAAATGGCATATCGAGTGCCCAGCAACCTAGACCCATAATGGGCACATAGATGAGTTCTTTTTTTAAAAAGAATTTCAACATTGGAATGTGGTTACGCAATAAGTATGTTTGGGCTGCTATATCGAAACCACTAACATGATTACTGATCAATAAATACCAGCCATTAGGGTCAAGTTTATCTAAACCTTCGACGTCCCATTCTATATTTGAGATTAAATATAAAATACCACCATTGCATGTTGCCCACGCCCACATGAATCGGTTCATTATTCGCGTTAATAGACGACGAACGGGCAAGAAAGGCAGTAATAATTTTACCACCCCACCAATGGTCAATAAGGTGCTCCATATTGCGGTATTGATGATCAATAGTGACAGACTAATAATAAACAGTATCGGACCTGGTAGAAAAGACAGCATTCCTTGTTATACCTCTTGCTTTGCTTGCGAAGAAAATTCCTGTAACTGTAAATCTTTTTTAAGCCAAAGCTGATTGAGCTGCTCTTGAAATTCAATTTTAAACTCACGATCTTTTAGGTAATCACCTCGCATCTTCTGAGGAATATCAGTGATTTTGATGTCGACTCTTACCTCAGACAACCCGCCACTGATATATTGCCAATATGTGGGTACCGTATCAGGGTAATATATAGTGACATTAACCAGCTTGTTAATGTGTTCACCCATGGCTGAGAGAGCAAACGCCATACCACCAGCTTTAGGTTTTAAAAGATGTTGAAAAGGTGATGCTTGTTTATCGTGTTTAGCTGCAGTAAAACGCGTACCTTCAACAAAGTTCATTATACTCACAGGCTTAGTTTTAAATTTTTCACATGCTTTACGTGTGATTTCAATGTCTTTCCCTTTCAATTTAGGGTTTTTGCGCAATTGTGATGTGCTATAACGGCGCATAAAAGGAAAGTCTAATGCCCACCAAGCCAAGCCTAGTACGGGCACAAAAATCAGTTCTTGTTTCAGGAAAAACTTTAAAAAGGGGATCTTGCGATTAAATACTCGTTGTAAAATGAGGATGTCGACCCAGGATTGATGGTTAGCAATAACCATATACCACTCTTGTTCCGAAAATGATTGATCACCTGTAACGCGAATACGCATCGGATGAAAAATAGCTTCGATGACGGTATTGACGCTAATCCAAGCAGTGGCGCAATTATCAAGAATATAGCTGCAGATTTTTTGGCAAATACCAATAGGGATCAATTTTACAAAACTAAATGCTAAGATCGGGATGGTCCAAAAAATGGTATTAATGACATAACATAAGAATGCGATTGAACCTTTGATTTTCGAAAGCAGCGACATTTGTATCTCCTATTAAACGGAGTGCTATGTTACTCGTAGTCGCTGTTTTGCTCAATCAATACGATAGGTTAAATTACGCTTATTGCTGATTCAATTTTGCCAGCAATCGGTCCATTGCCCTATAGCCAAGGGCTTGAGCAATATGACTGCGTTCGGTGGTTGGTGATTGCTGTAAGTCGGCAATGGTGCGAGATACCCGTTGAATACGATGAAAACTGCGAACCGACAACCCTAAACTCACCACACTTTGCTCCAAAAAAGCCAAATCTGCTTGAGTTATTCCGCCGTCTTGTTTGAGTTGTTTTGGGCTTAATTCACTATTTAATACCCCAGATCGGTTGAGTTGTCGATCGCGTGCTTGTTTAACCCGTTTAGCGATTTCAACGCTGGACTCACTGGGTTGATGTTGTTGGGTTAAGGTGCCAGCTGGCAGTTTGGGTACATCAACGGTTAAATCGAAACGATCTAAAAAAGGTCCTGATAGACGTGATAAGTAACGTTGAATTTGATCAGGGGTAGAACGAGTACGTTCCGTATCGCCACAGGGGCTGGGGTTCATTGCCGCGATGAGTTGAAATCGACTCAAAAAAGTCAGTTTAGCGGCTGCGCGTGATATCTCAACTTGACCAGTTTCTAGTGGCTCTCGCAGGCAATCTAATACTTTTCGAGGGAACTCAGCTATTTCGTCAAGAAATAATATACCACGGTGAGCCAACGATATTTCCCCAGGTTTTGGATGACTGCCACCACCAATAAGCGCAATCGATGATGACGTATGATGCGGCGAGCGAAAAGGGCGGTTAAGGAAACTTTGTGGTTTAATATGTAATCCGGCGACAGAGTGAATGGCTGCCACTTCAATGGCCTCATCGTAGGTGAGTTTGGGTAATAGTGGGATAATTCGATTAGCTAACATGCTTTTTCCTGTGCCAGGGGGGCCTATGAATAGCATGTTATGTCCCCCGGCAGCTGCGATTTCTAATCCTTGTTTGGCTTGATATTGACCAATGACATCGCTCATGCAAAGTGATGATTGCAGTTGCGGCTCTTCTTCAATCCACTCGGGGAGAGTATCGAGTAAAGGTAATTGTGCTTGGCCGTGTAGAAATGCCGCTAAGTTTTGTAAGTGGGCGACAAAATAACTGTGATGATAGCCAACGAGCTCTGCCTCATGGCGATTTTCGATAGGCATAAAGAAATGATGCTGATCGTTACGGGCGGCAATAATAGCAGGTAACAAGCCACTGCAAGGGCGAATTTGACCGGAAAGAGCCAGTTCACCGACAAATTCACATTGATGTAATGCTTTGGCTGGGACTTGATTTGATGCTGCGAGAATTCCAACGGCAATAGGCAAATCATAGCGACCGCCTTGCTTAGGTAAATCTGCTGGCGCTAGGTTGACAGTGATCCGTCGTTGCGGGAACTCAAATCCTGCATTAATTAACGCGCTTCTGACCCGCTCTTTAGCTTCTTTAACTGACGTTTCTGGCAATCCCACCAGATTAAATGCTGGTAAACCATTACTTAAATGGACTTCAACTGTGACTCTCGGCGCTTCTACACCGCAACTCGCTCGGGTAAATACACAGGCAATCGCCATTAACAATTCCTTTTGTTTGAATAATATACAAATCAACACGTGATTATAGTCTAGCAGCGATGTGTTTTTTTGCGTGATAAAGCCCAAATAACTCAGATATAATTATGCTGGCACGCTAGTTTAAATCACTGATGTTGAGTAGAATACCGCGGCTTTATAGTACGAGAGGCTTGTTAATCAATAGGCCTTTTGCTGTGAAACGCTATAATCATATTCCATCTGTCGTTATTTCTATTTGTATTGAATCATTAGCTTTATTGATTTTTTATTTAAATCAATCGCTTGGTTTTACATTTACCCATTTTGTAACAATGATATGTCCATACATTCCTGATATTTTGGCTAGTATTCAGGTAAAGGTAAACTATGAGCCTCTCTGATAATTTAGTCATCATCTTGTGCCTCATCGGCATTAGTTGTTTTTTTTCTATGTCCGAAATTGCCCTTGCGGCGTCGCGTAAAATTCGTCTGCAATTAATGGCTGATGAGGGCGACTTACGTGCAGCCAAAGTGCTGAAACTTCAAGCTCATCCCGGTAGTTTTTTTACCGTTGTCCAAATCGGCCTCAATGCGGTGGCGATCATGGGCGGTATCGTTGGAGAGTCTGCTTTTAGACCTCATTTTGAACAACTATTGTTACCTTTATTAGGCAACGAATGGGGTTTACAACTGAGTTTTGTGTGTTCATTTATCACAGTTACATCCTTATTCATTCTATTTGCTGATTTAATGCCGAAGCGGATTGCCATGGTGATCCCTGAGCAAGTCGCGGTCACTTTTGTGATGCCGATTATTTTGTGTATTAAAGTGTTAAAACCTTTCGTGTGGATTTTTAATGGCCTGGCCAATGCGATTTTTAAATTGTTGCAAGTGCCTACAGCGCGAAATGATCAAGTTACTCACGATGATATTTACGCCATGATGACCGCAGGTACTGAAGCTGGTGTAATGGATAAAGGTGAGCAGCAAATGATGGAGAACGTGTTTGAAATGCAGTCGGTATCGGTGACCTCTGCAATGACGGCGCGTGAAAGTTTAGTGTATTTCTTACTGCAAGATAGTGAAGAAGTCATCAAACAAAAAATTGCTAAGAATCCACATAATAAGTTTATTGTTTGTGACGGCCAACTGGACATGATCAAAGGTTTTGTTGATGCTAAAGAGTTGCTCATTAGGGTGATTAACGGCGAGAACATCACCTTAAAAGGCAGTACCCTAGTGCATAATTGTCTGATCATTCCTGATACGTTGACTTTGTCTGAGTCGATGGAATATTTTAAGAATAATCGTTCTGACTTTGCGGTGGTCATGAACGAGTATGCTTTAGTCGTCGGCATTGTGACCACTAATGACTTACAAAGCGCCGTGATGGGGGCGTGGTCATTACACGAAAGTGAGGAGCAAATTGTTGCTCGTGATGGCAATTCTTGGTTAGTCGATGGTGTGACGCCTATCACTGATGTGATGCGCGCTTTTAATATTGAAGCCTTTCCGCATAATCAAAATTACGAAACCATTGCTGGTTTTATGATGTATATGTTGCGCAAAATCCCTAAACGGACTGATTTTGTCAATTACGCGGGTTACAAGTTTGAGGTAGTCGATATTGATTCATATAAAGTGGACCAATTACTGGTTACTCGTTTAGATATTGAGATGCCACCACTACCTTAAGTGTCGTCTATCCGCTTAAGTCTAAGTCGCCTCGGTACGATTAAATGATGTCTAAGAACGCACTAATGATTGGATCATTGGTGCGTTTTTCTTTGCAGCAACAGCCTAATTCAAAAGGAGGAATCGGCACCGGTGACAATAAGGTTTGGATACGCTCTCGCACCGGACTATTGTGGATCACCGCTTCTGGACTAATACCAACACCACAACCGAGTGCGACCATAGAGACAATTGCTTCCTGACCGGATACTTGAGCATAAATATTGGGTTTAATCCCCATCTGCTTAAACCATAAATCGATTCTTTTTCTGCCGGGACCATGGTCCGGTACGATATAAGGTAATTTAGCCCAGTCAATTTTTGCTTGATTGACCCATTGCTGAACTTGGCATTGTATTGTGGGTGCAATGACAGAAATCGGTACTTTATCAATCGGGGTAAAATGCAAACTGCTGGGGAGCACCTCTGGCAATGCAATAATGGCAATATCAGCACGATTCTTTTGAATTTGGCCGACTGCATTTGCCGGATCTCCGGTGTTGAGATTGATGTCTACATGGGGATGTTCACGTCTAAAGCGATCTAACAGTGCCGGTAAATGGCTGTAAGCAGCGGTCACCGAACAATACAGATTAAGATTACCGCGTAACACCTGCTGATTGGGATCAATCCGACTGCGTAGTTGGGTCCATTGCGCTAAAGTTTGCTCCGCAAAACCTTTAAATTCAATGCCTGCATGGGTAATAGTGACACTGCGATTGTCACGCTCGAACAATTTACTGCCTACTTCTTCTTCTAAACGCTGTAAAGCACGGCTTAACGTCGAGGGACTGACATGAGATTGCTCTGCAGTTTTGGCAAAATGCAGGCTATCGCACAAGTGTAAATACAATTTAAGTGAGCGAATATCCATAACAGTACCTTAAAGCACAAATTCAGTTGAGTATGAGGTTAATCAGTCCATGTTGCATTAATTGCAACGTGACGTCCCGAATATATCATTTTAAGCAATCATATGCATGCGCTATAGTGATTTCAATCACAACGCTTAAGGTCGCTGACTTATAAGATGTTGAGTCCCAAATTATTAAATTTTAAAGGTGGTATCAGATGGCTAACTATTTTAACTCTCTGAATTTACGTCAACAATTAGCTCAACTAGCACAATGCCGCTTTATGGACCGTACTGAATTCAGTGATGGTTGCCAATATATTAAAGATTGGAATATCGTTATTTTAGGTTGTGGCGCACAAGGCCTTAACCAAGGTTTAAACATGCGAGACTCAGGGCTGAACATTTCTTTTGCCTTGCGTCCGCAAGCGATCGCTGAAAAGCGTGCCTCATGGCAAAAAGCGACCGATAATGGTTTTAAAGTCGGCACCTTTGAAGAGCTTATTCCTGCAGCTGATTTAGTGTTAAACCTAACACCAGACAAGCAACATACCAATGTTGTTAATGCGGTTATGCCATTAATGAAACAAGGTTCTACGCTATCTTATTCACATGGTTTCAATATTGTTGAAGAAGGCATGCAAGTTCGTCCAGACATTACTGTTGTTATGGTTGCACCTAAGTGTCCTGCGACAGAAGTTCGTGAAGAATATAAGCGTGGTTTTGGCGTGCCGACCTTGATTGCTGTACATCCAGAAAATGATCCTAATGGTGACGGTGTAGCCATTGCTAAGGCTTATGCTAGTGCAACAGGTGGCGACCGTGCCGGTGTTTTAATGTCCTCGTTTGTGGCTGAAGTTAAGTCAGACTTAATGGGCGAGCAGACCATTTTATGTGGCATGTTGCAAACGGGTGCCATTTTAGGCTACGAGAAAATGGTCGCTGACGGTGTTGAACCTGGTTATGCCGGCAAGTTAATTCAACAAGGTTGGGAAACGGTTACCGAAGCACTTAAGCACGGCGGCATTACCAACATGATGGACCGCTTATCTAACCCAGCAAAAATCAAAGCATTTGATATGGCTGAAGAGTTAAAAGTTATCCTTAAGCCATTATTCGAAAAACACATGGATGACATTATTAGCGGTGAGTTTTCTCGCACTATGATGGCAGACTGGGCAAATGATGACGCTAACTTGCTGCGTTGGAGAGCGGAAACTAACGAAACCGCATTTGAAAATGCGCCAGTGTCATCTGAACATATTGATGAGCAAACCTACTTCGATAAAGGTATTTTCTTAGTGGCGATGATCAAAGCCGGTGTTGAGCTGGCATTTGATACCATGGTTGCCGCAGGTATTGTTGAAGAGTCTGCTTACTATGAGTCGTTACATGAAACCCCTTTGATTGCGAACACTATTGCACGCAAGCGTTTATACGAAATGAACGTAGTGATTTCGGATACGGCAGAATACGGTTGTTACTTGTTCAACCATGCTGCCGTGCCAATGTTACGTGATTATGTGAATGCCATGCCAGCGGCATATTTAGGTGCAGGGCTGGATGTTTCATCAAATGGTGTTGATAACAAACGTTTGATTGAAGTGAATGAGCAAATTCGCCATACCGATGTTGAATTCATTGGCGCAGAATTACGCGGTTACATGACCGACATGAAAGGCATTGTGGAAGCGAACTAAGCACTAATTACCAAGTGTTTAATTGAACTGATGTTGTACCTGTTCAGAGTTTTGGCTGGAAATACAGCTCCGTTGTCGGACAGGCATCAATCGAAACGCCTTCATCCTCCTGATTGAGGCGTGGGGAAAACAAATAGTTAGAGTGAGTTCGACTTGATTATGTCGTTGAACTCATAGGTTAAGTTTTTGTTGTTGTTTGCATTGTCTCGGCAGGGAAGCTGAATTTTTTTTATAAAGACAATTTATTAGTTGTGCTAAGTAAATCTTTTATGGTACTTGTTAGTAATACCGTAACGTTATTTGAACATAACTAAACAAATTATTTACTAGAAACTTAGGATACAGTCTAAAACATGTTAAACCATGCAGCCATGCTCATTCTCGTAATTATTACCGTAGTGATTATTAAGTCACAGCGGGGGTGGCGTTTGGCAACTAGACTGACCTAAGAGTCAAACAGATTGCAAAAACCCCCGCTCCGAAAGGACCGGGGGTTTTTTAGTTTTAGGCTTAAAGAAAAACAACCACACAGTAGAGCAGCAGAACCATTGACGAAGTAGAGAGCAACATATGGAAGCAGGACAGAAAATGCGCGGCGCGGATGCAGTAATCAAAGTACTAGCAGCACATGGTGTGACAACCGTATTTGGTTATCCTGGTGGAGCGATTATGCCAATCTACGATGCCCTTTATGGCGGTCCGGTAGAACACTTGCTTAGTCGTCACGAACAAGGTGCTGCGTTTGCTGCTGTAGGGTATGCCCGCGCCAGTGGTAAAACCGGAGTGTGCTTTGCCACCTCAGGTCCAGGGGCCACGAATCTCATCACTTCACTTGCCGATGCTTTACTTGACTCAGTGCCATTAGTTGCCATAACCGGTCAAGTGTCTACTAGTGTTATTGGAACTGACGCATTTCAAGAAATCGATGTATTAGGTATGTCGTTGTCATGTACCAAACATAGCTTTATGGTCACCGACATCAACGAGTTAATCCCGACTTTATATCGGGCATTCGAAATCGCTGCAGAAGGACGTCCTGGTCCTGTATTAGTTGATATCCCAAAAGACATCCAACTTGCGGCATTAGAATACAGAACACCGCTTCAAAGCGTTGCTGATGAGTTACAACCTCAGATAAGCGATTTAGATGCAGCTGCAGAGTTAATTAAGCAGGCTAAAAAACCTATGTTATACGTTGGCGGTGGTGTGGGGATGGCGGGTGCTGTTGCGCATTTACGTCAGTTCATCGACACCACGGGTATCCCATCCGTAGCGACGTTAAAAGGCTTGGGCAGTATTGCACATGGGACTAAAGGTTATTTAGGCATGTTGGGTATGCATGGTGGTAAAGGTGCCAACCTTGCAGTGCAAGAATGCGATTTATTGATGGTTGTCGGTGCACGTTTTGATGACAGGGTTACTGGCCGCCTTGCCAGTTTCGCCAGTAATGCCAAAGTATTGCATTTAGACATCGATGCCGCCGAAATTGGCAAGTTACGCCAGGCGGATGTCGCCATTGCCGCCGAGTTGAGCATAGTGTTGCCAGCATTAACTGCGGCGGTAGCAGATAAGCTTGATATTGGTCAGTGGCAAGCAGATGTTGAGGAGTTGTCTCGAAAGCATCAATGGGATTATCACCATCCAGGTGATTTAATTTATGCGCCAGCGATGTTACGTCGTTTAGCCAATAAATTACCGGAAGACAGCGTAGTTGCTTGCGATGTCGGCCAGCATCAAATGTGGGTTGCACAGCACATGTGGTTCCGCCGCCCTGAAGATCATTTAACCAGCGCAGGGTTAGGCACTATGGGCTTTGGTTTACCTGCCGCCATTGGTGCCCAAGTCGCACGCCCCGATGCGACTGTGGTTACTGTCTCTGGTGATGGCTCGTTTATGATGAATGTCCAAGAGTTAACCACCATTAAACGCCGTAAATTACCGGTGAAAATCTTACTGATTGATAACCAAAAACTGGGTATGGTTAAGCAATGGCAACAGCTATTTTTTGAAGAACGTTACAGTGAAACAGACTTATCTGATAACCCTAACTTTGTCCTTATGGCGTCGGCATTTGATATCCCTGGCCGAACCATTACGCGTGCGGATCAAGTCGAGCAAGGATTAGATGATATGTTAAACAGTAGCGGTCCTTACATGCTGCATGTATCGATTGATGATATTTTTAACGTATGGCCTTTAGTACCGCCGGGTGCGAGTAATAGTGACATGATGGACCAAATGGAGAAGCAAACATGATGCATGCATTAGAAATAACCGTTCAGCAACGCCCCGAGGTACTTGAACGCGTGCTCCGTGTGACTCGCCATCGAGGATTTAAAGTGACTCAAATGCAGGTGCGCATCAACGATGACACCAGTATGGCGGTCGACTTATGGGTTGAGGCCGAACGCGCCATTGAATTGTTAAGTACCCAGTTAGATAAACTCATTGATGTGATGCATTGTAAAGTTTTGCCAGCAGTGTCACTGGATCAAGCAGCAAACAGTTAAGCTTTTTTATCACTCATTATTAGAACGTTATCCGTGATCAAATCGGTAACGCGCTCCACATTAAACAAGGATATTTGCAATGCCAAAATTACGTTCAGCAACCAGTACCGAAGGCCGCAACATGGCAGGCGCCCGCGCACTATGGCGTGCCACTGGCGTAAAAGAAAATGATTTTGGTAAGCCCATTATTGCCATTGCCAATTCGTTCACCCAGTTTGTACCGGGTCATGTACATTTAAAGAATATGGGCTCATTGGTTGCTGGCGCGATTGAAGAGGCGGGCGGTATTGCCAAAGAGTTCAATACTATTGCCGTCGATGATGGTATCGCCATGGGTCATGGCGGCATGTTGTACAGCTTACCGTCTCGTGAGTTAATTGCAGATAGTGTTGAATATATGGTCAACGCTCATTGTGCAGATGCATTAGTGTGTATTTCTAACTGCGATAAAATTACCCCAGGCATGTTAATGGCCGCGCTGCGATTAAATATCCCTGTGGTATTTGTGTCTGGTGGCCCAATGGAAGCAGGTAAAACCAAGTTATCTGATCAAATTATTAAACTTGATTTAGTCGATGCCATGATTGCCGGTGCAGATTCTAATGTCAGTGATGAAGACAGCAAGCAAATTGAACGCAGTGCTTGCCCTACATGTGGCTCGTGCTCAGGTATGTTTACTGCTAATTCAATGAACTGTTTGACCGAGGCCTTAGGTTTGTCTTTACCGGGTAATGGCTCAATGCTTGCAACTCATGAAGACCGTCGTGAATTATTTTTAGAAGCAGGTCGCCGGGTGATGATGCTGGCTGAACGTTATTACAAGCATGACGATGAAACTGCCTTGCCACGTAATATTGCGTCATTTAAATCATTTGAAAATGCCATGGTACTCGATGTTGCCATGGGAGGTTCATCTAATACTGTGTTGCATTTAGTCGCCGCAGCGCAAGAGGCGGAAATTGACTTTACTATGGCGGATATTGATCGCATATCGCGCTTAGTGCCTCATCTATGTAAGGTTGCACCATCAACGCCTAAATATCATATGGAAGATGTTCACCGTGCTGGTGGGGTAATGGGGATTTTAGGCGAGTTAGATAGAGCAGGTTTAATCCATAACGATGTACCGCATGTGGCCGCAGACAATGGTGGTGATTTAAAATCAGTCTTAGCTAAGTACGACATTAAACAAACTAACGATCCAGATGTAATCCGCTTTTTTAGTGCCGGCCCTGCTGGTATTCCCACCACGAAAGCATTCAGCCAAAATTGTCGTTGGGACAGTGTTGATGATGATCGTGAAAATGGCTGTATTCGTTCGCGTGAGTTTGCCTTTAGCCAAGAAGGGGGCTTAGCCGTATTGTCAGGTAATGTGGCCGTTGATGGTTGTATTGTGAAAACCGCAGGGGTAGACGAGTCTAACTTAACCTTTGTTGGTAGCGCTCGAGTGTATGAAAGCCAAGACGATGCGGTAGCCGGTATTCTCGGTGGCGAAGTCGTTGAAGGTGATGTAGTGGTTATTCGCTACGAAGGCCCTAAAGGTGGTCCGGGTATGCAAGAAATGCTCTATCCAACAACCTACTTAAAATCACGTGGTTTAGGCACTAAATGTGCGTTAATTACCGATGGGCGTTTTTCCGGTGGTACTTCAGGTTTATCGATTGGTCATGTGTCACCAGAAGCGGCGTCAGGTGGCACCATTGCACTTATCGAGAACGGCGATCAAATTGCCATCGACATTCCCAAGCGTAGCATTCAGCTTAATATCAGCGATAAAGAGCTTGCTCAGCGTCGCACTGCGATGGATGCCAAAGGTCCGCTAGGTTGGAAGCCGGTTGCTCGTGAACGTTATGTGTCATTAGCGCTTAAGGCGTATGCATTATTGGCCACCAGTGCTGATAAAGGTGCCGTTCGCGATCGCTCTAAGCTGGAGGGGTAATATGTTGGCTTTGGCGTCTCAAACTCAATTAGATTTAGCGCATTATTATTTACAGAAAATTTTGCTGTCGTCTGTTTATGATGTGGCTAAAGTGACGCCATTGTCGAGCATGAATAAATTGTCTGCTCGCTTTGGTTGTCAGGTGTATTTAAAGCGTGAAGATATGCAGCCTGTGCATTCGTTTAAAATACGTGGTGCCTACAACCGTATCGCAGCGTTAACTCAAGATGAGTGCGATAGAGGTGTGGTGTGCGCATCAGCGGGCAATCACGCTCAAGGGGTAGCTATGTCTGCTGCCAGTCGCGGTATTGATGCCGTAATTGTAATGCCTAGTACCACGCCAGATATTAAGATTGATGCGGTGAAACGCTTGGGTGGCAATGTGGTCCTTCATGGGCAGGCGTTTGATCAAGCCAATGACTATGCCAAAAACCTCTCGGCAACAGAAGGACGGGTGTATATCGCCCCATTTGATGACGAAGCGGTTATTGCCGGACAAGGCACTATTGCTCAAGAAATGGTACAACAACAACGCGATATTGAAATCGTGTTTGTGCCTGTTGGCGGTGGTGGTTTAATTGCCGGTATTGCGGCCTATTACAAAGCTGTGATGCCGCAAGTTAAGATCATTGGGGTTGAACCCGAAGACGCTGCTTGCTTAAAGGCGGCACTCGAAGCTGATGAACCAGTAACTTTGGCTCAAGTGGGGTTGTTTGCTGACGGCGTAGCGGTTAAGCGGATTGGTACTGAGCCATTTCGTTTAGCGCGTGAATACGTTGATGAAGTGGTTACCGTCACTTCTGATGAAATTTGTGCCGCAGTAAAAGATATTTTTGAGGATACCCGCGCGATAGCCGAACCCGCTGGAGCCTTGTCGATTGCGGGGCTTAAAAAGTACATGGCGCAACAGGGTGACTCTATCGATGCCCCCAAAAAAGTAGCGGCTATTCTCAGTGGTGCTAACGTCAATTTTCATAGTTTACGTTATGTGTCTGAACGTTGTGAATTAGCTGAGCAAAAAGAGGCGGTATTAGCGGTTAAAATACCTGAAAAACCAGGCAGTTTTTTACGTTTTTGTGAGTTACTTGATAAACGAGTGATGACCGAGTTTAATTACCGTTTTAGCAGTCGTGATATTGCAGTGGTATTTGCGGGTATTCGTCTCACTGGCGGCCAAGCAGAACTCAGTGAGATCATTGCTAAGTTAGAGTCTGAAGGCTTTGAAGTTCAAGACTTATCCCAAGATGAAACCGCTAAATTACACGTGCGTTATATGGTCGGTGGTCACCCACTTGAGCCATTAGAAGAGCGCTTATTTAGCTTTGAGTTTCCTGAGCATCCCGGGGCATTGCTGAAGTTTTTAACCACTTTACAGAGCAAATGGAATATCAGTTTATTTCATTACCGTAACCATGGTGCAGCCTTTGGTAGGGTGTTAACCGGTTTTGAAGTACCGGCTAAAGATGACGTCGCGTTTGCGCAATTTTTAATGGAGCTCGGTTTCGTTTATCAAGAAGAAACCCACAGTCCGGCTTATCAGTTATTTTTAAATAGTGCGAAAGCAAAATCATAATTCATTTTTAACTGACCTGAAATCGGGATAAGAGATGAAGATATGATATTAAATATCATAGCCTTAGACGTTTATTACTATCAAACTTGTCATTTGTTTTACTAACAAGGCGAATTGCGCGTCAATAGCGGGTCTATGGCAAGTTAATTCAACACCGTTAGCAAGACAAAGGGCTGTTTGAGAGGCGTTTATTATCCCTAGTTCAGGTTAACTACCATTCTTAGGTGATTTAGTGCCTCAATGTGGTATTGTCAGTACGCCTAAAACGAAAAAATATTCGTGGGTCTGTAGAAACGATTACCAACAAGTTAATGTTGATTTATTTTGCTGCAACTGATTGGTATGTTTTGCTTTATATGTAGGGTAAATTTTTCCAGATTCATATTGAGTTATGAATTTTAGACCTCATTTTAAGGAGACATTGATGTTACCCGTGCCAACAATTCCAGTTTTTATGCCACCGCGCAGAATCTTAATGGGCCCAGGCCCATCTGATGTGTATCCCGAAGTGCTTGCGGCACAATCAAGGCCGACTATCGGTCACCTTGACCCATTATTTGTCGGCATGATGGATGAGCTCAAAAGCTTAATTCAATATGCTTTTCAAACTAAAAACGAAATGACTTTAGCGGTATCAGCACCAGGCAGTGCCGGTATGGAAACCTGTTTTGTCAATTTAGTTGAGCCAGGCGAAAAGGTCATCGTATGTCGTAATGGGGTGTTTGGTGAGCGCATGCGTCAAAACGTTGAACGAGTTGGCGGTGTAGCAGTTGTTGTCGACAATGAATGGGGCGAACCTGTATGCCCAGATAAAGTTGAAGCAGCACTCGTGGCGCATCCAGATGCAAAATTTCTCGCATTTGTACATGCCGAAACTTCAACAGGTGCACTGTCTGATGCGAAAACCTTGTGCACCTTAGCGCAATTACATGACTGTATCAGTATTGTTGATGCCGTAACCTCATTGGGTGGTGTTGAATTGCTGGTGGATGAGTGGGGCATTGATGCCATTTATTCTGGCAGCCAAAAGTGTCTCTCCTGTGTCCCCGGTTTATCGCCTGTGTCATTTTCACCTAAAGCGGTTGCCAAGCTTAAAGCCCGTACTACCCAGGTGCAAAGTTGGTTTTTAGATCAAACCTTAGTCATGGGTTATTGGGGCAATAGTGCTGGTGCTAAACGCAGTTATCATCATACTGCGCCAGTGAATGCCTTATATGCTCTGCATGAATCTTTACGTTTACTTGCCAATGAAGGGCTCGAAAATGCCTGGGCAAGACACCGAAAAATGCACTTGTTACTGCGTGATGGGCTAACAACATTAGGCTTTAAATTTGTGGTTGAAGAGTCGTCGCGTTTACCGCAACTCAATACAGTATATATTCCAGACGGTGTCGATGACGCTGCAGTGCGTAAGCATTTATTGGAAGAATATAATTTAGAAATTGGTGCTGGGCTAGGTGCTTTAGCAGGTAAAGCATGGCGTATCGGCCTGATGGGCTTCAGTGCTCGTCGTGAAAATGTCGCCCTTTGCTTACACGCATTAGAAGAGTCGTTAACATAAACATTGATTGTTGAATTATCATAAAAATGACGCTTTAGAGCGTCATTTTTTATGATTTTTCAGAGATTATTTAGTCGCTAATCAGCTAACTTTTTCTCTAATTCATTGACTTGTACTTGTAATGCTTCCAGCTTTTCACGGGTTTTCAGTAACACATGTTGCTGCACTTCAAACTCTTCACGCGATACCACATCCAGCTTCATCAGTTGGTTTTGTAATAGCTGCTTGCTGCGCTCTTCAAATTCCCCGGCAAACTGCTTAACACCGCTAGGTAAGTTGTCGCTAAGTTGTTTAGCGAGCTCTTCAATTTTCTTTGGATTAATCATTATGATCCCCTACTGATATATTGAGTTAATTGTAACCGAGGTGAGCGCTTTTCCAAACCTTAACTGTGATTTTTCGTTAACCGTCACCAGTTGATTCTGCTATGATCCGCCTTCGTTTAACGTTAAGTAAGGTGTAATAATTAATGAAACTCAATCCAGGGCAAAATGAAGCCGTACATTATGTGTCGGGTCCATGCTTAGTGCTTGCTGGCGCGGGGAGTGGTAAAACACGAGTTATCATTAATAAAATTGCTTACTTAGTTGAAAAGTGTGGCTACAAAGCCCGTAATATTGCCGCTGTAACCTTTACTAATAAAGCCGCGCGTGAAATGAAAGAGCGTGTGGCTCAGTCTATGGGCCGCAAAGAAGCCCGTGGATTATGGATATCTACCTTTCACACCTTAGGACTCGAAATCATTAAGCGTGAGCATAAAGTGCTTGGGCTTAAGGCGGGTTTCTCTTTGTTTGATGATCAAGATACCTTCGCGCTATTAAAAGAGCTGACTGAAGATGAGTTCGATGACGATAAAGATTTAATCAAGTCCTTGGCATCAGCCATATCGAACTGGAAAGGGGGATTAGTGATCCCTCAGCAGGCAATCAGTATGGCAAAAGATGAGCAAAGCCAATTATTTGCTACCTTGTATCAACGATATGCTCAGCATATGAAGTCCTATAATGCGCTCGATTTTGATGATCTTATCTTAATTCCAACCTTATTGTTGCGGATGAATGAAGAGGTGCGTACCCGCTGGCAAACCAAAATTCAATACTTGCTGGTGGATGAGTATCAAGATACTAATACTAGCCAATACGAATTAGTGAAACTGTTGGTGGGTCAGCGTTCACGTTTTACCGTGGTAGGTGATGACGATCAGTCTATTTATTCTTGGCGTGGCGCCAAACCGCAAAATCTGGTGTTGCTAGGAACTGATTTTCCTAAGCTTAAATTAATTAAGCTAGAGCAAAACTATCGATCAAGCCAACGTATTCTCCGTGCTGCCAATATTTTGATTGCCAACAACCCTCACGTGTACGATAAGGCGTTATTTAGTGAGTTAGCTTATGGTGAGCCACTAAGAGTATTAATAGCCGCTAACGAAGAGCAGGAAGCTGAGCGAGTGGTGGCAGAGATCATTCGGCATAAGTTTGTTGGGCGGACTAAATTTGGTGATTACGCCATTTTATACCGAGGTAATCATCAATCTCGTTTACTCGAACGATCGCTCATGACCAACCGCATTCCTTATAAGCTCAGTGGTGGTACTTCCTTTTTCTCCCGAGCAGAAATTAAAGACATCATGGGGTATTTACGTTTAGTGGTGAATCCTGACGATGATAATGCTTTTTTGCGGGTGGTTAACTTGCCTAAACGTGGTATCGGCCCTGCATCGCTGGAACGTTTGGGTAATTTTGCTAATCAAAAGCATATTTCGCTATTTGAAGCGATTTTTGATGTTGAATTGAATCATCACCTTGCACCCGCGGCAGTCAATTCGCTGTATCAATTCGGCAAATTTATTGTTGATACTGGTGAGCTCGCAACTCGTGGAGAGCCGGTTGAAGCGATTAAACAGCTGATCCGCAAAATTAATTACGAAGATTATCTGTACGAAACCAGTACCAGCGCTAAAGCGGCCGAAATGAGGATGAAAAATATTTCGGAATTATACCGTTGGGTTACCGAAATGCTCGAAGGTGATGAGTTAGATGAACCGATGACGCTACCGGAAGTGGTTACTCGATTAACCCTGCGCGACATGATGGAACGTAATAGCGAGGATGAAGGTGGCGATCAAGTACAGTTAATGACTTTACATGCTTCTAAAGGACTGGAATATCCTTTTGTATTTATGGTGGGGGTTGAAGAGAGAATTTTACCGCACCAGTCGAGTATTGACGAAGACAATGTCGATGAAGAACGGCGTCTGGCTTATGTGGGGATAACGCGAGCGCAGCGTGAATTATGGTTTGTGATATGTCGCGAGCGCCGTCAATTTGGTGAGACGATGCGCTGTGAACCCAGTCGCTTTTTACTTGAGTTACCACAAGATGACTTAATCTGGGAAAACCGTAAGCCAGTTCAAACTGAAGAGCAGCGTGTGGAAACCAGTAAAAGCCATATTGCCAACATACGCGATATGTTTAAAAAGTAGTGCTAATTAGGTTGGCCTATTGATTAGGCACAAGACTTATGGGGCTTTTTTTTTTCGTTAAATAATTTGCTGATTGCTCGCCCTTGACCACGCATATAACCAAGTTCTAAAAACTGTCTTACTTGTTGTTGCGTGTCAATGGTAGTGGCGTACATGTCGAAATTAAGTGTTTGCGCCGTCAATTGGTAAGCTTTGACTAATTGTAACTGTTTATCATTGAGTAAGTGCTTACTGATGTCTTCATCTAACTTTAATGCTTTAATCGGTAAGAAGCTTAAGCAACTGAGCGAGCTGTAACCTGTACCATAGCCATCGATACCGATTTGCACATCCAGTTGCGAGATAAGCTCGAAGCCATTGATATGATTTTCGGTGTCTTGCATTAAGGCTTGTTCGTTAAAAAATAATATCAGTTTACGTAAATCGATATTACTGCCTTTGATGGTATTTTTGAGATTGCGTAACACAAACTTATTTTTAATATGTTGACTGCTAATCGATAAGTGCAGATCAATATTGGTACCATATCGTTGCTTAATTGATTGGAAATGTTCATTTAAGTGGCCAAACATATAAGCATCTAAATTCAGTGTTAGCTGATATTGTGCCGCCAAGCGTTTCATTTTTGAGTGATCAATAATGCCTTGTTTTAGATGATGCCATTCAACTTGTGGTTCAATAGCAATAATCTCACCAGTGTTAAAGTCGACCACTTCAATATAATGTATCTTAAATCCCTGTTGCTCGAGCGCCTGCTTAAATTCAATTTCTAAGTCATGTTGTAATTTAGATTTCGCGCTCAGCTTGTTATCAAAAATGACGAAACACCCTTTACCATTTGCTTTAGCTTGATACATTGCGGCGTCAGCATCTCGCAGAAGAGATTCACTGGTCACTAGCTTATTACGTCCGCTAAAAGCCACCCCTATACTCGCACCAGAGATGAATTCTTGTTTGGCTAACTGATAGGGCATAGATAATGTTTGTAAAATACGCTCACAGACTTCGACGGCATCTTCTGTGGCATTAATTGAGTCCAGTAATATAACAAATTCATCACCGCCCATGCGAGCCAGAGTATCGTTGTCGCGAATACATGATTTTATGCGTTGTGACGTTTCAATTAAAAAACGATCGCCTTCTAGGTGACCAAAAGAGTCATTGATGACCTTGAAACGGTCAAGATCGATAAATAATAATGCAAATTGATCTAGCCCATGACGACGTAAGTGCTTTAATTCTTGTGATAAACGTTCCATCAAATAGCTACGGTTAGGTAACCCTGTCAGGCCATCATGTTGAGCATCATATAATAATTGATCTTCCATTTTCCGGCGTTGATTAATCTCTTTTTGGAGATTGTTGTTGAGTTCTGCAAGCGCCATGGTCCGTTGAACAACTTTATCTTCTAATAGCTCGTGGCTATTCTTAAGTGACTCAGCAGCGAGTTTACGTTCAATCGCATTAGCCATGTGCTGCGACACAAAGGTCAGCAGTTCAAGATCTTTTAATTGATAAATATGGGCGTCATCTAGACTATAAATGGTTAATGCCCCAGCAACTTCACCATTAATGATTAACGGAATACCTATCCATTGATGCATTCTATCGGTTTTGTTTAATTCTGGTGATTTAGCGTAAATTTCACCTAGGCTAACCATGGTCGAGATATCTTTAGCTGAAAATAATCGCGGTAATTTATGTTGGAGAATATATTCGGTTAATCCATCCTGCATTGGGCGAGAGGCAGGATATTCAGCCGTCATTTGCGACACATAAAACGGAAACGACAGCATATTATTTTTGTCAATTAACGAAATAAAACAGTTATTGGCAGGAATGAGCTGGCTGATAATAGCGTGGAGCCGTAAGTAGAAATCTTGCTGAAGCACGTTGGATGCAGATAAATCGGCAATTTCAAACAGTGTTTTTTGCAATTTCTCCGCTTTAACTCGCTCAGTGACTTCTTGTTTAACCTTCTCATACGCTTGGCTGAGCTCTTTAGTGCGCTCCACAATGGCTTGCTCAAGTTGTTGATGATGCTCAAGCCGTTCCATTACTCCTGAAATATGATGGCAAATAAAGCCCATTAACTCTAATTCTAACTCACCGTAAGTATTGGCTTCGTTGTAGCTTTGCACCACAAGTACACCACTGACTACGTCTTTGGTTTTAATCGGTACGCCAAGCCATTGATGACTTGGCGAGCCAAGGCTTTTAATATCGCCACTGGCAATCAATTCATTAAACTTATTATCGTCGCATAACAAAGGCTCACCATTGCGAAGCACATACCCAGTTAGACCACTATTGAGTAATGCCGATATTTCTTGGTCTGGGTAAAGCTCTGTTGGATGAGAATCTTGTTGGTCAGCAAAAAAGGGTAAACTTGTTAGCCCTGTTTTAGCATCTTGAGATGCAATAAAAAAGTTTTCTGCAGGGATAAGCTGTTGTAGATGTAAATGAACTCGTTGATAAAAGTCATCAAGTGAAGTGACCTGGGTCGCAATATTGGAAATACCGAGTAAGGCGTTTTGAATAATCTCAGAACGTTTATATTTTTTAGCCAAACGCCTTAAACGAGCGACCCGTTTTTGGAGATGCTCGATCCTAGGAAAGGTTTTAGAGTGACTAATGACTGTATCCATACCCTTGTTTATCGTTATCCTATTAATTCTGTGAACAAATATTGTTGAACAATCATTATAATTACCATAAATATAAATGTGATCCAAGCGAAATAAATGTAAACACAAGGTTAATAATTGTCGTAAGTGATAAAAAACAGGTTAATTGTTGCCTTAAACGCGTAAAAGTTAGTCAGTCAGTCAAAAGAAAGTAAATCAAGGCTAGACGTGAAGCTGTTTTATCCCTATTATATGCCTCGCTAACCAAGGCGAGCGCCCATAGCTCAGCTGGATAGAGCGTACCCCTCCGGAGGGTAAGGCCGAAGGTTCGAATCCTTCTGGGCGCACCATTCGGCAAGTACAGTTTCTGTCGTATTGGTTAGTAGAATTGAAAGTCAGTGGTGATTGTAGCTCAGTTGGTAGAGTCCCGGATTGTGATTCCGGTTGTCGTGGGTTCGAGCCCCATCAGTCACCCCATTCAATTCGTTGTTTTATGTATATTTCGGTGATTAGCGCAGCCCGGTAGCGCATCTCGTTTGGGACGAGAGGGTCAGAGGTTCGAATCCTCTATCACCGACCACATTTAAGTGAACAGGTTAACTTGATTAATTGGTTTACTGCACAGTTTACAATAGATTTCGGTGATTAGCGCAGCCCGGTAGCGCATCTCGTTTGGGACGAGAGGGTCAGAGGTTCGAATCCTCTATCACCGACCACATTTAAAAAAGCCACTCTTATGAGTGGCTTTTTTGTTTTTCTAGAATCGATAATGATTCCAATGGTATATTGTTACTTCAGCAACCATTATAAACTCTCAATCTAATTGATTGTATGGGCATTAATATCGGTGTGCTGTTCTATTAATTACCTATCTCTATTGAGCTCTTTAGACTGCGTTATAGGCCGTATTAGCGCCTAATGATGTATCGCCCCCAAGCAACAACTTTCTAGCAGTGGTTCAAGAGATCAACCTAAATGTGTTGTGGCCACTCCATTAGACGTGAACTCTGGGCAAGATGTTAAAATATAATTTTAAAGATCATAAGCTTAGATGTTAACCACTATCAATTAGTGAGCTAATCGCCGAGATATAAAAAAACCACTCAAAAGAGTGGTTAGTTTTCAGCGAGCAATTCATTGATATAATTTAAAGGTCTATATTCACTGGCGGTACAATAAAGCCTTGATAGGCATCCACTCTGAGATCTGTAAACCTTGTTAATTGTTCAGCTTCCTGGATCCCTGTGACAATAACTTGAATATCTAATCCTTTAGCAACATTGACTAACGCACGGCATAATTCACTGTTATGTTGATTATCTTCAATGTAAGCCAGTGATTGGTCAAGTTTGACATAGTTAGGACGTAAGCTTTGTAAGTAGGCCATAGAGCCAAATTGACGACCAAAATGGTCAATACCAAAATGGGCGCCAGAATCTCTAATGACTTTACACAGATTTTCACAAGATTCTAAGTCGCTATAAACACTCGCTTCTGGAATTTCGAAACAAATACGATCGGCGTATTTACTGGCTCGTAGGAACTGTTTTAACCATACATGGAAATCAGTATCACTTATACTTTGATAGGTGAGGTTAATGGCAACACGTTCATAATTACGTTCAAATAAACGATTTTCATTGATGGTTTCAATTAAGCAACGATCAAGCATAGTCCCTAATGAGAGCAATTCTACATAAGGCATAAATTGACCTGCGTGCAGGGTTGTTTCGCCAATTTTCAGCTGACAATATAGCTCGCGTTGACAAATTTCATCTCTGGCACATAACTGAATAGGCTGCCAACGGAATTGGAAGTTTCTGGTCTTGATAGCATTGTTTAAATTACTGCGCCATTCTTCTCGAGTAAAAAGCTGCTTTTGAGTGTTTTCAAACCAATGGAACACCTTTTCGTCTTTAATGGCTTGTTGCAATGCGTTATCTGCTTGGGCCAGCATATCAGATACCGTCATTTGCCCTAAACGCTCTGCTACACCAATATAAAACTGTTCGTTGGGTTTGCAGCCAGATTTAGATATTTCTTTATTCACAGTGCGTATGAGACTCTGCAAATATTTAGTCAGTTGGTCGTGTTCACAGTCTTCAACAAGAAAGGCAAATTCGTACGCAGCAATCCGCGCAATAACAGAAGAGGATATTTCATCTTGGTGATGCTGTAATTTCTCCGCCAGAATACGAATTGTCTCATCACGAACTTGGAAACCATATTTACTGTGAACTTCTTCTAACCAATCCATTTTGACTAAGTAAAGCGCTCCGGTACTGGGCTCGCTTAACCAGCCATTCACTCGACTTACCATGTATTGTCTATTTGGCAGTCCAGATACTTGATCGACGAGATTTTTCTTTCTTAATGCAGAGACTTCTTCGTCGAGGGAGTTAAATACTTGTTTTAACTGAGCAGACATGCTGTTAAATGCATTGACTAGTTCTTTGAGTTCTTTGGTTTTTGGTGCTGGCATATCAGGGCCAAATTGGCGCTCAGCAATTTTTTTTGCGTGTACAGAAAGGGTATTTAATGGTTTTAATATCCAGCTTAATCCTACTCTTGCACAGATAATAGCAATGAGGAATAAGATCGAAAATAGAATAATAATGTCGGAAATAATCCGCCATAATTCTTGATAGCCAAAACCTGGATTTGCGGTAATTTCTAGCGTGGCAAGTTGTAACCAACCTGAAGTAATCGTAGTTTGTTTTTTTATTGTTTTAAACAAATTAAGATCAATAAACCATTGAGGAACATTGTCGACTTGTACCGCGTTATTCCACACCTGCTGCTTGCCACCCACTAACCAAGTTAACTTAATTTGTTGGTAGTAGCCGCCCTCAAAAATAACATTGACTAATGTTTCAGCTCCGGCATCATCACCCGCTTCTAAAACAGGCGTTAGCATCAGTCCTAATGAGTTGCTGGCATTATTAAGATCAGATTCCATCTGTTTAGATAAGAAACCTTGGGTCTCTGAAAATTGTACATAGGCTACACTTGCAATTGTTAGCAAGAAAAGCCCAAAAAGTAACGCATAGATCTGCCTGAACAGGGTCATGTTGTTACTACTCCATGTTGAGTTTTGGTTGGCGTAGGCGATCTACACCTAATCTAAGTTTAAGGTCAGTCCATTTTTCAAGGCGTGATGATGAGCCAGCTAACACACCTCGACCTTTTTCTTTGTTTAACCATAATTGTTTACCGTTAAAACTGTAAACAGGCAGAAGATCTTTTCTTTTTGTTGCCAGCTTTATGGTTTTATCTAAATTATCAAGCACTAGCGGGATTGAATTTGGTTTTTCATAATACGCTAAAACCATATGATACTGATTTAAAGATGTTGCTTTTACCATGGTTATTCTGAGTTTATCTTCAGGAATACCAAGCTGGAGTAGCGTAAAGTATTTTGCTATTGAAAAGTCTTCACAATCCCCGCCATTGGCACCAATAAACTCCATTGGCGATGCCCAATAATTGGAGTCGCCCCACAATGTTTGATCATCAATAAATCTAAATAAATTAAAAAATTGATTAACTTTTTCTAATTTGTCTATATCAGCAAGTTGTTGCGAATCTCTGACGATATTAAACCAAGCATTGGCCCGTAATCCGGCGCGATCGCCATAGCGTTGCGATAATGCAGCGACGGTTTTGTCTTGGTTTAACTCTTGTGTCGGAGCGGCAAATAAACATGAAACTAAAAGGGCCGATGCCATAATAAAAACATGGCAGACCCTTTTATATAGCGATATGGTTACTTTGCTGCTTTCGCGACTCAAAGAATCAATGCCTTGTATGTCCGTTAGTCAATTTCTTCATCTACAGTGTAGATATTCCATCGCATTGCTGGAATAGTATCATCAGCTGTCACTTCAGCGATTACACGTCGATTACGTTCCTCTGCTGCTGGTGTGCCACTGTTATCGATAGGACGATCAAAACTATAACCAATTGCCGTTAAGCGGCTTGGATTGATACCATAGGTGGTTTTTAACACATCAGTGACAGCTTTAGCACGATGTTGAGATAACGCTAAATTTAGCTCATAACTGCCAACTTTGCTTGTATGACCTTCAATTGTCACCCTTGTGGTCGGATATGTTTCCATCAATTTAGCTACTTTTTCAATTTGGTTATAATATTGAGGTTCGATAACCGTAGAATTATTACTAAATAGAATTTTTAAGTCTTGGCGTTCATTGATATTTGTTATTCTGCCACAACCATAGTTGTCAACCGCAGCACCCACAACAGTACCAGCGCAACGTTCACGGGCCATGATCACGCCATCACGGTCACTATCATTAAGATCAAATTGTTGAGTTGTAGATGGATTCGACTCAACAATATCGGTTACCGAACAGCCTGCAGTCGTTATCAATGCGAATAAAACTAGTAAGTATTTCATTATTTTACTCCTCCTTCATAATCCTGCTCTCCACGCCATTCTCCTGGACGTGTTACTCGAAGTGAGTCAAGTAGATCGCCAGTTGCATTTAGTACTCGATAGCGAGCGGCAATTTCATCGTACTCAGTTTGTAAGTAATCCTTACGAGCTTCAAATAGTTCATTTTCGGTATCGAGTAAGTCAAGAAGGGTACGTTGACCCAAATTAAACTGTTGTTCATAAGCGACTTGAGTCTGTTTTGCTGCAACAACATGTTCACGAATAAACTGTTTTTGCGGTGCTAACATTTCATAGGCATTCCAAGCTAAAGAAATACCTTCAACAACTTCACGATAAGCGCGTTGTTGGACCTCTTTTGCCTCATTGATTTTATAGGCGCTCTCTCTGTCTTTAGAGGTGTCTTTACCACCAGAGAACAGGTTGTATTTCATCCTAACCATGGCGACTAAGTCATTATTATAGCCATTGACGTTCTGGCTATTAATCGCGCTATAGCCGTCTTCACCAGAGGTATCATTATTCCAGTTACCGTTAAGCTCTAAACTTAATTTTGGATAATAGTTAGCTTGGGCTGAACTACGCTCTTTTTTAGCAGCATTAATGTCATTTTCTGCTGATTTTAATATTGGGTGTTTTGCTTTAGCTAACATGATCCCTTTATCTAAACTTTCAGGCAGCAAATCGGCATCAGGCACAGGTAGAATTAAGTCAACAGGCTGTGCTTCAACCACTCTAACAAAGGCTGCGCGGGCATCTTGTAGATTGTTTTTAGCTGAAATAACATTGGCATTTGCACGGGCGAGACGGCCTGCAATTTGCGATAAATCTGCTGTTGATCCCAATCCAGAATCAGTACGCTGTTTTATTTGGTCATATATCTCTTTATGACTCGCGAGATTTTTTTCAGACAGCAGTAATACTTGCTCACTACGGATGTAGTTTAAGTAGACTTTTGTCACATCCAATGCGGTATCTTCAGCAGCAGAAAATAATGCCCACTGATCTGCACTCGCTTCAAATGAATAGCGATCGACTTCGCTACTGGTATAAAAACCATCAAAAAGCATTTGTTTGATGCTAACACCGGCTTCGCCACGTTCTAAATCAATCATACCGTCACTATCAACATCACCTTGACCCGCTCGGCGACGTGTTGAAGGACTATCTGTTTGTTCCCAGCCATAACCCGCTGTGATATCAAGTGTCGGCATGTATCCTGATTGAGCTTGATTAACTTGCTCTTCACGTGCTTTAAAGCGATTAAAAGCTATACGTAAATCTGGGTTTGTATCTAGTGTATATGCAACAGCTTGCTCAAGTGTTTGACTTGAAGCTGTCGGGGCTATCAGCATTGACAAAGTTAGTGCTATAACAGTTAACTTGTTTTGCTGTTTTGTTGTAGTAATAGTCATTAAAAAACCCTCCTGGTTCTTCTTAGCGCTCTCTAAGAGCTGTATCTTTGGCTCTTAAAATTGGATTTAAAATATACTCAAGTATGGATCTTTTTCCTGTAATGACATCAACCGAAGTGAGCATTCCAGGAATAATTGGCATCTCTGTACCATCGTCTTTCATTAAACTGGATTCTTGTGTTCTTACTTTTACAATATAGAAACTGTTACCTTCATCATCCTGTGACGTATCGGCACTAATATGCTCAACCGTTCCTTTTAGCCCACCATAACGAGTAAAGTCATAGGCAGTCACTTTGACTATTGCAGGTAATCCTGGATGTAAAAAAGCAATATCTTTTGGTATTATTTTGGTTTCTATCAGTAATTTATCTTCTGAAGGAACAATTTCCATAATATCTTCGCCTGGCTGAACAACTCCACCCAAAGTATTAAAGTTAATCTTTTTAATGGTGCCAATAACAGGAGAGGTAATGACAGCTTTGCTGACTTTATCAAATGCTCCTTTTTGCGCTTGGTTCATGCGCGATAATTTCGTTTGCATTTCATTAAGCTGTGCCCGTAGATCGGTAGCATAAACAAACACTGCGTCGCGACGTTTTAAAATGGCCTCATCCATAGCGGCTTTCACTTTTGGGCGCAAGAGTCTAACAGATTGTAATTCGCCCTGAATATCGTTTACGGTGCGCTCAAGTTTGAGGAGTTCTACTTCAGGCACAATGCCTTTACGAGCAAGCGGTCGAGTCAATTCGAGTTCGCGAGATACTAATTGATAACTTGTCGTAAGTGTACTGATTTTAGAAGCTAATTCTTCAATTTCTTGTTGTCGTTGTTGAATTTGACGCGCTAAAATTTCTAATTGGTTACTTAAATTATCAAGTCGAATGGAATACTCTTCTTGTTGACGTTTAACCAGTTCTGGTTCTTCATCAATAATGGTTTGTGGAAAAACTAAATTTTGCTTAGTAATTTTCACTTGTTGGCGCCAGTCTGAGGACATGTCAGAGATAATTATGCTATCCAACTCAGTGCGCATGCGAATAATATTTGTCTGTAACCCAAAGACCTCTTGCTCTTGTTGGTCAAAGTCTGAGCGAAATCGTGTGTCATCAATACGAGCTAAAGGTTGATCTTTAGTCACTAATCCACCTTCTTGAACATAGATCTCTTGTAAAATACCACCATCTAAACTTTGAATAACTTGCAGTTGTGAAGAGGGAATGACTTTACCGGTTCCTGTCGTCACCTGATCTAATTCTGAGAAATATGCCCAAATAAAAAAACACATCATCATTGCCGCGAGCGACCAAATAATAAGACGATGCCCTGACGGGGCATCGGTCATCATGGCGCCATAAACATCATCGACCATTTCTAAATCTTTCGTTGTCAGATATTTACTCATGAAGATTGGCCTCCAGACAGGGTCCCTGAATTGAGTTTTGCTAGGACCTCATCTTTAGGGCCATCAGCCACAACATGACCACGTTCGAGTACAATAATACGATCGACAAGATTTAATAAATGCATTTTATGGGTAATAAGTAGTAAGGTTCTTTCACGGCTCACTAGCTGCATTGAGCGAATAAACTGTTTTTCAGCTCGAGCATCGAGGCTTGCCGTTGGCTCATCCATTAATAATATTGACGGGTCATTTAATGTTGCCCTTGCTAAAGCAACGGTTTGCCTTTGACCACGGCTAAGTGCGAGACCACCTTCACCCACTTGTTGGTCTAAGCCTTCTGACTCTAAGTTAGTAAACATACTCACGCCAGAAAGCTGGATCGCTCTTATTAATTGATGCTCTGTCACTTGACGAGATCCAAATAAAATATTGTCGCGAATGGTACCGTGAAATAAGGTGACGTCTTGGGGTAAGTAGCCAAAGTTACGTCTAAGATCGCTAGGGTGAATTTGTCCTGCATCAAGGCCATCATAGCGAAGACTACCTTGAGTTGGTTTGTACAATCCGAGCAGTAATTTGGCTAAGGTACTTTTACCTGAGCCATTTCGGCCAATGATGGCAATGCGCTCACCTGGATTAATACTGATCGAGAAAGGGTGTAAGCTTGGTTTTTCCGAGCCTGGAAAGCTGAAACTAATATTATCAGCTTCAATTTTGCCCATAAACCGTTCTTTACTGGCTAGATTTCCTTTGTCTTCAAACTCATCTTCTTGTTCCATGATAGCGTCTAGTTGGCGCAGTGAACTTATTGTATGATTACCACGAGTAATTAAGCCTGCTAATTGTGCCATCGGTGATATGGCTCTGCTAGATAGCATGACTGCAGCAATGATCCCACCCATAGAGATTTCGTTGTCAGCTAATCTGTACACACCAAGTATCACGACCATGACAACAGTTAATTGCACCATGAAGTTAGCAATATTAGTCACATAATTGGATAGCTTTTTAGTTTTAAGTTGCCAGTTAGCAGTATGACCGATCATTTGTTGCCAGCTTTTCTGCACTAAGCCTTCGGCGCCATTAGCTTTAATTGATTCTAATGCGGTTAAACTTTCTATTAAATGTCCATGCTTTAAGCTAGCAAAACGATTACTTTCTTCAATGGCTTGTTTTAGTTTAGGTTGAAGATAAAAGGTCACCGCAATAATAACTAAGCTGCAAATTACTGGGATGATGGCTAAATCACCCGCGACAATATAGATGATGAGCACAAATAATAGTGCAAACGGCAAATCAACCAATGCAGTTATGGTGGCCGAAGTTAAAAACTCGCGAATACTGTCAAACTCACCTAGTTGTCTTGCCATACCGCCAACACTTGGCGAGCGTTTTGACAGTGGAATACCAATGGCTTTTGCAAATAGTTTTGATGAAACAATAATGTCGACTTTTTTACCTGCAATATCGATTAAATAGCTTCGTAACTGCCGCATAATAAAGTCGAATATATAGGCAATACTGGCACCTATGGCTAAAACCCAAAGTGATTCAAATGCAAGATTGGGCACCACTTTGTCATACACATTCATAATGAAGAGTGGTGAAACTAATGCAAAAAGGTTAACTAATACTGATGCTAAAAGCGCATCTCGGTAAATAGGAGCAGAGTCTTTGATGCTTTGCATTAACCAATGTGTTTTGCTGTCATGTAGATGAACATCAAAACTTTTATCACCGCGATAATCTTGTTTAACTAAAAATAAATAGCCGACGTATAGAGTTTCTAAACCTTCGATTGTTAGAGTATCTTCACCACCGGTTTCGGGTAACTGAATAATTGCCTTGTCTTGCTCTAGATCTATTTCTCTTAAAATGCATGCCTTTTTATCTTTTAATAATAAGATACAAGGCAATAAAATTTTGGAAATTTGATTTAAATCTTTTCGTGATAACTTCGCTGATAATCCAGCTCTACCAGCCGCTTGAGGGATTAAATCAGGTGTGATGACTGCACCAGACAGCGGAAGTCCTGCCGCAAGAGAATCTATTGAGCAAGGGTTGCCAAAATGTTCAGTTAATAACACTAGACAGTCGAGTAAAGGATCAACCGTTACCCGTTGGGCAGCCGAAATAGTCCATTGCTCACTTGTGTTAGACGCAGTTTTAGGCACCTAATCTTTATCCTTAATATTATTGTTAGAATTATCAAATATGCGCCGCATGATACTATGTGGCGCAGTCAATGTGTTGTTATTAAGGAATAATATTTCCATTATGTTGATCAAATAGATCAGCATGAGTGGTTCCTGGTGACGGAGCTGGGTTGGCTGTTGCAGTATCAACAATAAGTGCACCATCATTAAGCAAACCGTTAATAATCACGCCCTCATCATTGCTACCGTATTCATGCGATAGGTCTACACCATCGAGTACAATCAATTGGTCAACAGTGCCATTAAGGTCGGCATCGATAGAAATTGTCGTACTGCCGTTACTGAACGAGAATTCAAGATAGGATTCTAAGTTACCGTTCTGTTCATTTTGTAATAAATCACTGATATGAAGAGAGTCATTGTTAACTTCGAAGTCTTTAATCGTATCTGTACCAGTATCGCCCTTAGACCATACAAAAGTGTCATTACCCAGACCACCAATGAGTGTGTCATTACCTAAACCACCGATAAGCACGTCATTACCTTCGCCACCGTAGATAACATCATTGCCGCCTTGGCCGAAAATGATATCGTTACCCGCTGCGCCATTTAAAATATCGTTACCGTCATATTGATTATTGATATTAAATTCATTTACATGTTCACGAATGTAATCATGTACTTCACTTACATCAATATCGGCAATGTTTTGGCCTGTTTTATCTGCAACATAGCTTTGTAAAGCGAGATAGCCTTGTTCCGTTATACCAGCAAACTGGGCCAAGTCACCAAAGATAATGTCATTACCAGCAGCACCATCAACATTATCATCACCTTGAAGTAACTGTGTTTCAGTACCCAAAATAACAGAGGCAAGGTTGTTAGCATTAACACCAGTTACTGGAGTATTGTTAGAATCATAATTTTGTAGAGTAGTATAATTAATGCCGTTGCCGATCCCGATAGCTTCGATATCTGAAATGGCATTCAAATTAGCAAAAGCTGCAGGAGCGCTACTCGAATTGGTATTAGGATAACCATCGGTAATAAAGTAGGTTAAGTTTTCACCACCACTTAAACTGTTGAACCACCTTGTTGCAGCATCAAAGCCTGCTGCATAATTTGTATTACCACCAGAAGCCATGGCATTGAGTGCTGCGGCTAATAACGTAAGAGCATTGGTGTCAGCTAAGTTGACTGGAACTGAAGCTTGAAGGCCAGTATCAAAATCCACTAACAGAATATTCACTACGCCTGAATGCGTACCACCTATGCTTGCTTTTAGCGTATCAAACACTGAGGTTAACTGAGCTTTCATGATATCGAGCTGAGTACGACCTACACTTCCAGAAGTATCGACAATGAAGGCAATATTGTAAGATTCACCATCAACTATTTTTATCGACTGCAGATCACTAACGATAACATCGTTATTGTTTGTTCCTTGAATCGTGTCATCGTTAGGATTTCCGGTATAGCTCACATAAGTTGAGCTAGGATCAGATTCTCCCACAATATTTATAGTCACAGTTGCTGTATCTGTAGCACCATATTGATCTGTTACTGTGTAGGTAAAGGTATCAGTTGACAGCTCCCCAGCCGTTAGTGATTCAAATGCATTATTGGTGTCGTAAGAATAGGTACCATCACTGTGTATGGTCAGTAGTGCGCCACTATCTAGCAAAACAATCTGACCATCTGTAACTGTTGCACCATTCACCCCTGTTAGCGTAAATGTATGACCTTGCGCATCAGAGTCATTATTTAATAGGCCTAGGCTAGTATCTGTAATAGATAGCACGCCATCTTCAGAGACCATATAAGTGCCCATAATAGCTGGACCAGACGCGGTAATGCCGGTTAAGAAGTAATCAGATGAGTCACTTAAGACACTACCATTCGTTGCTTCATTAATTGTCTGTGTTGCTTCAAACACTAATTGGTCAAAGACAATATTACCAGTGTCAATATTGAAAGTCCCCACATTGCCAGCGTCCGTCTTGAATGTGTCGCTTGCGACTAGTTGGCCATTATAATAAGCCTTCCAAATTCCTTGTTCGCCATTATTTTCATCTGAAAACAGGTTAGAAACACTGAATTCAGCTTTATTTACTAGGCCATTAAAATCAATGACAACCGACTCTGAGGTGCCTGTCGCTGAGTTATATTCAATTTGTCCAGTAATTTGGTCTGAGCTGCGTGGAGATCCTGCTACTCCGAGCAAATTATTACCAGGTTCATAGTTTAATACACCCATAGAACCATCAGCATTACGAGCGGATATCGTCATTAGATTCTCGCCATTAGACTGTGGAATAGTCCAAGCGGTATTAGAACCTGTGGTCACTGAATATGATGATCCAGGAAGGTCATCGTTAGCATCAACGTTATTAAGATCAAAGGTCACAATTGCAGTATCACTTAAGCTGCCATCACTTGTCTTAACGGTTAGGCTAATTTGGCTACCATTGTCATAGTTAATTTGTGTCGTGTCATTAACAGAAATGACACCAGTCTGAGCATCAATAATAAATGCACCATTTTCGCTAATTAAGCTGCTCGATCCATTAGCTAGAATGAAAGAGTAAGTTAAGTTATCACTATCAATATCGGTATCGTTACCTGTGTTGGCATCATTCACATCATATACGCTAGTGCCATTGGCAATCGAATCGTTAATAGTGCTGCTGTAATCATCAATAACAGGCGCTTCATTGACATCAAGCTCAGTGAGGGTGACGTTAATGTTGGTGGTGTTGACGCCATCTGAGGCGCCGACGACTAAATTGTGCACGTTCGCCAGGGC
>NZ_JAACSD010000010.1:0-183291 GCF_009994065.1 Shewanella vesiculosa
CTACTCCGTCATTCCGGCAATGCTTTTGAGCCGGAATCCAGGTGTTAGTTTTTACGCTTTTAAGTAAGATCAACAGCAACACCTGGAACCCTGATACAAGCATTCAGGGATGATGAGTGGGTAGGGCAACACCTAGAATCTAGAACCTAGGAACCCAAATCTAATCATCAGCTAGAACCATATAACAGATCTCGGGGATGACGATTGGATAATGATTCTGTATGGCGGCTAAAGAATATATTGAATTTTAGGCATAAAAAACAGCGCAAATTGCGCTGTTTTTTGTTTTAAAGCAAATTCGTTTTGTAGTTATGTAAACTGTAATAAAACGAAACCGCGTTAAAAAATTAGTTGCTAGATATTGTTCCAGCGCCGCCGCCTGAGCCGCCACCGAAGCCTGGGCCACCTGGAGCTGGAGCTGCACCAAATGCACCGCCGCCAGCAGTTTGTGCATCTTCAAGATTGGCTGCAACAATAGCAGGGTCAATCCCGTTAGCAATCGCAATAGCTAAGATGTCATCAGAGCTCAAACCTGCAGCAACAGCAGCTTTTAATGCTTCGATTATCAATGCTTCATCGCCATTAGCGGCAACAAGAGAACTAGCTAATTGTGTTGCAGCATCTGAAACAGGAGTATTTTGAGTACTAGCGGTTAAAGTATCTTCAGCCATAACACCGGCAGACATGCCCGAAGTCAATAATGCTGAAACCAATAACAGGGTTAATTTACTTTTGCGCATTATTTATTCTGCCTCGATATTTGTTGAATGACTAAAGTTATTCAGTTGCAATGCACTGATCCATGTACTTGTTGCGTTAGCGGGGATAATTGTACTGAAATTTCGTACAGCATACAATCCATTACCTTGTAAACCATCGATATTCATGAGTGAAAAATGTTCACCTATAACGACCGATTCTACCTGTGGTGCGATGATTTTAATGCCAATACCATGACAAATTTGAATCACCGTTTGAACAAAAAAGCGTGTGTCAGATTGAGCTATGTCACGCACATAGCTAGGATCAATCTTAATGTAATCAATGTTTAAGTTTCTGATGTAGCAAAATGAGCTCAAGCTAGAGCCAAAACGTTCAATGGCAATATCAATATCTAATTGTTTCGCTCGGCTAATAAACTTCTCTGTCGATTCAAGCGAAAGCATTGCACCAGACTCGTTAAATTCATACAAAAGTGGTGGAAGGGTTCTATGCAATTTTTGGTATAAATCAAACAACCAATCGGTAAACACTGGGTTATGCAGCGCACGGTTGCTAATGTTAATCGCCACACGCGTGTGTTCAATGTGTTGCAGCTTATAAAAAATAAAACACACAACAGCTTGTTCAAGATCTTGCAACAAGCCCAATCTTTCAGCCATGGCAAACACGTCTAAAGTCGATAAATTTTCTCCCGCTATTTTAAAGCGAACAAACGACTCAACATATAAAATCGATTGATTATCATCTACTACAGGCTGGAGCATTAAATCGAATAATTTATCTAACGGAATACACTTAATGGCAAAATCTTTGCTGCTAGAGTGGTTAATTTCGTTTTTGAAATACTCAGTAAACTGAGTCAAAATTCCAACCCATTCTTCACGTGAATGATTCTTTTGCATCCCCTGAGCAGAAACGAGCCCCTTGGCCTTATCTGCATATTGATTATGAACAAGCTGATTATCTAAACGCATAACGACATCAGCAAAGTCTTCTTGATGGTTTACGCGTGTGAGGCTATGTTTTGCAAAGCCATTACCAAAACGTGATGAGCTTTCAATCAAAATACTCTCAGCAATGTGCTCATCGACTTCTTTGGCTTCATCTTCAGTAAGTGAACTCAAAAAGGCAAATTCAGACCCAGAAATACGGTATAAGGTCGACTCTTGTAAACTGTTTATCTGCTTACTAAAAAGCTGTGCTCCAGATAAAATATAGTCATCACCACTGCCATAACCTTCATCGTCATTCACCTGCTTTAAAGAGGTCATCGACAGCAAGCCTAAATAAAATCGGTTTCCGTGTTGTTCATATTCAGCTTGGATTGACTCAAACTTTTTTAACAATGCTCGGCGATTTGGCAACCCAGTATGCGAGTCAATGTAAACCTCACGCGACAAGGTTTCTGCCAATTGAGTTTGTTCGTTAAATGATCGTTGAATATTCTCAATCATACGATTTATCGCATTAACTAAAGTACGTAATTCAGTGGTAAAGGGCTTAATAGGATTAAGCTCAAAGCGTTTTTGAATCACCGACTCAGCTTGCTTCTCAATACTATTAAGAGGGGTTAACACCGACTTTAAAATGAAGTAAGCACACAATAGGGCTATAACAAGTTGAAATAACGTTGAAGTTAAATTACTAACCGCATGATCCCATAAACTTTTATATGACGTTCCCGCATGCGATTGCACTTCCAGTTTACCGGCAATACGCCAGCCGTCACTCACTTCACTGGTCATTACAGGAGGATGCAGCGTAAACCAACTGATAAACCATTCTGGTACAGCAAAGTTACCTTGAGGGTTGGTGCGTTCAAATAATACTTTGCCATCAAGATCGGTAAATGTAATGTGTTGATAATAGCCAGAATCGAAAATAGCATTGGTCATTGTTTCTGCAATTACCAGGCCTTCTTCATCCATATAAGGTGATATCGATAATCCTAAACTATGTGCAGCACCTTGTGCATGAGATGCCAACTGCTCATTTAAATAGCCACGCATATTCGATACGTTATTGTATAACGCAGCGCCAAAGCTAAAAATCGATAAACAGCCTATTAGGAGATACAACTGTACTCGTAACGACATTCCTTTAGAAAACATGGTTTGCTCCAGATCCTTTGTAACGATTATTCGCCATTTTCAATTCGATTGATTAAATCAGTCCAATTTTTAGTGCCACCGCTAGTTGGCTTATTACTGCCTAACCCTTGCGCTTTTGCTAACCACAACCCTTGGCCATTAAATGAATAAACAGGCTTTAAATCTCGGCGTTGGCTAGCAGGTAAAATTTGTGTTTTTAAGTTGTCTAACACCAAGGGCATTGCCTTTGGGTTTTCAAAGTAAATTAACACCATGTGGGGTTCATTTATCAATAAAGCACGCACATACATCAAGCGCATCTTACTTTCATCAACCCCCATGGCCTTTAATGTAAAATACTTAAAGATGGCAAAGTCTTCACAATCACCACCTTTACTGCCTAATGATTCAAGTGGAGTCGCCCAATAATCACTTTTTTGCCAATGATCATTATCGCTTACAAAACGGATACGCCTGTTAGCAAACTGGTTGGCTAAATGTAAACGATCCATGTCACTAAGCGTACTTCCTTCAGAGATGGTATCTCGCCAATCACTAAAATCTTCTAGCCTGTCTTCACCATAACGTTGTTGAATTTGTTTAAAGAAATCGTCGGTAAACAAATCGTCACTTATGGTTGCCCAACACACAGCAGAAAACACCACAGACATTACTAGCCAATGGCGATATTTATCCATGCCAAACACAGCAAACTTAATACGTTAATTCCTACTAATCATGTGAGCAAATTTAGCTAAGTGTAATAAAGATACATAAATGGCAGTAATAATTATACACATCATAATCTAGTTAATGTCAAAACGACAATAAAATGACGTATTACATAAATTTATATAACGCGTCCAGAAAACTGCATCAGCATAGCGTAAAAATTCAACAAGTGCATTTAGTCTTATTTTTAACCAAAAAGCAATTAGGCGGATGGTTTTTTTGACCGTGTCAATTTGTTGGCACGTAACTTGATTAACCCGAGGGGTGAAAAGGACTATTTCAACATAAATGTTGTACTGAACAGTCTAATTAAGCGGCTAACAAACCTAGTCACTTCGATAGTCAACATAGAGTAATAAAATTAATAATGATATTTAATAGTTATTAAACAGTGTTCTAGTTTTAGTTTTACTAGTTATGTAGGTGATAAAGGGTTTCACTTATACCGCCTCAGCAGAGTGTCAGACTATGACGTTACATTGCACTAAAAAGGTGCGAATTATTAGGTTTTGCGGCTAAGTGGTGCGTCATAAATTTGTAGGCTAGTTAAGAATGTTGCTAATAAGCATTAACATCATGTTGCAAGTAAACACAGATTAGTTTGAAACGATGCCAGTCAAGCATATGCTCAAAAAGTAGCTATTGACGAAAAATACGGGTAAAGAATGCACAGATTGACGAAAAAATGACGTTTAATTAAATTAGTCAAAAAAACTGTCATTAACTTACGGTATACATTATAATCCCGGCGAATTAGAGGAACGAAGATAAAACGAATAGTAGAGAAGGAATTGTAAATAAGGCATGAGGCCACAAATAACTATTGTTGAGCTTAAAATCAGAAGATTTTGCTTCGTTAGCTTATTTCCAACGTGAACTCATATCATTACTATTTTCCGCTACATCCCAGCCTATCACTTCGGGTTAGTGGTTTTGTGCTAACTACCTGTTAGATAGGGTAAAACTGATTTTACTTAATAATGTCTAAGTACTTAAGTCAAAAATCAGTAAGTAGTGCTAAAAAGCATCTACCAAGGGACCTTCTACTGCTTCGTTCTGAAGCGTTAAACCTCAAAAAACAGACAATTTGAAACGCGTCATAGCAATCTGGAAGCTGTAATCTAGTGGCGGTAGCGTGTCTTTTTTAGCTGGAAATCTGCCTATTGAGATTGATAAGATAAAATATAATCTTATTAATCAATAGTATAAGTTTCGCCCTATAAGCGGTGTTATCACTAGATTAATCAACAATGTTATTACTAGATTCATAAACGGTGTCTTACTAGATAATCAACTTCGCCAATGCTAGAACCATGAATAGTATCTCGTTAGATTAATTAACAGTATCACTATAAGATTTATAAACACCGTTATTAATAGATTTATAAAGGCCGTCATTACTAGATTCACAAACGTTGTCATTATTAGATCCATAAGCGCCGTCATTCCCAAGATCTGTTATTGGGAATCCAGCTGTAGATGTTTGCTTTAGCACTCTCCTGACCAATCATCGCAAATACCGATATGTAAGCTTAAAAAGCTACCAATAAAAATTATTCAAGATCACCAGGAAGTTTATCTAAATGAAAATAGCCATTGCAGGAACAGGTTATGTCGGTTTATCTAACGCTATGCTATTGGCACAACATAATCAGGTTGTAGCGGTAGACATAATAGAACAAAAAATTGCCTTACTTAATGACAAAATATCACCGATTGCCGATACAGAAATTGAAGACTTTCTAGCAAATAAAAAGCTAAATTTTACTGCGACGTTAGATAAAGCGTTAGCATATAAAGATGCAAGTTTTGTCATTATCGCGACACCCACAGATTATGATCCAGCGACAAACTATTTTAATACCTCATCGGTAGAGTCAGTCATAAGAGATGTAATCAGCATAAACCCAAGTGCAGTGATGATCATTAAGTCGACTGTGCCAGTGGGCTATACCGAACGCATCAAGCAAGAATTTTCTTGTGACAATATTATATTTTCACCAGAATTTTTACGCGAAGGCAAGGCACTCCACGACAACTTGTATCCATCAAGGATTATTGTTGGCGAACAAAGTGAGCGCGCTCAAATCTTTGCTAACTTGTTAGTACAGGGTGCAATTAAGCAAGACATCGAGGTTTTGTTTACTCACTCAACCGAAGCCGAAGCCGTTAAGTTGTTTTCAAATACCTATCTAGCATTGCGAGTGGCTTACTTTAACGAGTTAGACACTTATGCAGAAGCACACGGCCTCAACAGTAAACAAATTATCGATGGAGTCTGCTTGGACCCACGAATAGGCAATCACTATAATAATCCTTCATTCGGTTATGGTGGATATTGTTTACCAAAAGACACCAAGCAATTACGTGCAAACTATGCCGATGTTCCTAATAATTTAATTGGCGCAATTGTTGATTCAAATACTACCCGTAAAGACTTTATTGCCGAATCAATTTTAAAACGTAACCCTAAAGTTGTTGGTATTTACCGCCTAATCATGAAGTCCGGCTCAGACAACTTCAGATCATCAAGTATTCAAGGGATAATGAAACGCATAAAAGCCAAAGGCGTTGAAGTGATCATTTTTGAGCCTGTCATGGAGCAAGATGAATTCTTTAACTCAAAGGTATATAAAAATCTCGAGCAGTTCAAAATAGATGCAGATATTATTATATCAAACCGTCAGTCAGAAGAGCTGATTGATGTAATTGAAAAATTATATACCAGAGATTTATTTGGTAATGACTGATTCTAATAAGGGCTAATTTTGGGGCTTTATAAAAGTATATTGAAAAGTATGAGCAGTAAATATGCTGTTTATATATCAAATGTAATAACACTAATGGTGTTAGCTCGTTATTTTACGCCAGATGTGTTTGGCTTAGTTGCAATGGTTAATGTTTTTTACATATTCTTTCAATTTCTGAGTGAAGGTGGTGTCGGCCCGGCAATTATTAATTGTAATAAATTAACTAAGAATGAAAGAGATGGAATATTTAGTATAACTCTTATTATGGGATGTGTTTTGTCTCTGATATTATATTTTTCATCTTCATTGATATCAATATTATATAACAATGAAGAGATAAAAGACTTAATACCTTTTGTTGTAGTAAGTACATTTTTCTTTTCAATAACTGTCTTACCGAATGCATTTTTGCTTAGGGAACAAAGATATTATGTTATTGCATTTTCAAATATTCTATCTGAACTTACGGGGTTAGCTCTTACATTAATATTGATTAATTTTTTTGAACCAAAATATGCTTTAGTTAGTCGATTAGTGTGTATACCAATAGTAAATTTTATTTGTATTTATTTTTCATCAAGAAAAACTGAATTTGGTAGACCTAATGTAGGATATAACTTGCTTGCAATTAAACCATTCTTGTCTTTTTCTATTTTTCAATATGGATATAATATAGTTAATTTTTTTACAAGAAATATAGACAGCATAATAGTTGCTAGAGTCTTAGGTATTACGTCAATTGGATTATACGATAGAGCTTATCAATTGATGCGTTATCCATTAATGTTGCTAACTTTTGCGATGACACCAGCCATTCAGCCTACTTTAAGAGATAAGATAAATGATATTGAAGCTGTAGAATCTTTACATTTTAAATTTACACTTCAATTAACCGCGCTTGGTATCGCTGCATCAATTTTCGTTTTTTTCAGTGCTCAATATATAGTTTATTATGTTCTTGGTGAGCAATGGCTGGATGTTATACCTCTTATTAAGATCCTATCATTAGCCATTCCCATTCAATGTGTGCTTTCAACTAGCGCTAGTTTTTATCAAGCTTTCTCAAAAGTAACATTGTTATTTGCTAATGGTTTGTTTACTTCTTTCTTAATGATTTTTTCTGCAGCACTCATTATGGAGTTTAAAAGCATTACATTAATGTGTTGGTTAGTAGTTGCTGTATATCATATATCATTCATTCAATGTTACTACTTGATGTATAAGTATATATTTAAGAAAAGTAGTATTAAATATATTGTAAGTATATTGTCTCCTATTCTAGTTATTTTATTATTTGTTTATTATATGAGTGATGCCGCATGATAGTTTTCTCAATAAATCCTCAAAAATCAAGCACGTTAGGTGGGGTGGAGTCCTTGATCCGTCAGTTACACGGTCTAGATAATATAACTGAATTTTATGAGTTTTATGAGCATGAAAGGAATGCCGATCTTTTAAGTTATAATTTAAATGTAAAGTATATTAAATTCGGTTATGACAGGTTAAGTTTAAAAAACAAAATATTAACTAAACTTAGGTTAGCATATCTATTAAATAGTTATGCTAGGCCTGATTTTATTTTTATATATCATCCTAATGATATATTGTATATACCATTGTGGATACTAAAAAAAACCAAAGTCGTACTAGTACAAACAAATAAGTTTAACGTGTTTTTTAAAGGTGTTTCTAAATTTGTTATGAGGTTTTATTATAAATCTATATGGGCATTCACTGTTTATACTGAGAAGGATAAAGAGGTGCTTTTAAGTTTATATCCATCGCTTAATAATATTGTCAAGGTTATTCCTCGAGGTTGCAAGTTAGAAACATCAACATCACCTGTAGCAATGAGTAAGAAACTTGTAACGATTTGTCGTATTGATAATCATCAAAAAAATTTCAAAGCTATGAATTTAATATTGAAAGACTTACCATCAGATTATAATCTTGATATTTATGGTGATGGTACAATAGACGAAATATCAAATTTAAAATTTATAATTGGAAATAACAAAAAAATTAGATTCATGGGACCAACAAATGATGTTAAAACGGTATTGAGAAAATACTCATTATTTATTATGACATCTAACTATGAAGGGTTTGGTCAATCACTAATTGAGGCAAGAAGCCAAGGGTTACCAATTGTCGCATATAATACTTTTGATGCATTGAGTTGGATTGTTGATGATGGGATAAATGGTTATTGTATAGATCCTAATGATAAAAATGACTTTATAGATAAAATATGTAGTTTAACCAATGATACTAATATTTTTAACAAAACGTCAAAAAATGCGTTAAATAAAGCTAAGGAAACTGAGGCTAGTGCGATTAAAGAGATGTGGGAGTGTTTGATCAATGATTAAATATTCAGTTATAGTACCTTATTATAATACGCAGTCTTATGTGAAAAATATTATCAATTGGTATGATAGAATTGCGGAAACCAGAAATGACGTTGAGTTAATATTAGTTGATGATGGTTCAACAATAAATTTAAATGCATTCGAATTTCTACACGATGGTATACAAGTCTATAGCAAGATTAACGGTGGCGTTTCAAGTGCCAGGAATTATGGTATTTCTAAAGCTATTGGTGAGTTTATATTATTTCTAGATTCTGATGATGTTTATCATGATGAAATCTTTACTATTTTAGATGACTTTATAGTTAGTGTTGATTCGAAGTTAGATGTAGTTGTTTTTTCATATGAAAAAGTTTTTGATAATAAAGTTATAAAAGTAATAAATCCGAATGGAAAGTATCTTAATTCAGAGTTGTTAGCCTCATTTTTTTGTAAAAAAATAAAACCTCATATTTGCTCTATTTTATTTAGAAGAACTATGATTTTAGATAATTTTTTACTTTTTACAGAAGGCGTAAGTCATAGTGAGGATTTAAGTTTTATTGCTAGAAGCTTTTCAGTTTCAAAAAAATCATTTTCTATATCTGATGTGCTTTTTAAATATAATTTCAGAGGTGGATCAGCAATAAACTCACCAGTCAGTATTAAATCTTTAAGTCATTTTAAGTCTTTTGATGAAATTTTAAGAGTTGAAATTGATGAACATATGAGTTCGAGTAAGGAATTCTATGTATCATTATGCTACATAAATATTGTTAAATTTGTATTGATATTTGGTGTGGAGTCTCTACATATATGGGACTTGATTTATTCTAAGAGAGAATATATTAATTTTAATGTTTTTTCAAATCCTAAACTAATACTTAATAAGCTTACTTATATAGTATTTTTTGTAGATTTTTTATTTTTACTTCCATTCAATTTTATGTATAGAATTGTTAGGTTTAAATTGAAAAGGCGACAAGTTGAATAAAGTACTATTTTATTTTTTTTGTTTTTTAATTCCATTTGAAAATACTGTTTTGGGCTTGTTAGGAGGAGCTTTCACAAAGTCTGCCGGGATTGTTTTTATACCATACTTCACTGTTTTACTTGCTTTGTTTTTTATAAGAAATCCTAGGTCTTATGAGATAAGATTTATATCTGTTTATTTTGTTTTCTGTGTCTATTCATTTTGTACTTATTTCTTGTATATCCAATATGATCAATTTTTTGTTTTTGATAGAGGTCTTAGATTTCTTCTTCTTAGTTTACCACCATGTATAATTTTTTTGTATGCCTTAAGGCAGGATCTAGATGTTATAAAGTATGGTGTTTTTATCTGTTTCTCAGTAGTAATTTTTTCATATGTAATTAATGTTGTTGCTCCTGACATTATTAATTCTAAATCTATAATACAAAGTACTGCTGCATTCTCTAGCGACCGATATCGTGGTTTTACTTTAGAGGCTAGTACTTTTGGGTTTCAATTAGTGCTATCTTCACTTTTAGTGTTGATTTATATAAAGAAAAATCCTTTGTATTTCCCTATTTTGATTGCTGCTTGTATATCCACTACATCAAAAGGAGCGTTAATCTGTTTATTGATTTCTTGCAGTTGCTATTACTTTATCGGCAATAAAAGTAAATTAAAGTATCCTCTTTTAATATTCTCTCTAATTATTGGATATTTTATTTTTATTGAGTTTTTATTACCAAGTTTTGCAAATGATATTGCCAAATATACAACGGTTACCACTCGTGGTTCCGTTATGCTTCTTTCAATCGTAACTATGTTTCACAATCCGTTGGGGACAGGTTTTTTTGGATATTTGCCTGCATTTTACTCTTACGGTGAAGAGACTATTTCTTTGTACGTATTATTATCACCATTTAATAATAATTTTAGCGAAGTTATAAATTATTTTATTGTCGGTGAAACAGAAAGTGTAGGAACAAAATCTTTCTTATTCGATTGGATTATTTTTATGGGGTTACCATTTTTTATTGGTTATCTTTATATTAATTATTTTATGTTGATTAATTTTTACAGGTCTAGTTTATTTATTGAATTCATTACTACACTTTTTCTATTTTTGTCTCTTAGTGCTTTTGTGCCAATTGAAACTAGATACATAGCACCTTTTGCATATGCAATTCTTTTTTCGCGAATAATTTTTAAAGGTAAAGGTAATGTCCAACATTAATGTTTTAAATATATCTGAAACTACTAAAGGTGGAATTGAGACCTTTATGAATTCTCTTCGTACATCTGAATTTGTGAATAATGAATTTTTATTGCCAGATTATGATTTTTCAATATATAAATATACCAGAAGCAATAAGCGTTTCAATAATTTGATTCATTTGATAATTATTTTATATAAGTTAGACTTTAAAAAATATAAATTTATTTTTTTACACTCAACATTTGCTGGTTTATTAAGGCCTATATTATATCTTTTTAGTTTTTTTTATGATTTTAAGGTTGTTTATTGTAGTCATGGTTGGTCTTGGGATATGAGTGAGAAAGGTATACTTTCAAAGTACATATATGTTTTTGTAGAATATGTTTTATCCTTTTTTTGTCATGGTGTTGTTTGTGTTTCAAACCATGACTATTTTTCTGCCAATAAATATAACCTTCGTAATTTAAAAGTTATTCAGAATGGTGTTAGAGACACTCAGCTTAAAAATATAGATAAACATAGTTCTTTCACAGCAAATTTTTTATTTGTAGGTAGGTTAGATCGACAAAAAGGTCTTTTCGAATTTTTAAATTCAATAAATCAAGTCAACATTCCATATGAAATAAATCTGAAAGTTATCGGTATGCCGGTTGTTGATGATATACATAAGTTTGAATTTTTAAAGTCAAATAAATTTAAAAATATTAACGTTGAGTTTTTAGGTTGGGTTGATAATGCTGATTTAGACTCTTATTACTTTGAAAGTGATGTTACTATTATTCCATCACTATATGAAGCATTTGGTTTAGTTGTTATTGAATCAATACGTAACTCAACTCCTGTATTAGTTTCAAATAAGGGGGCTTTACCATTAATTGTAACTGATGAAATAGGTTGGGTTTATGATATAGATAATTTAAAAAGTCTCGAAGATTCTTTGTGTAGTATAAACAAGGAGTCCGTTCTTAAACGAAGTTCAACGTGTAGAGATGTATTTTCTAGATTATATCATCAAGATATTATGAATAAAGATTACTTTTTATACTTTAAATCAATTGCGGCTTAGTTGTTTTTAATATAGGTTTTTATAATGGATAATCCTTCCAAGTTTCAATTTGTTGGTTCTCCTTCAAGTTTTTTATTACGAATTATTGACATGTCATTAGTTGTTTTTGCATTACTTGTAGTAATGCAAGGCTATCATGTCGAATTTAGTAAAGATTATTTATTGGTCGTTGCTGCTGTTCTACTTTTGTTTAGTTATATAAGTGAATTGTTTGGTCTATATCGATCTTGGCGTTTAGGTAAATTTTCTCATATGTGCCGACTATTATTTGCTGTAGTCACTGTTTGTTTTTTGATCACCTTTACTGCGCTTTTCTTTTTTAAGTATGCGGCGTTATATTCTCGTGTGGTTATGATTGGTTGGTTCTCTTTATCAGTTTTTTTACTACTCAGTTGGCGTTTATGTGTTCGAGAAATAAAGTTGATCCGACGTTCAAAAGGGTTGAGTATTGAGAATGTTGCTATTGTTGGCCTTACTGAAACAGGAATGCTTCTGTATGATGAAATATTAAAGCATAATGAGTTAGGTTTTAATTGTATAGGTTTTTTTGATGACCGTGATGCTAACAGAATAGATAATTTAGATACCCAATTAATTCAAGGATCAATTAGCCAAGCCATTGATTTAGCTAAAAGTGGTAATATTAAAAAATTATATGTTTGTTTGCCTATGCTAGCAGAAAAGCGTATTGCCGATATTATTCAACAGCTGGGTAACTCGACTATTGACGTATTAATTACTCCTGATTTTTTAATGAAAAACTTAATGCATGCTCGCATTGGTAATGTTGGGGAAGTTGATACTATAAGTGTGTTTGAATCTCCTGTTAATGGGACTAAACGTTTTTATAAACGAACCTTTGATATTCTTTTTAGCCTATGCGCGATTATCGCTATTTCTCCTGTATTAATTGCCGTTTCGATAGCGGTTTATCTATCTTCTCCAGGAGCCATTTTGTTTAAACAAGATCGTTATGGTTTAGATGGCAGAAAAATTAAGGTTTGGAAATTCCGCTCAATGACGGTAACTGAAAATGCCGACAAGGTTACCCAGGCACATAAAGGTGATGCTCGTATTACTAATGTAGGCGCATTTATTCGCAGAACGTCCTTGGATGAATTACCGCAGTTTTTTAATGTGCTCAAAGGTGACATGTCTGTAGTAGGCCCAAGACCACACGCCGTTGCTCATAATGAGGAATACAGAAATTTAGTAAGCTATTACATGTTACGCCATAAGGTATTACCTGGTATTACTGGTTGGGCGCAAGTCAATGGTTGGCGTGGTGAGACTGATACCTTAGATAAAATGGAAAAACGAATTGAATTCGATCTTGCTTACATTCGTAATTGGTCACTTTGGTGGGATGTTAAGATTGTCTTTTTGACACTTTTTAAAGGTTTTGTCGGTAAAAACGTTTATTAATGTTATGGCAATACTTTTCACTTTAAAAACTAAAAAATTTAATCTTGGATTTGATCGTTAGAACATTACGAAGTAGCTGAGATTTCTAATCAAAAATTTATTTAATATTAAAAACGAAAATGAAAATCATCATATGAAGCATTCATTTTCAAAATTAAAAATATTTACTTTATAAGGATATTTGTCATGAACAGACCGTTAAAATTAAGCTGTATTGCTACCGTCATTAGTTCAATCTTACTGGTTAATTCAGCCTTTTCTGCAGAGCAAAATGCTGGAATGATCCAAACTGAATCGGGAATTGATTTTATTCCAGGTTTAAATTCTGGATTTAAATACGATGATAACATTACCAGTGCTAGCGTTTCTGCGGATAAACTAGATAGTTGGGTATTAACAGTGACTCCAGGGTTACTAGCACAGTTACTTGATGGCAACAATGTATATACGCTTGAGGCTGGTTTTGAGTACGGTGACTATTTCAATAGTAGTGATGATAATTATTTAGATGCTTTATTGAAAGCCAAATCAGAGATCGAATTTAATCAGTCTAATCGAGCACAGTTTGAAGCTTTTTATGTATCGGGTCATGAGGATCGTGGTAGTGGCATTTTTGAAGGTACTAGTGGTGGCTTACAAGATGAAGCTAACACTTTTGATATATTAAATTTAGGTGGGTTTTATGAGTACGGAGCGAAATCAACACCTGCAAGGGTTAGAATTAATGCGAACTATTACAGTAAAGAATACACTAATTTTGAAACAGTAACTCAATATCGTAATTTTGCTAATACAACTTTTGGTAGTACTTTTTATTATGATTCTCAGGTCGATACTAGCTTTTTCATTGACTTACAAAGTGTAGATACCGCTTATGATGAGAACGATCCAACTGGCGACCGTGATAGCCAGACTAATACCGCAAGATTAGGTGTTGAATGGGAGGCCACTGCTGCTACAGAAGGTAGCATTAAGATAGGTTACCAACAGAAAAATTTTGATAACGATGCTCGAGAGGATTTTAGTGGTCTATCTTGGGATGCCAAAATTACTTGGAAGCCACTGACTTATTCAACCTTTGATTTGACCACCGGCCGAGCAAGTAAAGATCCTAATGGTGCCGGTGACTTCATCCAGGCAACAAATTACGGATTTAAATGGAATCATGAGTGGAGCAAGTTATTCACTTCTATAATTGGTTTTAATCAAATACGTGATACCTACACGGGTATTGATCGTGAGGATAAAACACAAGTTTATCAGTTCGGTTTGAATTATAATGCTACCCGTTGGTTGACACTAAAAAGTGGTGTAATGATCAATCAAGTTGATTCGACTGATAGCCAATATGCATTCGATAGAAATGTGTACTTTATTAATGCCGAAATGACCTTATAGGAAGCCCATGAAGTATTTTTTAACCTTTTTGATTCAATGCTTCGCTGCATTAATCATATTCACAACAACATCTATTGCCGCTGAAATACAAAGTTATCGTTTAGGTGCTGGTGATACCATTGTTATTAAAGTGTATGGCGAGGATGCTTTAACGTTAGAAACCCAAATCACTAACAGTGGCACGATTAATTATCCATTTTTAGGCTCATTAACTTTAATTGGTTTAACCATTAAAGAGGTTGAGCAAATAGTCTATCGCGGCTTAAAAGGTGATTATTTTGTTGAGCCTAATGTGTTTGTGGGTATGGTCGAGTATCGTCCTTTTTATATTCATGGCGAAGTTAAACAACCCGGAGGCTATCCATATCAGCCGGGGATGACAGTCAATCAAGCAGTTGCTTTAGCTGGGGGATTTACCGAACGAGCGTCGCAAGAAAAAATCGCTATATCGCGTGAAGGTAGTAAAGTTGACTCTGAGCGCGGCACTATCAATAGCTTAATTCAGGCTGGTGATACCATTACTATTGAGCAGAGATTTTTTTAATGAGTTTTATAGATAGACGTAATAGTCAACCAGTATCGGGTTTTAACTCAAATACACAACAACATACACCAAATTTTATGCAAATTGATCAATTAAATGATGCTCGTAAATTATTGTTACCACTATTAAGATACAAGTGGCGTATTTTAGTTTTTGCTTTGCTCGTAACAGCGTTAACAGTATTTGTTGTATTGAATATGACTCCTATTTATAGCACCAAATCAACAATGTTAATTGAGGCTACTCAAGCGCAAGCTATTAAAATTGACGAAGTGTATGGGATTAATTCAACTCAACAGGAATATTACTTAACTCAATTCGAAATTATTAAATCACGTAGCATTGCTGAGAGGGTATTTAATGAATTAGATTTAGTTAATCATCCAAACTTTAATCAGCCTCTAAGTTGGTTTTCTAAGTTTAAATCACAATTTAATTTTATTCCAGATGAGATCAAGGATAATCCTCAAGTAAACTTAGACATTGAAAAACATAAAATGATCGATGATTTTGTGAATGGAATAAGTGTTTACCCGGTAAGGAGCACACAGTTAGTTAATATTAGTTATGAGAGCTCTGATCCAGAATTAGCGGCGAAGGTTGCTAATGCTATAGGTGATGCTTACATTTTAAGTCAGCTTGAAGCTAAGCTCGGCATGACGCAAAAAGTCAATGTGTGGTTAGGCGGTCGTTTAGAAGATTTACGTTTGAAGTTAGATCAATCTGAACATAAGTTAGAGCAGTTTCGTACCGAAAATGGTCTGATTGACGTAGAAGGTGTGACTGCATTAGATGCCAAAGAACTCGAACGTTTAAGTGATGAAATTACTGTTGCAAGATCGCGCAAAGCTCAAGCTGATAGTTTTATGGCGGTGGTTAAGCGTTACGGTGCCACAGATATCAGTCGCTTAGAAAGTCTACCAGAGGTCACATCCCATCAATCAATTCAAAACGTCAAACGTGAAGTCGTCCTAGTTGAACGAAAAGTGTCAGAACTTGAACAAGTGTATGGTCCTAAACATCCTAAAATGATAGCTGCTCAAGCAGAACTTAATACGGTGCAGCAAAATTTACGCAAACAAATTAGTCGTTTAGTACAAGGCATTGAGGATGAGGCGCAAACTGCAGAGCAAACACTGCAGGCATTAGAAGCCCAGTTTAGTAAAGCAAAGGGCGCTTTTCAAAATTTAAGCACTAAAGATACTGATTATCAGCGTTTACTTCGTGAAGTAGATACTAATAGACAGTTATTTGATACTTTTTTAGCTCGTCAAAAAGAAACCGCTGTTACCGGTGATTTTGATTCGCCTGTGGCACGTTTTACCGACCGTGCAGTAGTTCCTTTATTTCCTGAAAAACCTAAAAAGAAAATCATCATTATCATGGCGTTTTTTGCCAGTTTAGGTTTTGCCATGGTACTAGTATTGGTGCTGGATGCATTAAACGACACTATTAAAACCAGTGATGATGTTGAAAAACTCTTATCACAACGAGCCTTGGGCTATGTACCGAAAGCGAAAAAAGGTACTAGTTACGAAGAGGTTAACTTTGCTTTTTATGATGCGAGTTTACCTTTACATGCTGAAGCGGTTAGAACGATTCGAACATCGATGTCATTAATGGCCATGGGCAGTAAACTTGCTACGATTGAAGTGACCTCGTCAAATCCAAATGAAGGTAAAACCACTACCTCAATGAATATCGCTTTTGCTTATGCCACCATGGAAAAAGTGCTAATAATTGATGCTGATTTACGTAAGTCTAGCTTAGGTATGCGCTTTGGGTTACCCACCTATCAGCCAGGGCTTGCTAATGTGTTATCGGGTACCGACAGTATACAGCACTGTATTGTAAAAGATGTTAAGCCTAATGTGGATGTGATGCCAGCGGGTGCTGTGCCATTAAATCCACAAGAGTTATTGGCATCAGCTCAGTTTGCTGAACTACTTACCGAGCTTAAAACTCAGTACGGTAAAATCATTATCGATACCCCGCCGGTTCATGCGGTTAGTGATGCGTTAATTATCACGTCCTTGTGCGATGCCACAGTATTGGTTGTTAAAGCCGGTCATACCCGTAGCGAAGCCATTAAGTTAACCTTAGCTAAATTGAATCAAGCCCGCAGTAAAGTGTTTGGTGTGGTGTTAAATCAATTTAATACTAAAGATGCACAACGTTATCAGGGTGATTATGGCTACTATCAAGCTTATGGTGCAGACTATTCCATAAAGGATAATAGCCAATCAGGCAAGGACAGCACTAAGGCATGATAGATTTACATTGCCACATATTGCCGAATATCGACGATGGGGCGAGGTCAATTGACGAGGCCCTTGGTTTGGTAGCATTAGCCGTCGAGCAAGGGGTAACTCGTATGGTGGCAACCCCTCATATTCATTTAGGGACTTTTGACAATAACTTGCAAACGATCCATTCCGCTTATGGTGTGTTGTCGGATGCATTAGCATTAACTGATCTTAATATCGAAGTTTGCGTGGCTGCAGAAGTGCGCATTACTCCCGAGATTTTGCAGTTTATTGAACAACAGCAACTGCCTTTTTTAGGCCGTCACCAGAAAAAAGATGTGTTGCTGCTTGAGCTGCCTAGCAGCCATATTCCACCGGGTACCGATAAACTGATCCAGTGGTTACTTGCCCACGATGTATTGCCAATGATCGCTCATCCTGAGCGAAACAGAGAGTTGCAAGCACATCCGGATCGGATTATGCCTTTTGTAAAGGCTGGGTGTTTGCTGCAATTAACCGCCGCATCTCTGATTGGTGATATGGGGCCTAGCCCACAGCAATTGAGTGAATATCTGCTTAAACGCAAGTTGTATTCGATTGTTGCATCCGATTGTCATTCGTTAAATCGTCGCCCGCCTAAGTTAGCCTTAGCTTATGATGCCATACGTCAGTTAGTTGATGAGGACTATGCTTATTCGATGACGACAGCAATGCCGGATAGTATTTCCAGTCCATTATTTGAACAGGCGAGGTAGTAAATGAGTAAGATGACCTGGTCTGCAAGACGTGTGACATACGCACTCATTATTTTAGTTTTATTGGGTTTATTGCCCATTTTGTTGCAGAAAGGTTTGGCCAATGCCTACTATTTTAAATCACGTTTTTACGTTGATCAGTGGCAAAGTGGCAATACACCGACATCACTACAATATTCGAATGCGTTATTGGCTGCCGACTATGCGGTTAAAATTGATGATCAGAATCCGCATTATTTGCTCACGCTAGTGAAAGTGATGGAGTGGGGCGCTTTTTCACAATTAGTTACCCCCAATAATGAGGTTTTTAATCAGCTTTACCGCGATGCGATTAATCAACGACCAACATGGCCAAATGCTTATAGCGATTATGCCTATAATCTAGCCTTTATTCAGCATGACTTAGCAGCAGCTTGGCCTTATTTACAACAGGCACTCCACTATGGCCCCTATACACCAGAAGTGTTACATCAAATATTAGCGATAGGGTTTGCTCATTGGTCATCTTTAACGGCGACGCAAAAACAGTTGGTGTTTAGCACTGCAAAAATTGCTGCAATGGCTAATTGGACTATGCGCAATGATTTAAAAATGCTCGCCTTACAATATCAATTAACGCCGACTATATGTACCTACTTCAAGTACTTACCTGTGGATGTTAACCAAAATGATATTACATGGATTGAAAAGGATATGTGCCGGTAATGGATGATCGTATACGTAGTTCTCAGTCTTTTGGGGTGTTTGATCGCGTGATGATATTGGCAATATGCGCATTGATTGTGTGGATGCCAATTCCGTTAGGCAGTAATCGTATTTGGGCCTTAGCCATTTTAGAGTTTGTTATCGTAGTACTTGCGATTAGCCATGTGGTGTACTGTTTTAAACATAATGCACTCTTATTACGATATCGTTGGCAAAAACATTTACTGATCCCAACCGGAATAATGCTGGCCTATTTGTGTTTGCAGATCTTGAATTGGATCCCCGCTATTAATACGGTTGATGCTTATCAAACTGCTCAGCAATTATTAAAAACATTCTGTTATAGCCTGTTTATTCTGTTATTAACTCAATACTTTCAACATGCTCGAGCGCTTCGTTGGTTATTGATTGCGATTATCGTTTCAGGTTGCTTGCAAGCATTTTATGGTACCTTGATTCATTTATTACAACTCGATGTATCGCCTATATTTGGTTACCACGACGGCGATAGAGCAAGAGGTTCGTTTGTTTATCAAAATCACTTTGCTAATTATTTGGCGTTATGTCTTTCTATCGCGTTTGGTTGGCTGCTATCTGAATTAAAGACCACTAAAAATGATCATGACGTCAGAGACATCATCGTTGGGTTATTGTCGACATTATTCAGCCGTAAACTTATTTTACGTTTAGCCATCATCATCATGGTGATTGGGTTAATTTTAAGTCGCTCACGCATGGGCAATGCCGGATTTTTTACCGCCTTGGGCCTTGTGTCTTTATTGTCGATGTTTATTTACCGTCGTCCACCCACCTTGTTTAAGCCTCTAGTGGTGAGTATTTTTATTCTCGATTTGTTGATTGTCGGTTCAATTTTTGGCGTTGATAAGCTCAAGCAGCGTTTAGACGATACTTCATTTGCGTCAGAAACTCGTGATGAGGTGGTGATTGATAGTATTCCAATTATTGAAGAGCATTTGTTCACCGGCACAGGTGGCGGCAGTTTTTATACCGTATTTCCACAATACCAGCCGCAGTTCTATTCTGGCTTTTATGATCATGCCCACAATGAATATATACAATTTGTAGTGGAGTACGGCGTGGTGATGACAGCTATTTTAGGGTTATGGGTGTTGTATGCATTTTGGTTGGCGTGCCGAACCATGTATTTACGCAACAATAAACTTTATAAAGGTGTCGCTTTTGGTTGTGCAATGGCTATTGTGCATATGCTACTGCATATTTCTGTTGATTTTAATCTTCAGTCTCCTTCCAATACCTTACTCTTTTTAACCATCTTAAGCTTGTGCTGGTTAGTGCGTTATTTGCCTTCAGATACGCCAAGGTCTCAAGCCATGCCTAATGTATTTTAGTTTTATTCTTGTTATTTACTTTTAAATTTCAGTTTTACTTTTCACTTTTAATCACTTTAGTCTTAGCGTCAGCTAAATAAGGATATTTATGAAAGTTGTTATTCCCGTTGCTGGTTTAGGTACTCGTATGTTACCAGCGACTAAGGCCATCCCGAAAGAGATGTTGCCATTGGTAGATAAACCATTGATTCAATATATTGTTGATGAATGTGTGAGCGCAGGGATTAAAGAAATTGTATTGGTGACTCATGCCAGTAAAAACGCCATTGAAAACCATTTTGATAAATCTTATGAACTTGAATCTACCTTAGAGAAACGTGTTAAGCGTCAGTTATTACACGAAGTACAGGCTATTTGCCCTAAAAACGTCACCATCATGCATGTTCGCCAAGGCGAAGCTAAAGGGCTAGGGCATGCTATTTTATGTGCTAAGCCGTGTATTGGTGATAATCCTTTTGCGGTTGTGTTACCTGACGTAATTTTAGATTCGTATTCTGCTGATCAACGCACCGAAAACTTAGCGTCAATGTTAATTCGTTATCGTGAATCTCATGCCAGTCAAATTATGGTTGCGCCAGTTCCGGATGACCAAGTTAATAAGTATGGTATTGCCGATTGTCACGGTGAAACGATTAATCCAGGTGACTCGACTAAAATATTTAATATGGTCGAAAAGCCAGAGATTGGAAAAGCACCTTCTAACCTAGCAGTTGTTGGTCGTTATGTGTTGTCAGAAAAGATTTGGGATCTTCTGGCTAAAACCTTACCGGGTGCCGGTGATGAAATTCAATTAACTGATGCTATTGATATGCTGATTGAATCTGACACGGTTGAAGCCTTCAATATGACTGGTAAGTCACACGATTGTGGTGACAAGTTGGGCTACATGAAAGCGTTTGTTGAATACGGCTTACGTGACCCTAAACTAGGTAGTGATTTTACTAAAGAAATTACATTATTGTTAAATCATTATAAGTGATTAATTATAAAACTCACCATATGCTTATTTTAATAAGCATATGGTTTATTTGGATTTTAAATGTAATATGTCTATTTTCATTTTGATATTTAATTTACTTAGTATAACATCGGTCATATTGATTTAAAGGTCAAATATAATGAAAGAAAGGTTTTTAGTATTAGATTCATTTAGAGGTTTGTGTGCTCTTTCTGTTGTATTTTTTCACACACGTTTGGTTGGTTCATTTACAGAGCTTGATTTTTTTAGAGGTAGTGCAATATTTGTAGAATTCTTTTTTGTATTAAGTGGTTTTGTATTAGCGCATGGTTATGGGTTTAAACCTGAAATAAAATTTGCTCACTTTATGAGAGCAAGATTTTTTAGGATCTACCCATTACACTTATTTATGCTGATTGTATTCATTATTATTGAAGTTGGAAAGTTACTTGCTTATAATTTTGGTGGGTTTATATTTACAAATATGCCCTTTACAAATGCGGCCTCTATTGAAGAGTTAGTGCCAAATTTATTACTTTTACAATCATGGATATGGTCTGCTAACCACCTGTCGTTTAATTATCCATCTTGGAGTATAAGTATTGAGTTTTACCTGTATGTATTTCTTTTTTTATCAGTATCAATCTTTAAATTTAAACGTGTGTACTCTTGGTTTTTTATTTTTTTATTATCTCTTTTGTGTATTAATTTGGATGTCAAAATTTTAACACCTCAGGCTTTTAGCGGTCTATTTTGCTTTTTTGGTGGTGCTTTTACATATTTTGTTTATAAAAAAACATTAAACCATAAACCATCATATCTTCTTGGAAGTATAATGGAACTCTCTTTGTTAGCTTGTGTTTTTTTTATTACCCAATCAAAGATTGACAATCGTGAAACATTAGCTCCATTACTGTTTTTATTTACCGTGCTTTTATTCTCATTCGAGTCAGGTTTTTTTTCAAGAATATTAAAGGCTAATTTTTTTCAATTTATTGGTAAGTTATCTTATTCTATCTATATGACTCATGCTGCACTATTGTTTTGTTTTATTTCAGTTGCCATGGTTGCTCAGAAATTAACAGGAGAAAAGTTAGCACCTATGATTGACAATGTTAGGTTTTTAACATTTGGTTCAGGTTTTATCAACAATATAATCTCAATTATTATATTAGCTATGGTTGTAACTGTATCAATATTTACATATAAATATATAGAAGTTCCAGGGCAACTATTTAATAATAAAAAATCAAATAGATAATAGTAAGGTTGTAGCTATTATTAAATACTTAATAGTAATAACACAACATATTCAATATTTATGTTCAAGTATTTTTACAGTCAATAATGCTTGAGAGTAATAGGCTTGTTTTGATAATTTTAGAGAATCGTTATGAGTAAAAAAAGATTGTTAGAGTTAGACGCTTTAAGGGGTATCGCAGCAATTGCAGTGGTTTTTTTTCATTATTTTCATCACTACAATAACATATATGGACACAGTAATGTTATTACTGACTGGTCTTACTATGGGCAGTTCGGTGTGCAGCTTTTTTTTATGGTTAGTGGTTTTGTTATTTTTTGGACCATTAATCGGACAGAAAAACCTTTAGATTTTATTATATCTCGTATATCTCGACTGTATCCTGCTTATTGGTTTGCTGTTTTTTTAACTTTCTCTGTCGTAGCAATTTTTTCATTACCGGGACGTGAAGTTACATTTGTTGATGCAGTTTTTAATCTTCTTATGTTCCAGGAATATTTAAAAGTACCCAATGTAGATGGTGTTTATTGGACTTTAACTGTTGAACTGACATTTTATTTTTGGATCTTTTTATTGTACTTATCTTCTACTTTAAAACACGTAGAGAAAATCTTCTCGTTTATAATTTTGATTAGTATTTTTAACTCATTAGGTTTTTATACACTTCCATCATCAATTTATGTTATTTTTTTACTTAAACATTTGTCTTTTTTTCTAGCTGGAATTTGTTTTTATAAACTATCTAGTGTAAATCCAAGTAAGTCTACTTATTTCTATCTTTTATTCTCATTGGCTTCAACATTATTTACTTATTCTATAGGTTTTTGTTTTTTGTTTATTTGTTTTTATATTATATTTTATTGTGCTCTATTTGGTTATTTGAAGTTTTTGTCATTGAGACCATTAGTTTTTTTAGGAAGTATATCTTATTCACTATACTTAATTCATCAGAATATTGGGTATGTAATAATCAATAAATTTTATTCCCAAGGTTTAAATCCTTACGTCGGTATAGTATGTGCTATTTTCATTAGTCTGATTATTGCAAGTCTAATGGCGAGACTGATAGAAGTGCCAGCTATGCGTTATATTCGTAATAAATATAAGTCAAGTTTACGGTTGCAGCGCTTAGGTGGATGGAATAAGTCATGTGAATAATTTATGGATATAATTATTCAAACCAATGAGGAATATATACGATTCGTTAAGATGATGACAATTCTGGCCCCCAAAAGTAAAAACTTCAGACCCAGGTCTTTGTCTACTTTGCTTTGTATTCGGTAACAGCTCTTATTAAATCAACGCCTTACCTTTTAGCAGTTTACGCAGCCACATTCTATTGGGGCTAAGCAAAGCTTGTAGCTCTAGGCTTAGTGGTGATAGCTCGCCGCAGAGGTTTGCTGCTAAGCATTCGGCTACGAGTGGGCCTGAGCTTAGGCCGCGTGAGCCGAGTCCTCCTAATACATATAACCCGTCATAAATTGGTGCTGGTGTTGTTTGCCAGTAACGTTGCCATAGGCTGGGCTTGTCTTTCGATTGCTGCTGCACGGCATATCGGGTAAATAACGCTTCAACATCAGGTACGCAGCCCATTACTGGGAAATGATCGCGACTGACCATCCTTACGCCAACTCTGGCATCGTTGTTTGAAACATCAATATCATTAGGCCAGTTTGAATTGGGAAAGCTTTGTTGCATTTTTAGACTGTTTTCATGTTGTTCTAATGGGCAAAAATCTAAGTGCTTAGGATCTTTGACATAGCTTGCTCCAACGCAATGAAGTTGATTGTGTTGTGGCGTAAGATAACCATTAGCGCAGATAACAGTATTGAGTTGTGCCAATTCACCTTGTGGAGGAACATGGCTCACTTGGCCTCTAAAACCGGTGATTTGTAGCTGTTTTGTTTGCTTGTAGCGAGTCAGTTCAGCACCTGATGCAATGACGACCTGGTCGTGCCTTGCTATAAGGGTGTTATTTTCGCCACTAAGCAGTTGCCAGCCAGATGGATGTGATTCCAGTGAGCTAATGTCACTATTATAGATAACGCGAACCTTGGCTAATGATTGTGCTTTGATAATGCTAGCTTGTGCGAATTCAAACGGGCAGGCCCAGCCACCTAATGGATAATAAAAGCCCGACTTATCGATATCCACTTTGGCCAGTTGTGTCGCTTGGCTCGGGTTTACCTTAAAAGCAATTTCAGTTGGCCATGCTTGACCATCAATGATTTTATCTAATCTTGTTTGGCTACGCTGATCAAAGCCTGTGTGCAAAACACCACACCAGTCATGACTAATATTAAATCCATTATCCGCTAAAGCCTGAATTCTTCGTCGGCTGTATAGAAAGGCTTGTTGAAAAAACTGACTTAGTGGGCCATTTTCTGGCGTTAATAAAGGATAAATAGCGCCTTGTTTGTTGCCCGAGGCGCCTTGTCCTAATGTGTCGTCTTTACAATAAATGACCACTTCTTTACCACGTTCAGCTAAAGATAGGGCAAGACTTGCTGAAGCAATGCCGCCACCTATAATAGCGATAGGACTGCCGTCGCGAGAAGGTAAAGGAGGTATGGGGTTATAAGCAAATTGCTGGCGGGTTTGTTGTCTCAGTGCCTGACGTTCTGCGATAGCTATGTCATCATTTTCTTGCGATGATGTGGCAGTTAAAAAACCACAACGTGATAATTGCTCATTAATGGATAGCGCAACATCGTCATGACTTGTACTGGCAAAAAATGTTGCATTATCAGTACTAATGCGTCCACATTGCCAAAGCAGTTGCTGATTAAAATAATGATCCGAATAAGTCTCTAGGCTCGTATGGGGTAGGGCAAACCAATGTGTTATCCTTTGTTTATTCGGCGTAGCGATAGTTTTAACTTGCTCCAGTGGCGAACCTTGATATAGGTCAATCGTCACTTGGCTTTGCAGAAGACTTAGGCGTTGGCAACCTTCGATTGCAGCTATTTCACAATCGAGCAAAGCTTGAGCAAAAGGGCATAATGGATTATGTGTATTTAGTAGCCCTTGTTGTTGCCATTGATGTTCGATTTGCTTGCGGTTTATGGCGATGGGTTCAAATACACTAATATGAACTCGTTTGTGGACCTGTTTTAAGTCGTTTTGCAGGTTTACCTGTTGTAAGGCTGCTAATAGCAGTATGATTTCATGACCATTACCAAAACCAAATTGACCTAGCGTTAATAATTCACGCTGATTGCGGTTAGATTTTGCATCATAGTCACTGGTTTGCAATACAGTACTGATATAGTGGTTAACTTGTTGTGAATATCGACTGTTTTGATTGACGTTGTCGCCTAACAATTCACAGATTGGTAATGTGTGTAAGTTGTTAGATGTAGATAACAAAGTAGTTTTATTCAAAATATTTTACTCAGAGCCGATAAGTTGGCATTATTTTACCTGCGTTTATGGAAAGCTGACCACTTAATTGCGTTAAAGCAGCTATGATTGCCACAATTAAGTACCGACATGTACCAAATGGATAGTATAAAAATGAAAAGAGTCGTGATCACCGGAATGGGTGTTGTTTCAAGTATCGGCAATAACAAGCAAGAAGTGACTGAGTCATTGAAAGCGGGTCGTAGCGGTATTACTCACTCGGCACAGTTTGAAGAAATGCAATTACGCAGCAAAGTTTGGGGCGACATTAAAATGAACCCAGCTGATCATATCGATCGTAAAGCGTTTCGCTTTATGGGCGATGCTGCTGCATATGCTTACATAGCTATGCAGGAAGCGATTGCTGATGCTAATTTAACAGAAGAACAGTATTCTAATTTCCGTGTCGGTCTGATTGCTGGTACGGGTGGCGCATCGTCAAAAAACCAAGTTCAGGCCGCTGATACGCTGCGTGAAAAAGGCGTTAAGCGTGTAGGACCTTATATAGTACCTCGTATTATGTCTAGTACCGCAAGTGCTTGCTTGGCGACACCGTTTAAAATTAAAGGTATGAGCTATTCAATTAGTTCAGCTTGTGCCACTTCGGCCCATTGTATTGGCCATGCTGTTGAACTTATCCAGATGGGTAAGCAAGATATGGTGTTTGCTGGTGGTGCTGAAGAAGTTGATTGGACATTAACCATGGGCTTTGACGCTATGGGTGCGTTATCAACTAAATACAATGATACCCCTGAAAAAGCGTCTCGTACTTATGATGCTGACCGTGATGGTTTTGTTATTTCTGGCGGCGGCGGGATTGTTGTTGTTGAAGAATTAGAGCATGCATTAGCACGTGGTGCGAAGATTTATGCTGAAATTATTGGCTATGGTGCAACATCTGATGGCTATGACATGGTTGCTCCGTCTGGCGAAGGTGCGGTGCGTTGTATGCAGATGGCATTAGCCGATGTAGATACGCCGGTTGATTATATCAATACTCATGGTACTTCTACTCCAGTAGGTGACATGCGTGAACTTGAAGCGTTACGCGAAGTATTTGGTGAAAAAATGCCAGCTATCGCGTCAACCAAGTCTTTGACTGGTCACGCTTTAGGTGCTGCGGGTGTTCATGAAGCGATTTACAGCATGATCATGATGGAAGACAGTTTCATTGCGCCAAGCATCAACATCGATAATCTTGATGAAAAAGCGACTGGCATGCCTGTGGTTCGTGAAATGCGTAACACTGAGTTGAACACCATTATGAGCAACAGCTTTGGTTTTGGTGGCACTAACGCAACATTAGTGATGCGTAAATATAAAGCATAATGCGTTGTTAGTGGTTTAAGCCGCGAATGATGTTAAAGCCAGCTTGGGTAACCTTGCTGGCTTTTTTGTTGCCTTTTGCCTAGAGAAAAAAAGATAACAAGCGAACGCTGCGGCTAAATGCCTAAATGCCTAGATGCTAGGTCGCTTTGCGGCTAGATGCTATAAAAGCGAAAGCGATTTAAGCGTATATCGTAGATATTTGTCGGTTATTTCTGATTGTAACTGCTTAGCTTTTATAGCCGCGAAGCGAACTAGCAGGACGAAGTCCGCTCTAGTATCTAGGTTTAGTCAGCGATAATATTCAGCGCTATTTCCAATGACGAGCTGGGTGAATTTGGTATAAGATACTGGCCATAAAAAAACGCGATGCCATGTCGTTAAACTCGCAGTGAATAAGATACCCAAATGAAAATAATTGCCGATGAAAACATGCCTTATGTTGATGCCTTATTTGGCTACTTAGGCAAGATAGAATATGTAAACGGCCGAACCTTGACCCCTAAACAAGTCGAAGATGCTGATGTGTTACTGGTGCGTTCGGTGACGAAAGTGAATGCTGCATTAATTAACAATGCACATAAACTTAAATTTGTCGGCAGTGCGACCATTGGTACCGATCATGTTGATGTTGAGTATCTTTCGACACGCAATATTTACTTCACTAACGCCCCTGGTTGTAACGCCACAGCAGTCGGTGAGTATGCTTTTATTGCCATGTTGGAATTAGCTCAGCGTTTTGGTGAGTCTTTAGCCGGTAAAGTGGTGGGGATTGTCGGGGCTGGTAATACCGGCACTGCAGCCGCGAAGTGTATGCAAGCTTATGGGCTAAAAGTGTTGTTGTGTGACCCCATTAAAGCCTTGCAAGGTGATACCCGTGAGTTTGTGTCACTTGATACGATTATTGAGCAGGCCGATATTATCAGTTTGCATGTACCTATCACCAAAGAAGGTGAGCACAAAACCTGGTACTTGTTTGATGAGGCTCGACTGAATAAGTTAAAGCCCAATACTTGGTTACTAAATTGCTGTCGAGGTGAGGTGATTGATAACCGAGCGTTGATCAAATTTAAACTGCAACGCGATGATGTCAAACTGGTGCTTGATGTGTGGGAAGGTGAACCTAACCCAATGGCCGAATTAGTTGCCTTGGCAGAGTTTGCTACGCCGCATATTGCTGGTTATAGCCTTGAAGGCAAAGCTCGCGGTACGTTTATGTTGTATCAAAAGTGGTGTGAGTTACTTGATTTTCCAGTAAAGAAATCATTGGAGAGTTTATTACCGGCGTTCCAATTTAACCAAATTGTTAGCCAAGGCGATTTAACTGAAGGCCAATTGCTGAAATTGTCGCGTTTGGTCTATGATTTACGTGATGATGATTTTAACTTTAGGGGGTGTTTTTCAACCGCGACAGGTTTTGATCTAATGCGTAAAAATCACACTTATCGTCGTGAATATAGTGCTATCTCGTTAACGCAATCTGTAGACTATTTATCTGCTGGTTCGATAAACCCATCGATGTTGAATGCTTTAGGTTTTAATTGATAAGCTAATGTGAATATTGCCGACAAGCGCACAGATTAAGGCTAAAAAACAGTAATTTTAGCCAGTTGAGAAAAAATCACTTCAAAGTCGGCTTTTTTAGTACATTAACCCTAGTAAAGCACAACTAAACTAAGGTAGATTGATTGTTCAAACTGGAAAATATGGAGTCGGGCGTTAATTATGTCTCAAGAATTTAATGTAGTCGTTTTAGGTGCATCGGGCGCAGTGGGTCAAACTATGATTGAGATCCTCGAGCAGCGTAATTTTCCGGTTGCTAAGTTGTTTCCATTAGCGAGCAGTCGCAGTGCTGGCGAAACGGTCAGTTTTCACGGTAAACAAGTTGAAATTCTTGACGTAGAAACGTTTGATTGGACCCAAGCACAAATTGGTTTCTTTTCTGCTGGTGGCGATGTTTCGGCTAAATGGGCGCCTATTGCAGGTGAAGCAGGTTGTGTCGTTATCGATAATACTTCACATTTTAGATATGACGTTGATGTGCCATTGGTCGTGCCTGAAGTTAATCCAGAAGCGATTGCTGATTTTCGAAATCGCAATATTATCGCCAATCCTAATTGTTCAACCATCCAAATGTTAGTGGCGCTTAAGCCTATTTATGATGCGTTTGGCATTTCACGTATTAACGTGGCGACTTATCAGTCTGTATCGGGTACCGGTAAAAAGGCGATTGATGAGTTAGCGGGTCAATCAGCTAAATTACTGCAAGGTTTGCCTTCAGAGCCGTCGGTTTATCCAAAGCAAATTGCGTTTAACGTATTGCCGCAAATCGATGTGTTCATGGAAAACGGCTACACCAAAGAAGAAATGAAAATGGTGTGGGAAACGCAGAAAATTTTTGGTGACGATGAAATTGTCGTTAATCCAACGGCTGTGCGCGTGCCTGTTTTTTATGGTCACTCAGAAGCTATCCACATTGAAACTCGTCAACCTGTTGATGCCGAAGATGTTAAAGCCGTATTACGTAACGCACCTGGCGTAGAATTATTTGATGATGATAGCGAATATCCAACAGCTGTCACTGAAGCCGCTGGTAACGATCCTGTTTACGTTGGTCGTGTTCGTAAAGATATTTCTCATTCTCACGGTATAAATTTATGGGTTACTGCCGATAATATTCGTAAGGGTGCAGCATTAAACAGTGTGCAAATCGCCGAGATTTTGATTAGAGATTATTACTAGTCACGTTTTTATGATCAGTAATGACTTAATCAGTTACGCGATTTAGTTTAAAAAGCCTGCAATGCGCAGGCTTTTTTCGTTTTACTGATCCCAATAGTAGCAGGTGTGGTAAATCTAGTTTATAGTCGTAAACATATCATTTTTAACATCAATAACATTGAAATTGCCTGCGAAATTGGCTCATCATGGATGTGATCAGATATAGTTAACGACCATAATACTAACGATAAAAATTGCCTAAAGCCTGTTGCCAAGTCGGTAACTCAATAGCGCTAAATGGGAAGGATGGGATGACTTTGCGTACTTCATATATTGTAGGTTTGATCGCCTGCACAGCCGTTGGCTTAACCAGTGTACAAATTATTGAGTCGGCACAAGCTGAAACGCTCAAAATTACTGGTCCCAATGGCGAGGTTAAACAACCAGCCAAACGCCAATATGGTCCGACGACGTCAAGAGATACCTTTTGGAGTATTGCGCAAAAAGTCAGACCCAGTGACAAGGTTAGTGTTTATCAAGTGATGGCGGCGTTATTTGATGCTAATCCGCACGCATTTAGCGGTAATAATTACAATACACTAGAGCGAGGAATGATATTACTGATTCCTTCTGCCGATGAGATAGCCGCTATTCCCAATGATGTCGCTAAACGCCGCGCAGAGCAAGATGACAGCCGCATGAGTAGACAAACTCAGCCCCGTCCCGCCAGCAAACCGGTGCAATCTCCTAAAGTGGATATTGCCAAAAAACCTACAGCAACAAAACCACTGCAAATAGCCCCACAACCCCCTGCTGTTGAGGTTCAAACCAAAGCGATTAACCAAGCGAATGTTGTTGAAGTGAGTGAGCTAAACAGCTCGCTAGATAAAGCGAATGCAAAAACATTAATGCTTACCGATGAGCTAGCGCGCTCACAAGATGAGTTAATGGTCAGTAACAATGACAATCAAGCGTTGAAAAATAAAATTGAACAAATGTCATTAAACATTTCGTCGCTTGAAGAAGATTTACAGCTATTACGCGAAAAATTTGATGCCCTAAGTTTAGAAAATAAAAAACTCGTAGACCAAGGCGAGAATGCTGCCCCCGTTATTGAGGAGCCGACTGACTTTTGGCGCAGCTTAATGGACAACACTATGTTGCTGATCTTGGCTGCATCGGTGCCGCTTTTGGCGATATTTGGGCTTATATTTTGGTTACTCAGTCGCCGGAGTAAGAAGTCTCAGCTTTCTGAAGCAAATACAGAAACTCAAGCCGAGAAAGCGCTCGATCCAACACAAGCCGCTGACGACTCTGACGATATAGTGGTTCATTTAGATACCGATGATGAAGAGTCGATTGATGATTTATTGGATTTAGATAGCGTTGATTTACAGCCTGAAGTCCAAATGAGCGGTGATGCTGAGATGGACATGGCTTCAGATATGTTCATTGATGAAAAAGTGCCTGAAGATGAGGGCACTTCTTTAGACGATTTATGGGCTGAAGCCATGGATGATCAAGATTCTGATCTGCCACCGCTTGAAGATGACGATGATCTAGACAGTCTGCTTGCTGGGTTAGATGATGATCCTGATCAATCCCTAGATTCTAACGCGTCAGAGGATGATATAAACAGCTTATTAGCTGAGCTAGATGCTGACGACATTGTAAATAATGACACTGATGCTTTAGATGCAGCTGCCGAAGATGATATTGATTCGTTATTAGCTGAATTTGATATGCCAGCAGAGTCGGTTGCTGCAGCTGCTGCTGTAAAACCTCAGCAATCAACTGCCGAAGATGACATTGACTCTTTATTGGCTGAATTTGATATGCCGGCTGAGTCTGATGAAGCTGATAAACCCATTATGGCGGATAGCGCCGAAGATGATATTGATTCGTTATTGGCCGAATTTGATCTGCCAGCTGAGTCTGATGCTGCACCTGCAGCAAGTAAACCCGAAGCGGCCACAGCCGAAGATGATATCGATTCGTTATTGGCTGAATTTGATCTGCCAGCTGAGTCTGATGCTGCGCCTGCAGAGAGTAAACCCGAAGCGGCCACAGCCGAAGATGATATTGATTCATTGTTAGCTGAATTTGATATGCCGGCTGAGTCTGATGCTGCGCCTGCACAGAGTAAACCCGAAGCGGCCACCGCTGAAGATGATATCGATTCATTATTAGCTGATTTTGACATGCCTGCCGAGTCTGGTGATACGCCTGCTGAATCGGATGAGACTATATCTGCAGATGATTACTCACCTGCTGATGACACTTTATCCACTGATGACACCAATACTGAAGATAATGCTGACGAGCTGCTTGCTGGCTTATCTGCCACAAAAGATGAGAGTGATCAAGACGGTTCGCAAGATAGCGGCGATAACCGTGCTGAAGCAGACGAATTGGCACCTCTTACCAGCGATTCAGTTGACAATGATGATGACATTGCCGCGTTAATTGCTGCTGAGTTACAAGACGATGCAGATGACCAGGATGAACAGAGCAGCGATGAAGATATTGATTCATTATTGGCGAGCTTAAATGAACCGGTTATTGATTCTACATTTGCCGAAGAAGATGATGATTTAGCGGCGCAAATTGCTGCAGAATTAACTGATGAAGATATCACTGATGCTAATGACGATAATGAAACCAGTGATGATGACATCGATGCATTGTTAGCTAGCCTTAATGACCCGGTTATTGAGTCTGATACTACTGATAAGGACAACGCTGCGCTACAAGCACAAATTGCCGCTGAGTTAGAGGATGATACCGCTGCTGAAGAACTAGTCGCCGATGATGAATCTATCGATGATGATATTAATGCTCTATTGGCCAGCTTTGAAGAGAAAGCAACCGACGATTCACCTTCTGCCACTGATGCTGATAGTTCGACATCTGTCGAAGAGGCTCTTGAAGATAATGAATTATTTGACGAGTTTGACCAATATCTTACTGAAACTGAAACTGAAACCGACTTAGCTTCAACAGACGATGATATTGAAGACAACCAAGCTCCTGCGGCAGCAGAACCCAAAGTTGATACTGCAGTCGACAGCGAAGAGGAAGATAACAGCTGGTTGGAGGCTGAACTTGAGGCGGCATTAGCATCAAGTAGCGCGACTGACAGCGATGTTGATAGTGATACCGAGGTTGAGCCAGAGCCTGCTACTAAAATAGCGGCAGAGACAGATGATGATGGTCTTGAGGCATTGTTGGCTCAAATGGACGATGACGATACGCCGCCATCGGTCGCGCAAAATAAGGCCAATAAAGATTCTGGTTTCTTTAATGATCTTAAATCGAGCAAACCTAAACCTGAGTTATTAGATTGGGAAAGTGATTTACTTAATGCGGTTGAGTCAGCGGCTGATGAAAGAGAAGTCGATGAGCCACAGGTAAGTGATGATGATTTATTGGCAGCATTTTCACAGTCATTAAAAGATGATGACAATGATGATGACTATAGCTCTGAAGACGATTATATCCTTAGCGATAACAACTTAACGGTTGATGAAGCATTAGCGGCACTTGACGAAAAAGAACGTAGCAAATCTTCAGCATATAAAGCCAGTGATGATGACTTAATGCGTTTTGAACGTGAAAACGGCTACATTGATATTGATAAATTGTTGAACGATGCGGATGAAGATGACGATAAAACAGATCAATATAAAGACGTTAGTGTTGATATGGGCTCTGTAAACTCGTTAATCGGCAATCCAGATATGGTTGATGTTGATGATGAAGAAAACTCTGTTAATGCCAAACTTGATTTAGCCAGGGCATACATTGAAATTGAAGATCAAGACAGTGCTCGAGCATTATTAAAAGAAGTGCAAATCGACGGTAATGAACGTCAACAATTAGAAGCTAAGAATTTAATTAACAGTTTCAGTTAACCCACTAAATGAGGTCTCATAGGCTTAAAATACAGGCTTATGTTGACCATATAAAAGCAAACGGCGCAGATACATGCGCCGTTTTTTTGTGATAAACTGCGCGCCATTATTGAGTAGAGGATATAGGCATGCGGGTCGCGTTAGGTGTTGAGTATGATGGTAGTGGGTTTTGTGGGTGGCAGCGCCAACTCGATGTCGATTCAGTGCAAGCCCAGATTGAGAAAGCGTTAAGTTATGTGGCTAATGAGCCTATAACCGTATCGTGTGCTGGACGAACTGACACCGGAGTACATGGTACTGGGCAAGTGGTGCATTTTGACACCAATGTGCAACGTCCAATGACGGCGTGGACACAAGGCGTTAATGCTAATTTACCCAACAGTGTAGCGGTGAGATGGGCAAAAGAAGTTGATGACAGTTTTCATGCCAGATACAGTGCATTGGCCAGACGCTATCGTTATGTTATTTATAATCATAAGCTACGCCCTGGTATTCTCAGTGCCGGAGTGAGTCATTATCACGGCGATATTGATGAAAAATTGATGCATCAAGCTGCGCAACTTTTTGTTGGTGAACACGATTTTACCAGTTTTAGAGCGCTGCATTGTCAATCTAAAACCCCATTTCGTAATGTGCATCAAGTCAATGTGACTCGCCAAGGCATGTACATCATGGTCGATATTCAAGCTAATGCATTTTTACATCACATGGTGCGTAATATTGTGGGTTCATTATTGCAAATCGGTTTAGGCAATCAACCTATTGAGTGGATCTCTGAACTGTTGGCTCTGAAAAATCGCAAGCAAGCTGCTGCGACGGCTAAACCTAATGGATTGTATTTAGTCGATGTGACTTACCCAGAGCAATATCAGCTGCCTAAGTTGTCTCTCGGGCCATTGTTTATGCTCGACTAAAGTGATGTTGGTCATTTTTGAGTTGTTAAACCCAGAGTATATTACTGCAACACCTGCTAAGGTTTGCATACGTTAAATGGTATTGAATTATGTCAATCGCGTCTGAAATTACTGTTCCTAATCAACAATCAAGCTTAAATCAATGGCTGGATTATTTACTGGCTATTCATCCTAGTGAAATTGATATGGGATTAACTCGAGTGAGCGCTGTTGCTAGGCGTCTTGAGGTGATTGATTTGGCTCCTGCTAAAGTGATTACTGTAGCCGGTACCAATGGCAAAGGCACCACCTGCGCCATGCTGGCGTCGATTTTACGCCAAGCTGATTTGTCGGTGGGTGTTTACAGCTCACCGCATTTACTGCACTACAATGAACGAGTACAGATTAATCAGCAAGACGCCAGTGATGCCTCTCTTATTGAAGCCTTTTGTGCCATTGAGGCCGCTCGTGGTGATATTTCATTAACCTTTTTTGAATATGCTACCTTAGCCGGTTTATATTTATTTAAAGCTGCTAAAGTCGATGTGATTATTCTGGAAGTGGGCTTAGGGGGCAGGTTAGATGCCACCAATATGATTGATTCCACCGCCACGATCATTACCTCTATTGACCTTGATCATCAAGAATATTTAGGGGATACCCGTGAACTGGTTGGCAGAGAAAAAGCCGGTGTGTTTCGCCCCGATTGCCTGGCCATTGTTGGTGAACCCGATTTGCCTATGAGCGTCACTGAATATGCGCATCAAATTGGGACTACACTTTATCGTGTTGGTCATGAGTTTGATTACCATAAAGACCAGAGCCATTCAGACCAATGGCACTTTACATCAATGCAGCAAACATATTCAGGGCTGAGTGTACCAAAGCTACCACTGGCCAATGCGGCGAGTGTTGTAGCCTTGCTAAGCCATATTTGGCCGCACATTAGTCAGCAGCAGATTAACCAAGGTTTGCAGCAAGCTCAACTCGCTGGACGATTAGAGCAAGTCAGTGAGCAACCTTTAGTACTCTTAGATGTGGCACATAACCCCCATGCGGCCAGATATTTAGCCCAGCAATTGCAGGCGTATCAAGGTCGTCGTATTGTAGCCTTGTGTGGCATGCTTAAAGATAAAGATATTACGTCAGTATTAGCGACATTAGCCGAGCAAATTAGTCACTGGAACTTCGTCAGTTTAGATATTCCACGTGGCGCATCAGCGCAAACTCTGCGTCAAGCATTGCCTAATGATGCTTGCCGTGACCGTGCCAGTGAGTTTGTTGATATCAGCAGTGCATGGCACGCGATCCAAACGACAGTGAAAGCCGATGATGTGGTCATTGTATTTGGCTCTTTTTATACTGTCGCAGGGTTTAAATTGTTATAAACACTATTTGTTTAAGACGTCGTTTTTAGAAATCATCATAAACGTCATTTGGTTAAAGAAGGGAATTAGCTTTGAATCGTCAATTTCAAAATCGTTTGGTAGGAACCATAGTACTCGTGGCCTTGGGAGTGATTTTTTTACCTGATTTATTAGACGGTAAAAAAGCTCAGGTTGTTGAGGAATTCACTGAAATTCCTTTACGACCAGCTAGATTAACAGCTCCAAATCGCCCTAATTCTGCTGAAAAAGTAGAAGAGTTCCAAGTATTAACGATTGCAGAACCACAAGACCTTAGCAACGATATTGTGGCATTAGGTGAAGAGGAAGCAACCAAAGAACCGGCTAAAGAAGTGGCTCAAGTAGTTGAAAAGCCTGCTGTGGTTAAAACGGTCAAAAAACCTCAAGTCCAGGTAGCGAATAAAACCTCTGCACCGATCACCGCAGGCTTTACGCTGCAGTTAGGCGGTTTTAATAATATTACTAATGTAAAAGCGTTGATTATTCAACTGCGTAAAGCTGGATTTACGGCTTACACACTGCCTAAAACGCCTGTCGAGGGAAAACTCACCCGAGTGTTCGTTGGCCCTGAAGTATCAGAAGATAAACTTAAAGCTCGTCAGCAACCTATATTCAAATTAACCGGATTAAAAGGCAAAATCGTTGCCTATAATCCACAAGAACAATAACCTATTCAGACGGTATTTTGCTTGGGTGATTAATATTTACAATTTGATTGTTCTTAATCACGCAAGAATAATTTGTACAATCAGAGGTGAGAAACATCTCTGTCTCTGTTAGAATCCCGCCGTCTTGAACCCTATACCGGATCCCCATCTTCATGGTTTGGATTGATTACGCAATTATTATCGTCATCGGGTTATCAACTGTAATCAGTTTGATCCGCGGATTTGCCAAAGAAGCCATGTCTCTTGTGGTTTGGTTTGCTGCATTCTTTATCGCTAGCCAGTTTTACCTCGATCTTGCTGCTCATTTAACCCAAATGCAGGACGAGTTAGTCAGAAACGGTGTGGCGATTGCTATTCTTTTTATCATTACCCTGATCTTAGGGGCACTCGTTAATTATTTACTCGGCCAGCTAGTGGCCAAAACAGGCTTATCGGGCACAGACCGAGTGTTAGGCCTGTGTTTTGGTGCCATTCGTGGCGCGTTGATCGTTAGTGCTTTACTGTTTTTCATGGATGCGTTTACAGCATTTCCAGATTCTAAATGGTGGCACGATTCTGTACTTGTACCTGAATTTGGTGTGGTTATTCAGTGGTTTTTTAACTATCTGGAAAACACGTCAAGCTTTGTACCCCAAATATAAACATAAAACACTTTACAGTGAGGAACCTTACCCATGTGTGGTATCGTCGGAATAGTAGGAAAATCAACAGTTAATCAGACCATTTATGATGCGCTAACTGTGCTTCAACATCGTGGTCAAGACGCAGCAGGTATTGTGACTGTTGACATGAATGCGTTTCGTTTACGTAAAGCAAACGGCTTAGTCAAAGATGTGTTTGAGCCTAAACATATGCAGCGTTTACAAGGCAATGCCGGTATTGGACATGTTCGTTATCCTACTGCTGGTAGCTCGAGTGCATCAGAAGCTCAACCGTTTTATGTTAACTCGCCATTTGGTATTTCGTTAGCACATAACGGTAACTTGACTAATACGATTGAACTGGCTGAAAGCCTAGTGACAAAGCGTCGTCATGTTAATACTACTTCTGACTCCGAAATCTTGTTAAACCTGTTAGCCGATGAGTTACAAGAAACGCGCAGTTTAACCTTAAGTGCTGATGAAGTGTTTGATGCTGTTGCCAAAGTGCATGCGCAAACCCGCGGTGCTTATGCTGTAGTGGCCATGATCATCGGTCAAGGTTTAGTTGCATTTCGTGACCCATTTGGTATCCGTCCATTGGTACTTGGTAAACATGAAACGCCTACCGGCACTGAATATATGGTTGCTTCAGAAAGTGTTGCTTTAGACGCTGTTGGCTTTGAAGTGATGCGTGACGTGGCACCTGGCGAAGCTATTTATATTTCACTTGATGGGCAATTATTTACCCGTCAATGTGCTGCAGACCCAAGCTATGCTCCGTGTATTTTTGAATTCGTGTATTTTGCACGTCCTGATTCGAGCATTGATAAAGTGTCTGTTTATGCTAGCCGTGTAAACATGGGTGCCAAGTTGGGCGAAAAGATTAAGAAAGAATGGGAAGATCATGACATTGATGTGGTTATTCCTATTCCTGAAACCTCGTGTGATATCGCCTTAGAAATTGCCCGTTGCATGGATCTACCGTATCGCCAAGGTTTTGTTAAAAACCGCTATATTGGTCGTACGTTTATCATGCCTGGTCAGCAAGAACGTAAAAAATCAGTTCGTCGTAAATTGAATGCGATTAACACTGAATTTAAAGGCAAAAACGTACTATTAGTTGATGACTCAATAGTACGTGGTACTACGTCTGAGCAGATCATTGAAATGGCGCGTGAAGCTGGAGCAAAGAAAGTGTACTTTGCATCAGCAGCTCCTGAAATTCGTTTCCCTAATGTCTATGGTATCGATATGCCGACCTCAAATGAGCTTATTGCTCATGGTCGTGATGCTGACGAAATTGCTAAAATCATTGGTGCCGATGGCATTATTTTCCAAGACTTAAGCGACTTAATTGAAGCCGTAAGAATGGAAAATCCAGAGATTAAGCGTTTTGAAACATCAGTGTTTGATGGTCATTACATTACTAATGACGTTGACCAAGCTTACTTGGATCATTTAACACAATTACGTAATGATGATGCCAAAGCTAACCGCTCAAAAGACATTGGAACTAACTTAGAAATGCACAACGAGTGTCATCCATAAGCTAGCCAGGTTTTCATAGCCATAAAAAACCAGCATGAAAATGCTGGTTTTTTTATGTCCGCTTTAAACACTCGGTATTACTTGATAACAGGCGATAACAGGCGATAACAAGATAGATATCTCGATACCAGGTCGATTCGCGGCTAGAGGCTATAAAAGCGATAAAGAACGATAGTAAGTGATAACCTGAGAGTATACGCATCGGATTTAAGGGATCGCTTTCAAATACGGTCATCCAGCAATATTGTCTACACCTTCTATCAGACATTATTACTACACCTTCAATCAGATAGCGATTGCTATCACCGCAACCAGATATGATTATTACAGCATCAATCCGATAGCGATTACTTTCATCGTCAGACGAATATGTCTGCTATACCTTCAATCAGATATAGATGGCTTTAATCGTCAAATGAATATATTTTCTACACTTTCAATCAGATAGCGATTACTTTTATCGTCAACCAGATATGATTCCTTTTACCGTCATCCCGGTAATGCTTTTGAGCCGGGATCCAGCGTCTAAAATAGGGCCGTACACTCGGAGGTCGACGTCCGTTCTTCACGCTCGACTTGTACTTTAATTGCTAGATAATTTGGCAACGCCTGTGATGCTTTTTGCGGATTCGACAGGGTTATTTTTTGATAGTGAGTCAGCACTTTGTGTAAATATCGTATAGCAATATTGCGCTCGTGGTCATTGTTACATTGCCAAAGTTTATCGCCCACAGCTCTAATGTTAGTGGTAGAACTATCACTATCACTTTCTATTCGCGACGATGGACTGTCACGCCTCACATAGATAATTTCATAAAAGCGGCGATTTTCTTCAATCAGTTTTTCATCAATTAAACGGCAATCAAGTTCAATGAGTTGGTGGCGAAGTTCGTACTGGTGATGGACCGGACACAAGATAAAATCAATTTGACGGTTAGGGTGCAATTGGCAAAGCGTATTCACTAACTCGATCATCAAATCTCCGCCAATACCAGCAATGATCACTAATGGGGTTTGCTCGTCTTGCTCCAGAGGTATCGCTGACACATCGACACAATGTACTTGCCATTGATTGGCAGTTTGGAGTGGGTAAAAAAGTTCAAGCTTAGCGGTTAACTGCTGCATTAATGCCGGCACAATATCGACAAAATGGATCATGTTTGCTGCATGCCTATCGAGTAATGCCGCACCAAGAAATCCATGGTCGCAACAACAATCCCAAATATGGCTATAACCCATGGGGATCATACTGTTGATTTGTGCTAAACGCTGGCCGAGTTTCATCTGTTCATCGTATTTGGGATTTAAGCTGCGTATTGTAATATTTTGACGATATAAGTGGTGAATTATTTCGTATTTGCAGCTTGGCGTATTTAGCGCTAATCTATACTGTAAATTTATACAGTTAAGCGGTGCAATCGAGTTTTATCTAATTGAACTTTAGCGCCCTAATAATGGATTATGATTCTATATATTGCTGAAAAACCCAGTCTCGGCCGTGCTATTGCCGATGTTCTGCCAAAACCACATAAAAAAGGTGATGGCTTTATCACTGCCGCCAATGGTGATTGCGTGTCATGGTGTATTGGCCATTTATTGGAGCAAGCCGAACCTGATGCTTACGATGATGCATTTAAATCATGGAAGCTAGAACATTTGCCCATAGTGCCACAAACGTGGAAGCTCATGCCTAAAACCAAAACTCGCAGTCAACTTACTGTGTTGCGTAAACTGGTTAAGCAAGCCTCAGCAATCATTAATGCTGGCGATCCAGACCGTGAAGGGCAGTTGCTGGTGGATGAAGTGATTGCTTATTTAGGCGTCAAGGGTGACAAGCTCAATCAAGTTCAGCGACTATTAATTAGTGATTTAAATCCACAAGCAGTCAAACGTGCGTTAGGGCAGTTACGCAGTAACCGTGAGTTTATTCCTTTATCCACTTCTGCATTAGCCCGCAGCCGCGCTGATTGGCTATATGGCATGAACATGACTCGTGCTTATACCATTCAAGGGCGCAAAGTGGGTTACCAAGGCGTGTTGTCTGTTGGCCGAGTGCAAACGCCTTTGCTTGGTTTAGTGGTGCGCCGCGATGATGAGATTGCCAATTTCAAGCCAAAGTCTTTTTATGAAGTGCTGGCCCATCTGGTTACCGATCAGCAACAAACCTTTACCGCCAAATGGCAACCGAGTGAAGCATGCCAACCATACATGGATGAAGATGGCAGAGTGTTAGCCAAAGGCTTAGCTGAAAATGTCGTTGCTCGTATTAATGGTAAACCAGCGCAAGTGACTAAAATTGAAGCCAAAGATAAGCGCCAAAATCCACCATTACCCTATAGCTTATCAGCATTGCAAATAGACGCGGCTAAACGTTTTGGCCTCTCGGCAAAAGAGGTACTTGATACTTGCCAAAGTTTGTATGAGCGCCATAAATTAATTACCTATCCGCGTTCAGACAGTCGCTATTTACCTAAAGAGCAACATGCTTTGGCACCAAAAGTATTGGACGCGGTACTCAAAGGTGCTGCTGCATTAGTTGATGGTTGTGAGGCACCAAATGCCAAGCTTAAGTCTAAAGCTTGGGATGACAGTAAAGTCGATGCTCACCATGCCATTATACCCACAGAGAAAGTTGCTAATTTGTCATCGTTATCCAGTAACGAAGCCAAGTTATATCAACACGTTGCGAGGCAATATTTAGCCCAGTTTTATCCAGCTTATATGTATGCTGAAACCGCTGTGGAAGTGACTATTGCTGGAGGTTTGTTTACCACTAAAGCGCGTCAAGACAAAAGCTTAGGCTGGAAACAACTGTATAAGCGGGCGACCACAGTAAATCAAGCGAGTTCTGATTCTAGTTCAACTAGCAGCGATGACGATAACGACGACACGGTACAATCATTACCGCCGCTGGTTAAAGGGCAAATACTCCAATGTGAGCGTGGTGAATTACTAGAAAAAATGACTCAAGCGCCCAAGCATTTTACCGACGCGACATTATTAGGCGCGATGACTGGCATTAGCCGTTATGTGACAAACAGCGATATTAAGAAAATTCTTAAAGAAACTGATGGCTTAGGCACTGAAGCGACTCGTGCTGGGATTATTGAATTACTGTTTAAGCGCGGTTATTTAGTTCGCCAAGGTAAATCAATACTGGCCACACCTGTGGGTGTTGGTTTGATCCGCAGTTTACCTGAATCTGCAACCACACCAGACATGACCGCATTATGGGAAAACAGCCTCGATGCCATCAGTCAAAAAAGGCTTAAGTATGATGCGTTTATGCAGCCATTACTCAGCCAATTAGATAACCTAATTACCCAAGCATCGAGTCAATTACCTTCTGCATTACAAGGTGTTGCCAGCAGTGCACCAAAGCGCAGTTTTAAAAAGCCATATAAAAAGAAAACTAAAGCGAAAAGTTAACAGGGTGGCAAGCGATGAAAATCGTTAAGAGGGATGATAACAGGCAAACTTACCCAGGCTAGTCGCCTTGGCCAGACTAGGTTGGTGACGACATGGTTTAAAACAGTCAGGTGTCAAAGAAAGATTATTGCCAGTAACCTATTCACATCTTCTCAAAAGTAGAGGAGCAAGCTTGAGTAGGCAAAATACAAGTTTGAGGAGCAATAAACACGATACAGCAAGGTGATGCTAACCAGGCTGATTTTATGTTTTATGAAATCTGGCCGAGCCGTGAATTATGCCAAGTCTATGCAGACTTAGTATTAAGCTGATTATGTAGCAATGGCAGAGGATGCGATAATTGAATCTACGCTACATGAAATGGCCGTTTTCGTGAATAATCGTCAGTGTGATCAACTGAAGTGATTTTAATCGCAAAGTAGAACCAAAATGTTCTACTTTTTTTGTCGATTTTTTTAAGACTCCTGTGAGACACTCAGAAGATAAACTCTGGTGAAGAATCAGTATTAATAGACAGGGATAAGCGCCACAATGGAAATTCGGTTTACTCAGCTGCAATGCCGTTCGTCTAGTGTCACCATGAACATTGAAGATTGGCTCATTGAATCACAACAATCTTGGGGCGTGTTTAGTACCGAAGGTGATTTAGGCGCCATATTGGGCCAGTTATTGACTCAGCAAGCACAAGATAACGCTTTGGCCTATTCTGGCATACTATCGGGTGTTGACTACTCGCAGGTCGCTTTGGTGTCACTGCATGAACAGCAGCTGTTACTCGAACAGATTCTTGAGCAAGATGACAGCGAGGCTTTAGGCTACATCGACCCTAATACTAGCGTTTATGGGGTGATCTTTACCCAATGTGATGATCACGCACTGACAAAGCGCTTATTAGAGCAGCTGGATCTCACTCGGTTAAGCGATAGCCAGTTTACTCAGCTTTCTACCGGTGAAAGTCGCCGAGTCATGCTGGCCCGTGCTGTGGCAACCCAAGTACCATTTTTAGTCCTCGACGAACCTTATGCAGGGCTTGATGTGGGCCATCGACAAGCGTTAAGTCAATATTTACAGTTGTTATCGCAAACGGTACAAATGCTGGTGGTCGTGTCACGTGAAGAGGATATGCCTGACTGGATTGAGCATGTTGCGATATTTAATCATGGCGCGTTAGACAGCATAATGACTAAGACTGAGTGGGATAATCATCCGCTGATTAGTCAACTTACGGCGCAATCAGGCCAACAAAGTGAAGATATGTTGGCGCTTATTCGTCGTCACAGACATAAGCCCTTATTCGCAAATCCGGTCTTTCAGTTACACAATGGCCGAGTAGCTTACAGTGACAAAGTGATTTTCTCTGGGGTTAATTGGCGCATCGATAATGGCGTACATTGGCAAGTTAAAGGCCCAAATGGTTGTGGTAAAAGTACTTTGCTAGGGCTTATTTTTGGCGATCATCCACAATGTTACAGTAACGACATTGATATTTTTGGTAAAAAAAGAGGCTCAGGCGAGAGTATTTGGGAGATAAAAAAGCATATCGGCATGGTGTCATCAGCGTTGCATTTACAGTATCGGGTTAATTGCAGTGCCTTAGATGTGATTGTATCGGGCTTTTATGACTCGATTGGTTTGTATCAACAACCGACAGCACAACAGTTAGCTATCGCATCCGAATGGTTAGCCATTTTACACATGGGTCAGTTGAGTAAAACGGCCTTTAGACAATTAGAATATGGCCAGCAACGCTTGTTGCTCATTGCTCGCGCTATTGTGAAGCAGCCAACGTTATTGATCCTTGACGAGCCTTACCAAGGCTTAGATTACCGAGGCCGAAGATTGATTAAAAATGCCCTTGAACTCATCGCTAAAGAGCACTTGAGCCAATTGTTGTATGTGTCACATTATCAAGAAGATAGCCTTGATAGTATTCAGCACTTTATTGAGTTTGTCGCCGACGAACATCAAGGCGGCTATCGTGCTGTGGTAACTGAAAGCTAATCATTGCATGGCTATTGTTTAAGGCTATGACGCTTATCTAAACAGCTAACATTTGTTGGCTGTTTTTCTTCGTCTGCTTAATGGCAAAATTCACTCGATAACCTTGCCATCCTGGCACTGTATGCGGCAGCTAAAGTCAGTAAGCGGATTGAAAATCTGAATGACTTTATATCCGCAGTAAATAGCATCTTTGGGCGGCTTGGTCGAATAGCCTAATCGAACTTTAGTTAGTGATAAACCTTGAAAACCTCATGTTTTGGCACCATAACCGTCTTATAGTGTATTTACTCAATTTTTTTAATATTGTTTTGTTGTTTTATATTGTTCGTATCAAGTCTATTGAGCCAGATTGTAGGTTAATCGATAACATTACGACATGTCGTTTCACTGCTAACTCTTTCTCTGAGTGTTTAAAATTAATATGGAGTCTGACATGACCAACGCTATTATTACTGATTTAGAAAAACGTTACACCGCCAAACGTTATGATGCGACTAAGCGCGTATCACAACAAGATTTAGCCGTCATTTATGACGCAATGGTGTTATCACCTTCATCTATTAACTCTCAACCATGGAAATTTATCGTGATTGAAAGTGATCAAGCAAAACAACGCCTACATGACTCTTATGCTAACAAGTTTCAGTTTAACCAACCGCATGCTAAAGCGGCTTCACATACCATATTGTTTGCATATAACCCTAAGTATACCCGTGAAGATTATGCCAAAGTGGTTGATCAAGGCATTATCGATGGCCGTACTAAGCCTGAAGATCGCGAAGCTGCATTTGGTGGATACGCATTTGTTGACTTAAACACTGATGAAGCGGGCAACAATGCGGCATGGACTAAGTCACAAACCTATTTAGCATTAGGTAACACTATGCATGTTTTAGCTCGTCTTGGTATCGATTCTACGCCGATGGAAGGCGTAGACAGTGAGTTGCTAGGTGAAATTTTTGCTGAAGAACTTGGCGGTTATGTGTGTGAAGTTGCATTAGCATTTGGTTATCATCATTCGGATGAAGACTATAACGCTAAGTTACCTAAATCTCGTTTGGCTAAAGAGCAAGTATTACAGGTCGTATAAATAGGCTTTGATATTGATTTTATTCGTTTCAATGTCGAATAAACCTTGGTTAGAAAATATTAACTTTGTAGCGCTTCGCCCACAGAGGATCAACAAGGGGAACACTGCTTGCCCTTGTTGATCACTCCATCAATTCCGCCAAGGTGTTGATCTTCCATATCATAATAACAATCACCTCATAGCCCAGAGAGTACATCTGATGTGAAAAACCTCTGACGCCGTGATGTGTGATAAATTGCATGATGTTACCACAGGGTTCTCATCATGCTATTTCGAACACTTCGGACGGTGACTTTAGGTTTATCGCTTTGTTTTAGTTAATCTTATGCCAGTTTATTTTCATCACACAAACTTGGTTGATTGATGCATTAACGTAAACAATGACCGCGGTTGAGGCTAATAAGCTTATCAAGAATGCGTTCGCCATCCATGCGGATGCCGTTGTGTTCATATTCTGATGTGAGCCAATACTTGAGATTGTTGACTTGCTTAGCGGTTTCTAGGCTGTATTGCATTTCGACAAACATGTCGTTGCTGTAAATAGCGGCTGCTACCGGAACCTTATTATTCGCTAACGTTTCAAGGTCATATAATGCCGGCCAATCTTTCTTAGCCGCGATTAAGTCTGCTGCAGGTTGTAATGGCATTAATGCTTCAAATTGAGCAAACATCCATGGGTAAATCATTTCACCTGTAAACAATAATGGCTTATTCGGACGGTAATTGAATTGTTCAAACTGCGCTCTCACTCGATGGGCCGCCCACGCTGAAGCCTTATGTTGGCAGTAAATAGATTCGTGCAATAAAGCAAAAATAGGATTAGTGCTGTAGTCGAGGAAATGACTAAATTGATGTAAAAATAACGGATTAACATCAATACCGTGGGGTGTTTCGATTAAGGCTTGTTCAAGCAAATAGTAGACCGCTTCTGGCCCTTGTTCCATGCCTAAATTAATCCCTAACAATTGCAACATTTCAACTGTCAGTAATTCGCCTGTGGCTAAGTACACTTTGTTTTGATAAAGGTGGCTGGCTAAGTTATCAACTAAACTGCGGGCATCACTAAAGCGTTTGAAAAAGTCATTGTTTTTGGCGATGACTCGTTGATATGTCGCTTGATATACTTCATCAGCAGGGCGGCTAAGTGAAGGTATGCCGCCAGTAATGTAGGCTTCTTTTAGGCCTTCAGGCGCGGCAGACAAATAATGCAGCACACAAAAGCCACCAAAGCTTTGGCCTAAAATACTCCAAGGCTGGTCTGGGGATAGTTTGGCTCTAATATATTCTGCATCGCGAATAATGTTGTCGGCACGGAAAAAACTTAAATAATCAGCTTGGTCGGTGGCGTTCATATAACTTAAGCTGGTGGCATTGATTGGGCTTGATAATCCGGTGCCCCGCTGGTCGAGCAATAACACTCTATATTCAGTTAACGCACGTTTTATCCAGCCGTTATTGCTGATCGGTCTGACGGCACCAAATCCTGGCCCACCTTGAAAGAATACTAAATAAGGCAGTTTTTTATGTTGGTTTTCAACACTGACAATTTCCCGAGCGAAAACCGTAATCTGTTTACTGGGACTTTGTTGATAATCTAATGGCACCGAGAAAAAGTGCTTACGAGCAACAATGTCTGCTAAGGTGAGTTCTGTGTGCATAAAATGCCTATTGGGTCATGATTAATGGTGATATCAAGCTTATTCAGCCGTAAGTAACGTTATTTTATGAGCCATGTTAATGATTAACAATCACTAACTTGATGCAAATCATCTTAAATAGCTATCTAGATCAAATCTGCCTAGGTAGAATTAACCGATAATTAGCCACTGATTATTAAACAACGAGGTTGTCAATGAAGTATCAAATCATCCCCGTAACGCCTTTTCAGCAAAATTGTAGTGTTATTTGGTGCGAAAAGACCTTGAAGGCTGCGGTAGTTGATCCTGGTGGTAACATTGATAGGATTTTAGCCGAGGTGGCTAAGTTAGGCTTAACGGTTGAAAAAATATTATTAACCCATGGGCATATTGATCATGTTGGTGGGGCGGCGGCATTGGCGAGCGAATTAGCTATTCCGATCATTGGTCCGCACATTGCGGATAAATTTTGGTTAGAAAACTTGGTTAAACAAAGTCAAAACTTTGGGTTTCCGCGTGTAGAAGCTTTTGAGCCAACCCAATACCTTAATGAAGATGATGAGTTAAGTGTTGGTGAGCAACATTTACGAGTTTTGCATTGCCCTGGACACACACCGGGACACATTATTTTTTATAATGCTTTTGCTAATTTAGCCTGGGTGGGCGATGTGCTTTTTCGTGGCTCAATTGGTCGTACCGATTTCCCGCAATCCAATCATCAAGACTTACTTCAATCAATCACCACTAAGTTATGGCCATTAGGTCACAATGTGAGTTTTATTCCTGGTCATGGCCCAATGTCGACGTTTGCAGATGAACGACAACATAACCCTTTTGTTGCGGATCAGTTATTTGATTAACACTTTTCTACACAATTAGGTCGTTGAGGTTATTTATTAATAAGTTGAAACTATTGATTCTTTGCATTGTAAACCCAGTCTGTTAGCTTAAGAGTATGCGTTTACATATGATGGACAGTTCAAATGGTTCAACACCTCGTTGATTTACTCGATACCTGGTTACCTTCTTATCAAGAAGACTGGGTACTCGCCGTTCTTACTCAAGTACAAGGCTCTTCTTACCGTAAACCAGGCGCAATAATGCTATTTCATCCCATGGGCAAAAGCTTAGGAATGTTAAGTGGTGGTTGCCTTGAAGCGGATCTCCGTCGTCACGCGCAACGTGCGATTCAAACTCAGCAAGTTATTCAGTTAACCTATGATGCAACTGACGAGTCTGATACCAGTTATCAACTTGGTTGTGGTGGCATCGTTAATATCATGATGGTGTCGTTGAATAAATCTAACAATTATCTTGGTTTAGTGAGTGTTCATGATGCTTTGATGCGCAGTCATTCAGGTGTATATCAAATTGATATCGTTGCTGATGGCACGCCGGCCGATCAACTCAGTGGTCACTTTGTTGAACAAAAATCAGAGCAAGCTACCGTTATCACTCTCAATACTAAAACCCACAAAGAAGCCTTTGAAGATCACTCTGTGTTACATATTCCTATTAGACCACCTGTGCATATTGGTATTTTTGGCGGCGGTTTAGATGCCCAACCAATTGCGCAAATGGCGCAAACGTTAGGTTGGAAAGTCACTGTATTTGATGAACGTACTGCGTACGCACGCACTTATGATTTTCCTGGCTGCCAGATCATCAAAAAAGCGACCAAGGATGTGTCAAGCTCACTGTTGGCCAGTTTAGATGCTGCCTTTGTGATGAGTCATAATTTACAGATTGATGCTAAAACATTACAGGTACTGCAAACTTTATCCCTAGCGTATATTTCATTATTAGGTCCGACTCACCGCCGTGACAAGGTGTTGAGCATGGCTGAACTTAATATCGATGACTTTAGTGGTTATTTTTCGGCACCAGCAGGGTTGGCATTAGGGGGCGAGCTGCCTGGTTCGGTTGGACTGAGCATATTGTCCCAGTGCCATGGCGTACTTTATCAAAGCAAGATAACTAGTCTTGATACTGTAATGCTGTCTTAGCGAGTTGATACGTAAATGACGGCAAACATAGTTACAGTGATCCTAGCTGCTGGGGCAAGCAGCCGATTTAACAGCGCTAAAATTGTTGCTAAAGTGCAAGGCGAACAAAGTTTGCTGGCACACAGCTTACAGACACTTGATGTTGTGACTCAAACGGCAGGTATTGCACCTGCGGTGGTGATGTTGGGTGCCCATCAAACCGATGAAGTGTTAGCGATAACGGCCAATCATCAGCGAATTATTAATCATGATTGGCATTTAGGTTTGTCCAGTTCAGTGAAACTTGCTGGTCAATATGCCCAAACGCAACAGGCGGATGCTTTACTGGTGGTGTTAGCCGACCAAGTCGCATTACAAAGCAGTAATTATTTACAATTGATCCAAGCGTATATCCATAATAAGTTAACTAGCTGTGCTTTTTACCTGCATAGCGTAGGTGTACCTGCTATCTTTTCAGCTGAAGATATTAAAATATTGATGTCTCTTGATGGCGATAATGGTGCAAAAAGCATTTTAAAACAAAATGATAAAAATAATAGCTTGAACATTATTGTGATGGAACAAGCGCAATTTGATATTGATACACCTGCTGACTTAGTACGTTGGTTAGATAATAAGGATTGATTATGACAACCCCAACACAAAAATTGATGGTCAATGGAAAGGATTTTACCCTTGATGCCGACCCGAATATGCCAGTACTTTGGGCATTGCGTGACATATTAGGTCTAACCGGCACTAAATTTGGTTGTGGAGCAGGGCTTTGTGGTGCATGCACTATCCATGTTGACGGCAGTCCAATGCGTGGTTGTTTAACCAGCTTAAAGCAAGTTCAGGGTAAGCAAGTTACCACTATTGAAGGTCTTGAGGCTGAAAAACTAAAGCAAGCTTGGTTAGCGCATAATGTGCCGCAATGTGGTTATTGTCAGGCTGGGCAGTTAATGTCTGCCGCAGCCTTACTCACCAGCACGCCTAAACCGACTGAAACCCAAATCCTTGATGCGATGTCGGGTAATATTTGTCGTTGTGGTACGTATCCACGGATAAAAGCCGCCATTCAATCGGCTTCGGAGGCGTGATCATGACCACATTCACAGCTGTTGAGAATATTAGTCGCCGTAATGTATTAAAGTTATTTGGTGCAGTCGGTGGTGGACTCGCTCTAGGGGCAACCAGTTTAAGTTGGAGCCCAATGGCCTTAGCTGAAGACAAGCAAGCGCTGATGAACTTGTTTGTTGCTATCGGTGAAGACAATAAAGTGTATTTGACTTGTCATCGTTCTGAGATGGGACAAGGGATTAGAACAGGCATACCGCAAATTTTGGCTGACGAGTTAGAAGCTGATTGGGATAAGGTTGTAGTGGTGCAAGGCTTAGCGGATAAACGCTATGGCAGCCAAAATACTGATGGTAGCCGCAGTATTCGTAAACATTATCATCGTATGCGTCAAATGGGCGCGACCGCAAGAACCATGCTTGAACAAGCTGCGGCGCAAATTTGGCAAGTTCCGGTTGCGGAGGTGTATGCTAAAGCCCATAAGATCCATCATAAAGGCAGTAACAAAAGCCTTAGTTACGGTGAGTTGGCTGTAGCGGCATCGAGATTACCGATGCCAGAATTAGATTCTGTAGTGCTAAAGCCAGAAAGTGAATTTACCCATATTGGTCAATCTCATACTATTATCGATATGGATGCCATGCTCACGGGCAAAGCGATTTACGGCTATGATATTAAATTAGACGGTATGTTGTATGCCAGTATCACTCGTCCGCCAGTATTAGGCAGCGATGTGCTGAGTCTTGATGACACCAAAGCCCGTAAAATAGCCGGGGTGGTCGATATTATTACCTTACCCGTTCCGAAAGGTGCACCATTATTTCAGGCTTTAGGCGGCGTCGCAGTGATTGCCACTAACAGTTGGAGTGCGATTGAAGCGCGTAAAGCGTTAGTGATTACCTGGTCTAAATCGATTAACGATAGCCACAATTCAGACACATACCTGCAGGGCTTGGTCGAGAGAGTAAACCAACCAGGTAAAGTGATGCGCCAGTTAGGTGAGTCAGTCACTGATTGGCCTGAAGCGTCAACAGTTAAGGCTGTTTACACTGTGCCCTATTTAACCCATGCCATGATGGAGCCACCAGTAGCAACAGCAAATGTAACTGCTAATGGATGTGAGTTGTGGGCTTCGAGCCAAACCCCACAAAGTACCCAGCAAAATGTGGCTGGTGCATTAGGGTTAAAAGAAGAGCAAGTTACCGTTAACGTGACTTTACTGGGTGGTGGTTTTGGGCGTAAATCTAAGCCTGACTTTAGTGTTGAAGCCGCCATTTTATCGCAAAAGCTCAATAAACCCGTCAAAGTATGTTGGAGCCGTGAAGACGAAATTCAGAATGGTTATTATCATGCTATCAGTGCGCAGATGTACCAAGTCGCTCTCGACAATAATAAGATGCCCACCGCACTATTAGCCCGTACAGGCTTTCCGTCAATCAGTTCAACATTTGCTGAAGGGGTTGAATACCCTTCAGCTGGTGAGCTCGACTTAGGTTTTAGTGACGTACCATTAGCGCTTAAGCACATTCAACTTGAAGCCGTCAAAGCGCCCGCGCATACGCGTATTGGTTGGATGCGTTCTGTGTGTAATATTCAGCATGCTTTTGGTATTGGCAGTTTTGTTGACGAGATAGCCGTAAATGCTAATAAGCCCTGTGTACAAATGTGGCGTGATTTATTAGGTAAAGCGCGTATCGAACCGTTTGAAAACCAAAACTTTACCTATGGAAATTACGGTGAAGACTTAGCCGATCATCCCGTGGATGTAGGGCGTTATCATAAAGTGCTCGACAAGTTAGAAGCCGTAATGGCAGATGCCCCTAAAGCGGCTAAAAACCAAGGTTGGGGTATGGCGGTGCATCGCAGCTTTGTTAGCTATGTTGCCGTTGCTACGCTAGTTGAAGTGGTAGATAAACAGCTTAAAGTATTGAAATCTATTGCGGTGATGGATGCTGGGAGAGTGATTAATCCTGATCGAGTGAAATCACAATTAGAAGGTGCGATCATTTTTGGTTTAAGTTTAGCGACCATGGGCGAAATTACCTTTAAAGACGGTAAAGTCGAACAATCTAACTTTCATGACTATCCGTTATTGCGTATGCCGCAATCGCCACAGATTGACACTTATATTATTGAGTCGATAGCAAAGCCTGCTGGTGTCGGTGAGCCCGGTGTGCCTCCTGTTGCGCCCAGTTTAACCAATGCCATTTTTGCGGCAACGGGGATACGATATCGCGATTTACCGCTTAATAAATTTTTATCGGTTTAGCCATTTTCGTGAGCTACAACACTTAAGTTTACTGCGCTTAAGCCGATAATAAATAAGCTAAATGCCTAAGTGTATTCGCACTTAGGCATTGTTTTTTTTACGATAATTTAAAATCACTCTCAATTGAATCGTTAATGAATTTTAGTATTGATTCAGATTGAGTGGGTGCTGTTGTTTATTTAATCTTATTCTCATATTTGAGATAGTAACGCATTGCCTTAGGAAGCTTATATGAAGCAAATTCAGTTTAGAACCATTGATGCAATTTTGATTAAATTTAGCCTGAATGGAAAATTTTGGGTGGTGTGTTCGCTGGTTGCATTGATCACCAGTGTTATTGCTCTGATGAATTACCAACAAACGACTGATTTAATTGCTCAGTCATCATTACAGCGGGTTAAAGCAAGTGCTGAAAGTTATGCCTCGGTTGCCAATAATCAAGGCTTAACAAATACTGCTCTGGAGCAATTTGCACAAACTCATCAATTACAGTTATCTGGTCGTGATAATACTTTTCGCAGTGGTGATCAAGTTACAGCATCAGCGAGTGTCGGCGATCAGTTTCTAAGCGTGAGTCAAAATGTTCAATCCTGGGAACAGGAACCATTAAGCCAAAGCTATTTTATGCTAATCATCGCATTAGTTGGCTTGCTACCATTATTTCAACTGAGTTACTGGATCTCAACCTCGTTAGGTGGCGGTTTATGGGATATGTATATGGCAATCAAACGATTAGCTGATGGTGATTTAACCTTGAGATTAAACTTCTTTGGTACTGACGATTTCAGTTTAATCGCCAATGAAATTGATCGCTGTGCTAATAATATGAGTGAAATGGTAACCGCTATTCGTAGTAATGCAGAAACCCTAGCGACTGCCGCCAATGAGTTTAACCATCAAGCTAACACTAATGATGACTTAATTGATCAGCAACATCATTATTTAGATTCTGTAGCGCATGCCATGGATCAAATGACCGGAGCCATTGCAGATGTATCACATCATGCGAGTGATGCATCTTTGAATACTAAGCAAAATGCTACCCAAATGGGTCAGAGTCAGGGCAAGATTAATGATGCAGTTAAGCGGATTGGCTATTTGTCTGAGCGCATTGCTGAAGCGTTTTCATCTGTAGAGCAGTTATCTCATGATGCCACCCAAATTAATGTTGCTGTTACTACCATTGAAAGTATTTCTGAACAAACTAATTTATTAGCGTTAAATGCAGCCATTGAAGCGGCGCGTGCCGGTGAGCAAGGCCGGGGTTTTGCTGTGGTGGCTGATGAAGTACGTACTCTTGCAGGGCGGACTCAACAAGCGACCGTTGAAATTCAAAATATGATCGAAGGCTTACAACAAGGTTCTAAAAAACTGACCAGCATTACCAATGTGATTGTTACCGAAGCCGATCAGGGCAGTGCAAGTATTAAAGCGGTCGGTGACGATATTACCGACATGGCTGAGTCGATTAATGCCGTGTTTGATATGAGTAGCCAGATAGCCGCCTCAGCTGAACAACAAAGTGTCTCAGCTGGTGATATTGCCTCGCAACTTAATCAAATCCGTCAGCAATCGGAGACGATTCGCAGTACTGCAAAACATGCCGGAATATTAGCGAAAGATTTACATCAATCATCTCAAGGTTTAGCGGCGATTTTAAGTCAATATAGAATTTAATTTTGTATCAAGCAGCCCATAACAACGTTCAGTGATAGTTAGTTAAGGTGCTCGATAAAGATGGCATAGTAGTGATGATAATCACTTGGGTTACTAATATGCATGCTTAGCCATTATTTGATTTTTATAGCAGCAACCTTTTAAGGGCGATTATTTGGCCTGTAATATACTAACGTGAGTCGTTTACTCTGCTCATGTGAGCGTGTTGACAAACTATCAAACTATCAAACTATCAAACTATCAAGCTATCAAGCTTAGCCGGTGGTGAAGGAATGCTGTAAAACTAAAAAAGCTATAAGCAAGATTGCTTATAGCTTTTTTGTTGCTAAGCGATGTCGGGAGCTAGGTTATGTCAGCACCCTAACGATTAACTAAACGTAGTCCAAATGGGAGCATGATCGGACGGTTTCTCAATCGCGCGTAATTCGTAATCGACATCAGATTCGACGACGCGTGACACTAATGAGTCGGTCACTAATATCACGTCGATGCGCAGACCACGGTTATCATCAAAGCCTTTACTGCGGTAATCAAACCACGAGTAACGTTCAGTGCGATCTGGATGCAATTGGCGGAAACTATCAATAAAGCCCCATTGTTGTAAACGTGCTAACCATTCACGTTCTTCTGGTTGGAAGCTACATTTTCCGCTTTTTAACCAACGCTTAGCGTTCACTTCACCGATGCCGATATCTAAATCGGTGGGCGATATATTGATATCACCAATGATTGCTATGTCATCGCTTGGTTGGTGATGTTTCTCTAAATATAGCATTAAGTCTTGATAGAACTTACGTTTAGCCGGGTATTTTGTTTCGTGGTGAATGCTTTCACCTTGTGGAAAATATCCATTGAATACCGTTAATACTCGGCCATTATCTTGTGTAAATTGGCCAATAATAAGTCGACGCTGAGCATCTTCATTATCAGATTCAAAACCTTTAATAATACTAATGGGTTCAGCTTTTGACAGCATGGCTACGCCATAATGTGCTTTGCCGCCATGGTAATGAACTTTGTAGCCCATTGCCTCAACATCTGCAACCGGAAAGGCTTCGTCGTGCACTTTGGTTTCTTGTAAGCCAATAATGTCAGGCGCGTGGCTGTCTATAAGTGCTTGCAATTGATGCAGTCGAGCACGTATGCCATTAATGTTAAAAGAAACAATCTTCATTATGGGAGCACTCGTTTAAATGGCTTAACAATAACGCTTTTATACACACCAGCACCAATGTAAGGATCCACATCAGCCCATGCTTGTGCATCTTCTAATGAGGCAAAATCGGCAATAACTAATGAGCCGGTAAAACCTGCTTCACCAGGGTTTTCGTTATCAATAGCAGGATGTGGTCCGGCAGTTAATAAACGGCCTTCATCAGCTAAATCTTGTAAACGAGCTAAATGTTCAGCGCGAACAGATAAGCGTTTCTCTAAACTGTTTTCCACATCTTGAGATGAAATCATATACCACATATCGTTGCTTCCTTTATTTGATTTTATTTTACATGAATGCTTATTGACCATCAGTTGTTTGCGAATCGTCATCTTGCATATTTTTATACAAATAAACGACCGTAATAACGGTGTTGATTAAGGTGAGGGCGGTTAGGCCAAACACTTTGAAGTTTACCCAGGTTTCCAGAGGTAAATTAAACGCAATGTAAATATTAGCAAAGGCACATAAGACAAAAAATCCAACCCAATACCAGGTGACTTGAGCCCATATTTTATCGTCAACTTTCATTTCTTTACCAAGCATGCTTTTAAGCGCAGGTTTGCCCATCATTTGTGAGGCAATTAGTCCTATGGCGAATAAGGCATAAACGATACTGACTTTCCATTTGATAAAGGCATCGTCATGGAAAAACAGTGTGAGTGAGCCAAACACAGTGACCAAGGCGAAGGTGGCTAAATGCATTTTTTCAATGTGTTTATAAAGCAGATAAGTGATCACAAGTTGAAGCGCTGTTGCCGCGATCAATACTCCTGTAGCGGCGTAAATATCATAGAACTTGTAAACCGCAAAAAAAATGACTAATGGTAAAAAATCTAACAGTTGCTTCATATAAATCTCAGGCTAGGGAAACGATAATGTCTAGTTCGGACATGATTGCATCATATTTTTAATCGTAATTGTGGCCAATTGTAGCATGATGTTATTGCCATTCGCATTAATATGGTGGTTAATCTGCGGATTCTAAACCTCTATTGTGCAAAAGAATGTAAACCTTTTTAATTAGGTTTATGAGTAATAGAAGGTGATTACAGTAGTGCTAAACCTGTTGTGGTTGAGTGTAAATTATTGATTATCAATATTTTTGATAAAACCTGCAATCTCTGTATCATCAATGGGCATCGCATAGGTTGAGCGTTTATTTGTAAAGTGGTACCGCAATAGAGGTTGCTGTTTTGATGGTTAACCATAATTTAGGCTCATCAAGAAGACTGGCACTTTTTTCTGACAACAAGGGATTATGCAGAACAAATTCTTTACGTTTGTCGAGTTCGGATTTTTCGAGCATGCCATCGGTGATGGGGTGATTATAGAACATGGCATTGAAGCTACCGTCATCGATGGCGACTCGTAAGCCATATTCAATTCGCTCTGCTAACCGAGGATTGTCTTTACTGACAAAAAAATAAATCGGGGCTGTGTAGCGTATTAAGATATTTTTTTCTAACACTAATTCACTGTGACGAGCAAGGTCGCGCCAAGGTTCAAAAAGAGCACGAGGATAATAATCAAACCGATTTTTAAGCAACATACTAATTAAACTCTTTTCTGGTCCTGGGACCACATTAAAGCCATTGCTGTTCAAAATATTGGTATCAGGCCAATCTAAACCTTGACCCATAAGGATTTTTTTTAGGTCTTCTAGGCTGGTGAGTTGATCAAATTGTGGCTGGTCGCCTTTACGTATAATCCCAATTCTATATCCCATAAGCCCTTTTAATAGTGGGATATAGACCGCTTGAAGCTGTGCTTCCCGTTCAATACTTGTCATGCTCCACGCGACATCGATATTTTTGTTTTCGGCCAGCATTTTTAGGGTACGACTTTGAGGCATATTAATCATGGCTGCACGCATTTGAAACGTACCGTAGCGGCTAGCACTTTTATCCAGAGCAAGTGCTAACAGTGAAATAAAATAGGCTTGCTTAGGATCAACACCTTGAACGGAGGCATTATAATTAACTATGGTGTGTTCAAACTCTAACGCATTTTCTGAGGCGTTTGAGGTATTGAATGAACATAAGATTATAAGTGTTAACATCCTTATCAACTGACTTTTCATACAGCGCCGATTTAGTGATTGATTGATGATAAATAAAGTATAGTTAACAATAAAAAAATAGCTGGAATAATTACTCTTTTTTGTTATTTTTATCAGTAACCTATAAGCGGGATAAAAAACGTTTATTAAACCGTTATTTGCCCGCTAGTGTGGACAATTTAACTTGCTAAAGCTTAGCGCTGGATACGTTATTGTTTCTTGCTTGGTAAACACATTACTCGTTTGATATGAGATGGGTCAAGTTTATGATTTTGTAAATACCGTTATCATTTATTGACCCCCGTTAAAGTTTACTTTTGGAACTGATACACACTGCCTAGTTTCAAAATTTGGGTTAGCTCATCTAACGCAGTGCGCGATTCAATAATCAATTGCGGGTCGGCTAAATCTTGAACCGTTAATTGGTCGCGATAATGCCTATCAACCCAGGTATTTAGACGAGTAAATAAGCTATCACTCATGAGGGTGTTTTGATTAACTGCGGCAACTTCTTGTTGGTTCATTGCCACACGTAAACGTAAACAAGCTGGCCCACCACCATTTTGCATACTTTGTTTCACATCAAAATAACGTACTTGTTTGATTGGCGTGCCTAAGGTTATCAGTTCATTTAAGTAAGCAAAAACTGCGGGATTTTCTTGGCAGTTTGTCGGTGCAATAATGGCCATTTCACCAGACGGTAAGGTAATGATCTGCGTATTAAACAAGTAACTTTTGACCGCATTATCAATTGACACTTGGCTGGTTGCTACTTTGATAAAATGCATGTCACTATCCATTTTTCGGCGAATTTCATCAAATTTTGCTTCGGTATGTAAAAACGCCTGTTCATGATAAAAAAGGACGTTTTGATTACCAACAGAAATCACATCGTTGTGGAATACACCTTGGTCAATCACATCAGGGTTTTGCTGCATAAACACGCAACTTTCATCTTCAAGCTGATGCAAACGAGCAACGGCTTGTGATGCTTCTAAGGTTTGACGGGCGGGATATTTTTTCGGTTTTGGTGCATCGGGATTGGTTGCCGATTGTCCATAAACAAACAGTTCAACACCAGCATAGCCGTATTCAGCACATAGGCGGGTATGATTTGCGGCGCCTTCATCACCAAAACTTGCATGTTCTGGTAAATGTTGGTGATGTTTAAAATGGCGATCGTTGTTAAATGTTGCCTGTAAAATATTGCCTGTGGTGACAGGCTCAATGCTGCGGTGTAATTTGTCGACTAAGTTAGCTGGCGTGAAATGAACTTTACCGTCCCGGCTATCGGCACTGGGGGATACGGTTGCCGCGTTAGCTGTCCACATACTTGATGCACTGCAACAAGCATTAAGTAGCGCAGGAGCCTGTTGAGACGCTTTTTGTAAAACTTCAGCGTCTGACCCAGAAAAACCAATTCGACGCAGTGTATAAAGGTCTGGACGCTCTTGCGGGGCTAATACCCCTTGTATCATTCCCAAGTCTGCTAATGATTTGGCTTTTTGCAAACCTTGTTTAGCTGCCGCTTTGGGATTTGAGGTTTGGGCCGCATTACTAAATGAGGCTACATTACCAAATGATAATCCGGCATAGTTATGGGTTGGTCCTACCAAGCCATCAAAGTTTGCTTCAAAATGCTTCATTCGTGATCCTTGAGAGTTTTTAGTGAATAATTATTATTGTTGTTGCACTTATTTGTGTTACTTATAAAAAAGGAACGTGATTGCTGACTACAGTTAACGCTAATTTAACCCCAGTATACTGAAGCTATAAGGGTTAACAAGGTGTGGTTAATTTGTACAAATGTGTATAAATGACTAAAAATGCACTGAAGGTGCTCGCAAGTATCATTAAGTGAAAAATTACGTTTAAAAAACGCATATTATTTTTCGCATTTTTTATTATTGAATAAATTTTGCTTAAAAAATGACTTACTAGCCATGTAAAAGAGGGATTAACTTGAAACTATTGTCTCAACCCTCTATATATGGAATCAATTTTCTTTTTTTCGAGACTTTTTGGCGCAAATAAAACTATGGGTAAATCGCTAGTTATTGTCGAATCGCCGGCCAAAGCCAAGACAATTAATAAATATCTTGGTAAAGACTTCATTGTGAAGTCGAGTGTAGGTCACATACGTGACTTACCAACTTCGTCTACTTCTGACGGTACAACTGTGACTAAAACCGCAGCAGAAGTTAAGAAATTATCTCCTGAAGAAAAAGCTAAATACAAGCTAATCAGAGACAAACAAGCGCTTGTGGCGCGAATGGGTGTCAACCCAGATAAAGGCTGGGCGGCTAAGTATCAAATCCTGCCTGGTAAAGAAAAAGTTGTTAAAGAACTCAAAGCGTTAGCAGAAGATGCTGACCAAATATATCTCGCAACGGATTTGGACCGTGAAGGGGAAGCCATCGCCTGGCATTTGCAGGAGATCATTGGTGGTGATGCTTCACGGTATCAGCGAGTTGTGTTTAACGAAATTACTAAAACTGCGATTCAAGATGCATTTAGTAACCCGTCTGTACTTGACACTAATATGGTTAACGCCCAACAAGCACGTCGTTTCTTAGACCGTGTCGTTGGCTTTATGGTGTCACCTTTATTATGGAAAAAAGTTGCTCGTGGTCTATCGGCTGGGCGTGTGCAATCGGTTGCGGTTCGCTTAGTTGTAGAACGTGAAAGTGAGATTAAAGCATTTGTTCCAGAAGAATTTTGGGACATACATGCAGAATTAAATACGCCAACCGCAGCAAGCTTGAAAATGCAGGTGATGAAGTATCAATCTGCTGCATTTGAGCCGATTAATGAAGCACAAGCTAAAGTGGCAGTCGATGCATTGCGTGGGGCGTCTTACGTGGTCAGTGCGCGTGAGGATAAAGCAACCTCAAGCAAACCAACAGCACCTTATATAACCTCTACATTGCAGCAAGCCGCGAGTACTCGTCTAGGTTTTGGTGTGAAGAAAACCATGATGATGGCGCAGCGTTTATACGAAGCTGGCCACATTACCTATATGCGTACCGATTCAACCAATTTAAGTAAAGAAGCGGTTGAAAATTTACGTGAAATGATTGCTTCTGAGTTTGGTGATAAGTATTTACCGGCTGAACCTATCCGTTATGGTAGCAAAGAAGGTGCCCAAGAGGCGCATGAAGCGATTAGACCGTCGAACGTTGCTGTGCAGTCTGCATCCCTAACCGACATGGAAAGAGACGCTCAGCGCTTGTATGAGCTCATTTGGCGTCAATTCGTGTCGTGTCAAATGACCCCTGCTCAGTATGACGCAACACGTTTAACCGTAACTGCGGGTGATTACGAATTAAAAGCCAGTGGTCGCACCTTACGCTTTGATGGTTGGACGCGTGTTCAACCACAGATGAGTAAGAAAAACGAAGACGATAAAACACTGCCAGTAGTCGAAAAAGGTGACAAGTTAGTGCTTGAAACCTTATCGCCTAAACAGCACTTTACCAAGCCTGCGCCACGTTACAGCGAAGCCTCTTTAGTTAAAGAGCTCGAAAAACGTGGTATTGGCCGTCCGTCAACGTATGCGACAATTATTTCAACCATTCAGGATCGCGGCTACGTCAAAGTGGACAATCGCCGTTTCTTTGCTGAAAAAATGGGTGAGATAGTTAGCGAACGTTTAGTGGGCAGTTTTAAAGAATTAATGAGTTACGACTTTACCGCAAGCATGGAGCAAACATTAGATGATGTTGCTCAAGGTAAGCTTGACTGGAAAAAAGTACTCGATGGTTTTTACGGTGACTTTACCAAACAATTATTGTTGGCTGAGTTAGACCCAGATGAAGGTGGCATGCGCCCCAATGAGATGGTATTAACAGACGACATTAAGTGTCCTACCTGTGGCCGTCCAATGGGGATCAGAACCGGTTCTACTGGGGTATTTTTAGGCTGTTCTGGTTATGCTTTACCGCCTAAAGAACGTTGCAAAACCACGCTTAACTTAACCCCAGGTGAAGAAGCGGTTAGCGACAATGAAGATGGCGAAACGGAAGCGTTACGTGCTAAACATCGTTGTGGTAAGTGTGGCACAGCGATGGACAGTTACCTGATTGATGAGACGCGTAAATTACATGTTTGTGGTAATAACCCCTCATGTGATGGTTACGAAGTGGAAGCCGGGCAATTTAAGATTAAAGGTTATGAAGGTCCAATTATTGAGTGCGATCGTTGCGGCAATAATATGGAACTGAAAAATGGTCGATTTGGTAAGTATTTTGGTTGCACTAACAGCGAGTGTAAAAATACGCGTAAGTTGTTAAGAAGCGGCGAAGCTGCGCCACCAAAAGAAGATCCCATTTTTCTACCTGAATTAAAATGCACTAAGTCAGATGCGCATTTTGTGCTTCGTGATGGTGCTGCGGGCATATTTTTAGCGGCAAGTACTTTCCCTAAATCGCGTGAAACACGTGCGCCATTAGTGGAAGAGTTAGTTCAGTATCGTGATCTGTTATGGCCTAAATATGCGTACCTTGCTGACGCACCTACAGAAGATGATGATGGTAATAAAGCCTCGGTTAAATTTAGCCGTAAAACCAAAGAGCAATATGTTGCTACTGAAGTTGATGGTAAAGCCACCGGTTGGTCTTCTAAGTTTATTGGCGGTAAATGGGTCAGTGAAGCAACTAAGAAAAAAGCCAAGAAATAGTTTCTAGCTTTAGTTACTTCATCGTTGTTGATTAACGCTACCCGATTGGGTAGCGTTTTTGTTTGCGCCAGATAGGGGTTATTGCATTTTTGTATAGTGAATAGCTGGGCTAACGTGTTGTTTAGACTCTTACCAACAAGTTAATTTAGCCAAGCAAACACAAAAAAGCACTGATAATAATCAGTGCTTTTTTAGTGATAAAGTATTGCGGATTACCTCAGCGTTAAACCGAAATATCGCAAATTATTTGGCACTGTTTTGCGCAGCTTGAATCGCGGTTAATGCAATTGTGTAGACAATATCATCGACAAGTGCACCACGAGATAAATCGTTAACCGGTTTACGCATACCTTGAAGCATAGGACCGATACTGATCAAATCCGCGCTACGCTGTACGGCTTTGTATGTGGTGTTACCAGTATTTAAGTCTGGGAACACAAACACAGTAGCTTTGCCGGCAACAGGGCTGTTAGGCGCTTTAGATTGAGCGACGTTAGGCATCACTGCGGCATCGTACTGCAAAGGGCCATCGATAATTAAATCTGGACGTTTTTCTTTAGCAATTCGTGTGGCTTCGCGGACTTTATCCACATCAGAACCTGTACCAGAGGTGCCCGTTGAGTAACTGATCATCGCAACGCGAGGTTCAATACCAAAGGCTTTAGCGGACTCCGCTGACTGAATCGCAATATCGGCTAACTGCTCAGGATTAGGATCTGGGTTAATCGCACAGTCACCATAAACAAGCACTTGATCTGGCATCAGCATGAAGAAAATTGACGATACTAAGCTAGAACCCGGTGCCGTTTTAATCAACTGTAACGGTGGGCGAATCGTGTGGGCTGTGGTATTAACAGCGCCAGACACAATACCATCGACCTCATCTTGTGCCAGCATCATAGTACCAAGCACCATGTTGTCTTCAAGTTGCTCACGGGCGACGACTTCGGTTAAGCCTTTGCTGCGACGTAATTTAAGCATTGGTTCTACGTATTTTTCACGCACGGTTTCAGGCTCAATGATTTCAATGCCATCACCTAAAACGACGTCTTGCAACAATGCAACGCGTAAAATTTCTTCGCGGTTACCTAATAACACACAGCGAGCGATACCGCGTTCAGCACAAATCGAGGCCGCTTTAACGGTTCTCGGTTCTTCACCTTCCGGAAGCACGATAGTTTTACGCGCAGCACGGGCTAATTCAGTTAACTTATAACGGAATGCTGGTGGCGATAATCGGTGTTCACGGGGAGAATCTTGAGTAACACTTTCAATCCATGTTTGGTCGATATGGCTGGCAACGTACTCTTGCACTTTCTCAACCCGTACAGCATCATCAACAGGCACTTCATGATCAAAGCGTTGAATATTAAGCGATGTCTGCCATGTATTTGAATCAATTAAAAATACTGGCAAGCCAGTTTCAAATGCTTGCTCACATAGGTTCATGATTTCTGGTTCAGGCGAATAGCCACCAGTCAGCAATAATGCACCAATTTTCACACCATTCATTGCAGCTAAACACGCTGAGACTATCACGTCAGAGCGATCGCCTGAAGTCACTAAAAGTGAGTTGGTTTTGATGTGAGTGACCAAGTTTGGAAGACTGCGAGCACAAAATGTCACCCGGCGCATACGACGAGTATGCATTTCACCGGCATTAATGATTTTTGCATTTAAGTGCTTAGCTAAATCAGATGCGCGTGGGGCAATTAACTCTAAATTATATGGCACACTACCTAATATGCGCAGTGGACTTTTACCCGGCAGTTGGAACATCCCCGAGCTATCAACCGCGTTCATGTTTTTATCATCAAAGACTTCTGATAAATCAGGACGTGTACGACCTTCGTTGTCAACGGGGGCACCAATTTTATTGATGATAGCGCCAATTAAGCGTTTATTTTTCTGCCCACCCCAAGAGTTAAAGGCGATCTCTAAGCGATTCATTAATCCATTAGGCGTATCGTTGCCTGGGGTTGCGATGAAAATAACATCTGCATCTAATGCTTTAGCAATTTCGTAGTTAATGTCATCAGCAAAAGGGTGACTTCGTGTTGGCACTAAGCCTTCAATCACTAAGGTTTCAGTATTATTGGCGCATTCCGACGCACGGGCAATAATCTGTTCCAATAGGACATCAGTTTGCTCTGAGCGGATTAAAGCTTCAGCGTGTTCCATTGAAAAAGGCTCCAACGGATTAACCGTAGGAGAAGTACTTAAAATAGTGGTTGAACGCTCAGGACCTGTATCACCAGATCGAATTTGTGCAATAGGTTTAAAAAATTGCACTTTAACGCCTTTGCGTTCTAGGGCGCGAACCATACCTAAACTAAGCGATGTTAATCCTACTCCAATACCAATTGGAATAAGCATAATATTACGAGACATGACGACCTCTTATGTGCGTAGTGTTCATGATAGTTAACCGAATATAAACCTAATAGCGGTTTTACTTAGCTGTGATCAGCTTAATGGCATCTTCGGCAATAACCCACTCTTCATTTGTTGGTATGACCATAGCAATAGGGGTACCTGCTTGGGTTATTACACCCTGTTGGCCAAAACGAGCAGCTTTATTCAAGATGTCGTCAACTTTGAAGTTAAATATTTCTAATAAATTAAGGACTTTCTCACGAATAAGATTCGAGTTTTCGCCAATACCGCCAGTAAAAATGATGGCGTCTAAACGCCCTAATGGCACAGTGTAAGAGGCAATATATTTAGCTAAACGGTAGCAGAAAATATCCAAGGCTAACGTGGCCCCTTTATGGCCATCATGATAACCTTCTTCAATTCCACGACAATCATTAGTAAGCTCTGAAATGCCCAGTAAACCACTTTGTTTATTCAGTAGGTTGTTTACTTCATCCAGGGTATAGCCAAGTTGTTTGACTAAATGAAAAATAATCGATGGGTCTAAATCGCCACAACGGGTACCCATGACTAAACCTTCAAGCGGGGTTAAACCCATTGAAGTGTCGACGCTTTTACCGCCTTTAATGGCTGCAACTGATGCGCCATTACCTAGATGAGCACAAATAACATTGATGTCTTTAACATCTTTGCCTAATACTTTGGCCGCTTCACGGCAAACGTAAAAGTGGCTAGTACCATGCATGCCATAACGGCGAATACTATGTTCACGATACAATTTGTAAGGTAGGGCATAAATATACGCTTTCTCAGGCATGGTTTGATGAAATGCGGTGTCAAACACTGTCACTTGTGGCAACTGAGGAAAAGACGCTATCGCTGCGCGAATACCAATTAAATGGGCCGGATTATGTAGCGGTGCTAATGAGGCACAATCTTCGATGCCTTGTATGACTTCAGGGGTGATAATGACAGAGCGGGTAAATTTTTCACCACCGTGAACGATGCGATGGCCAATAGCCTTAATTTGTGCCGCCAGTTCTGGGTGTTCCGCCAAGATGTTATTAACGATGAATTCGACTGCTTCGCGATGTGCAGTAAAGGCGCCTAATTTGGCTTCATTTTTACCGCCATTAAATTTCCATTTAATGCGCGAATCTTCTAAACCAAAACATTCAGCTAATCCAGAAATTTTATCATCGCCTGATTGAGCATCAATGATGGCAAATTTTAATGATGAGCTACCGCAGTTGAGCACGAGTACTAATTTGTCTGACATGTTAACGCCTTTTAAGTCAATGAAACTAAATAAAATAGTAAAATTCCATTTTGATTAAGGTTTATGAACATTATTCATAAACGCTACACTTTGGTGTTCTTTTGCTGATTGGCACAGTAAGCTAAATCATTAAAGTGTCAAATCGGCCAGTGCATTTTTGGTACGACACTGTATTATGATAATGTTTCACTCATGTCCTAGGCAGTAAAGGTAACCGTATATTGAACATGAATCTGGTTAAATTACTTGGCGACGGTCAACGTTATATGAAGACTTGGCCAATGGTTAGGCAACTTGGGTTTTATTTCCCCGAGTACCGTGTCGTCAAAGCGACTCAGTTAGCGATCATCGCCATGCCGATTTTGGCATTAGTGGTTGCGGCCAGCCAACTCTACGTTTTGGGCTGGAATTACTTACCGCAAGCATTAACAACACTGCTCTTTTTTATTAGCCTGCCACTACAAGGCTTATTATGGTTAGGCTGGCGAGCGAGCCATCCATTGCCTTTATCGTTATTCGAGTGGGGCAATCAACTCAGTGCTAAATTGACCGAGATGGGTATCTATTGCCAACCCCTAGGTGCCAGAGCCTGTTATTCAGACATGGCCGCCATCTTGAAATTGGCTTTTGAACGTTTGGATCAAAGTTACTGGGAAGAACTCTAATCTATCTGCTTGGTAATCTGTTGCTCATTTAAGTCGGTTTATTTTTGTTATGACTAAAATGTAGCGCTAATGCCTCGATCTAAAAACACTTGTTTAATTTTTTGCATCGTCTCAGTACTTGGCGGTGCAATATCAGACAAGGTGTATGCTTCGCCAAAGGCTTGCCATTTATGTTGACCTAACGGGTGATAAGGCAGTAGCTCAACTTTCTCAACATTATTCATCGGTTTAATAAACTCAGCTAATGCAATGGCCGACTCTACGTCTTCGGTAAATCCGGCGACAACGACATATCTGATCCAGGTTTTTATGTTTCGTTTAGCGAGATATTGAGCAAATTGTAATGTTCTATGGTTACTGACTTTTGTCAGTTCGATGTGTTTAGCATCATCCATTTGTTTTATATCAAGTAATACTAAATCGGTATTGTCGAGTAACTCATCAATCACAGGTTCGTATTTGCGCACAAAACCGTTAGTGTCTAAACAGGTGTGGACACCCTGATCTTTGCAGGCTTTAAATAATTCACTGACAAATTGAGCTTGTAAAATTGCTTCCCCACCACTGGCCGTAATACCACCACCGCTAGCGTCTAAAAAGGGTTGATAAGCAATAACTTGTTTCATTATTTCATCGACAGATATTTCTTTGCCGCCATCCAAATCCCACGTATCACGATTATGACAATATTGGCAGCGCATAAGGCAGCCCTGCATAAAAGTAATATAACGGATCCCCGGACCGTCTACGGTTCCGAATGATTCCACTGAATGAATGCGACCTAAGGTCATTATTATTCCTCAAATATCTATAAAAAAGGCTGTATCGATAATTTGTTACACATCGATACAGCCAATTTTAGCAGAGACTACATACTTTTAGTAAATGTACGAGTAATCACGTCTTGTTGCTGCTCTGGAGTGAGCGCATTAAAGCGAACGGCGTAACCTGATACACGGATTGTTAATTGTGGATATTTATCCGGATGAACAATCGCATCTTCTAACATTTCACGATTCATCACGTTAACGTTTAAGTGTTGACCACCTTCACGATTTGGCTTGCTTAAGAAGTAGCCATCCATTAATGACGCTAAGTTAGTACGACGACCTGTGTCATCTTTACCTAATGCATTTGGCACGATAGAGAAAGTGTAAGAAACACCATCTTGTGCGTGAGCAAATGGTAGCTTGGCGACTGATGTTAATGAAGCAATTGCGCCATTTTCATCACGACCATGCATAGGGTTTGCACCTGGAGCAAATGGTGCACCTGAACGACGACCGTCTGGAGTGTTACCGGTTTTCTTACCATAAACCACGTTTGAAGTGATGGTTAAGATTGATTGAGTTGGAATGGCATTACGATACATTTTCTTATCGCGAATTTTTGCCATAAAACGTTCAACTAAATCGCAAGCAATGTCATCTACACGAGCGTCATTGTTACCAAATTTTGGATAGTCACCTTGAATATCAAAATCAACGGCAATACCATTTTCGTCACGGATAGGCTTAACTTGAGCGTACTTAATTGCAGACAATGAATCGGCAGCAATTGATAAACCAGCAATACCACAAGCCATAGTGCGGCGCACATCGCGGTCATGTAATGCCATCAACGCAGACTCGTAAGAGTATTTGTCGTGCATATAGTGGATGGCGTTAAGTGCAGACACATATTGTGTTGCAAGCCAGTCCATTAAACCGTCAAGACGAGACATCACATCATCAAACTCAAGTACATCGGCAGTGATTGGATCTGCTTTTGGAGCAATTTGAGTTTTAAGTTTTTCGTCAACACCACCGTTAATGGCATATAACATGGTTTTGGCTAAGTTAGCACGGGCACCGAAGAACTGCATGTGTTTACCCACAATCATTGGGCTAACACAACAGGCGATGGCGTAATCGTCAGATTCGAAGTCTGGACGCATTAAATCATCGTTTTCATATTGAATTGAGCTGGTGTCAATTGATACTTTTGCACAGTAGCTTTTAAACCCTTGTGGTAATTTTGTTGACCACAATACGGTAATGTTTGGCTCTGGGCTTGGGCCCATGTTGTACAAGGTATGTAAAAAACGGAAGCTAGATTTTGTGACTAATGTACGGCCATCAAGACCCATACCTGCGATAGACTCAGTTGCCCAAATCGGGTCACCAGAGAATAGTTCATCGTATTCAGGTGTGCGAAGGAAACGAACCATACGCAATTTCATCACAAAATGGTCAACCATTTCTTGGGCTTGCTGTTCAGTAAGAACACCATTTTTAATGTCACGTTCAATATAAGCATCAATGAACGTTGAAGTACGACCCAGTGACATTGCTGCGCCATTTTGGCTTTTTACTGCAGCAAGATAACCAAAGTAAGTCCATTGAATGGCTTCTTTAGCATTTTTGGCTGGCACAGAAATATCACAACCGTATTTAGCTGCCATGACTTTCATTTGGCCTAAAGCACGATGCTGCTCAGAAATTTCTTCACGTAATTGAATCACACTTGATAAGTCTTCGCCTGCTTCAAACTGCGCTTGCAGTGAACTGAATTGGGCAAACTTATCTTTCATTAAGTAATCAATACCGTATAAAGCAATGCGGCGGTAATCACCAATAATACGACCACGGCCGTAAGCATCAGGTAAACCCGTTAATATACCTGATTTACGACAAGCCATAATTTCAGGGGTATAAACATCAAACACACCCTGGTTGTGGGTTTTACGTAATTCAGAATAAATGTAATTAACATCGCTGTTAAGTTCACGGCCATATGCTTTACATGAACCTTCAACCATACGAATGCCGCCATTAGGCAACATGGCACGTTTTAATGGTGCATCAGTTTGTAAACCGACAATAGTTTCAAGCTCTTGATTAATGTAACCAGCATTATGAGAAGTAATGGTAGAGACCATTTCAGTATCGAAATCGACAGGAGCATGAGTTTGGTTCTCTTGCTTGATGCCTTCCATAACTTTGTCCCACAAAGTTAATGTTGCATCTGTTGCACCTGTTAAGAATGACTCATCACCCTCATATGGTGTGTAATTTTGTTGGATAAAGTCACGTACATTAACTTCTGTTTTCCAATCGCCAGCTACGAAACCTTCCCACGCGTTGGCAAATAGTTCGGTTTTATCTGTCATTTACTTAACCCTCTGGTTGATTTTCAACGGATACTGTCTCAATTAGCACGAGCTGGTATCCGTGAGTATTTACATTCTGTCATCTAGGCGCATTCGCTAGATTGAGCTGTTAACATCTTCTGCGACATTGGTGGCAGAAATGTTCCGCCTGGTTTTTATAATGACGCTAATCGATATTGTTTTAGTCAATGAATTAATTGGTAAGACCATTTATCCATGAGTTGATAATAGCACAGCTAAATGACGATATCGGCAGCTTTTGATAATTGAATAACAAAAGTGTTAACTGGCTAACATATCTGTTTAGAATTAAGAGTAGCACACATTAATATTAGCCAATAAAAAAGCGAAATCGTTGCCGATTTCGCCTTTTAAGAGTGATATTACCAAGCACAACGCGATTATAAGAAGGCTGGGATACCTTCAATCATGCCTACTGCTAACATCGCCGCTAAACAAATCACGAATGCTAGCGTTGGGATCACGATACGGTCGGCAAACGATAATGTTTTAGGACGTTCTTTGTCACCAATTAAGCCGTTGTTATCAAGCAACATGGTTAATGCCCATGCTAATACCGGATTGGCTACAAATGAGGCAAAAATACAGATCCCTGCAGCTTGGCTACTGGTGGTGTCTTTAACCATCTGTAAGCCGGCTTCCAGTAACGGTAGGAACACACCGACTAACAACGCAATTGACATAACCGGGCGCCATACTGTGATATCCATAGGATAACCAATGACAGCGACAATAATACATAAGCTACCAAGCAAGATTGCGCCAGCAGGAATAGGACGTTTGGCTATTGCAGCAGGGATCATATAGGTTCCCCAAGAAGAGGTAATGTTACCGCCACCTACTGCTGTACCTACGATCTGTCTCACTGAACAGGTGGTCATGGTGTCATCGACATCCATCAGTACTTTTTCAGCCCCTTTTGGGTAATTTAATTCTTGGAAAATACGATGACCAAGGAAGTCTGGTGACCACATGGCAACAGCAAGAATAGCAAACGGTAATGATGCAATAAAATGGGCCATATTAGGTAAACCTAACTGCCAACCGTGTTCAGTTGAGCCCCACCAATACACAGGGTTTAAATTAGGAATCCCAGGCGCCGTGGTAAACTGCAAATCTAAGCCTGCACCAAAAGCAAATGCCAGTGCGACTGCTGCAATCGAACACAAAGGAATGGCTAACCAGCGTTTACCAAATTTAGCTAATGCTGCATAAATGATCACATTGATTAACAATATGGCAAAGGCAACATAACCGAGTGAGTAGTCCAAGCTATGCTTGGCTTGCAGTCCGCCAGCCCAGTCGAATAACGAGCCTATTTGACTTTTCGCTCCCATGAAGCCTAAGAACACTAATAAGCCGCCAGCCACGCCGCTACTGGTGAGATTGACCAGTTTCGAGCCACCTTTGAAATAACTTAAAATTAAGCCAAATATACCAATGAGAATTGCTAAGGCTAAAGGGTGAGCACCGGCGAGTGCGATAGTACCAATTAACGGGATCATTGGTCCATGGTTGCCGCCGAGGTTTGCCCTTGGGTTAATAAAACCTGAGCTAATAATACAGAACAGTAAAGCTGGGATGAGCATTTCTACCCGCACGACTTGGATAGCAAAGTCAGCGCCAAGATTGATGTGGTCCCACTTTTCGCTTAAGCCAGCAGCCCAAGCAGCCATTACTGCTGAATACATCACAGTAATACCAATGGTTCCTGCGATAGCTGGAACTAAGTCTTCCCATTCAAAGCGAAAATCACGTCCAGGGAGGTTAAGTCCCCAGCGTCTTGGTTTCATTATTTTTAGTTCGTTTTCTAAATAGGCATCGCGAGTATCAAATTCACTCGCAGGGCGGTGAAGTTCGCGATAGCTCGCTTCTTGTGCTTGTTTTTCTGAATTGCTGACAGTTTCTGACATAATTTCTCATTCTCCGAAAAGAACAGGTTAATCCATCAAATGATGAAGTTTAAGTGTGTTCCCTTGAAGTGATGGCGATATCCATAAGAGCTGCTTGCCAGTGAGCCGCTAATAGCTCTTATCACTTTGCTCATCTGCAATGCCTTTCATTTGTGAAGCATTACAGTGATGTCCTTATTTAAGTCTTTCTTGGTAAGACCAATTTACCTCACGAATTTTAGCATAGTGATTTGATTGCATCACTTGGTATCAATAAAGTTGATGTTTTGTTTGTTGGAAGTGAGAGCTGGATAACAAGTTGACTGCATTATTAGACGAAGAAATGAGTCTAAAAGTTAGCTCGCTTAGCCCTTTGCTGTTAAAAATATCATGCCACATCAATATAATTGATACAAAGTATCGTCATCGTTCAATCGTAGTTGATATCAAAGCAGGTTATAGCATCAATACTAGACAAAAAATTTTGTTGAGATAAAAATTATCTCGGCTCATGCAAATCGTTTGAAGGTAAAACTCAGTATCGAGAAACTTGATACTGATGATAATGACGAATCTTACTGTTGCTTAAAGCTCAATATTATTTTAGTTAATATGACTGTAGCAGGAATAATTAACTCGAGTTGGCGTTAAATACAATCGACATGTGTTAGCTGAGTTTACGCCAACTTAGCCTGCCACAGCGCGATGTTATGAGGCAGGTTAGTCGGTCGTATCAAAATAGATGCAGTAAAGCAGGCGAGCATAACCTGTTACTATTGCGCTTAGCGCTAATGGTGTGGTGTTTAAGCTGCGAAGATAGAGGCCATGCCGATTAACAACCGGCACTAAATATGTTGTACAAGTTCTTGGTCAATAATGAAGCTTAACTGCGAGTAACACACTTTGCTTCTGCAATAAGGCAATCTCTGAGTGGGTTATCACCAGTATCTTGGCGCCAGATAAATGATAAATGTCGTTTTAAGTTTAATTCAGGCGTAGTTAACACAACTAATTCGCCATTGGCGACATCTTGTTCGACATCCAAATAGGGCAAGCAGCTTAAATACACGCCATTTTTAACTAAAGCTTTTAATAATCCGACGTGATCGTATTCTTTCCAGACATTTAATTTAACAATTACCCCATGGATGGCGGCATCAAAAATACGCCTAGTGCCAGCACCTGGCTCTCTTAAAACCCATTTGGCTTGTTCAAGTTGAGCGATGCTAGTGCGTTTGTTTTGCGCAAACGGGTGGTGCGGAGAGACAACAACAACTAGGTGATCATCAATCCATGGTTCTTGATGCAATCGACTGTCATCAATTCGACCTTCAATAACCCCTAAATCAAATTGATAATCGAGTACCTCTTGTGCTACATGGTCGCTATTTTCAACGGCAATTTCGATTCTGAGCTCTGGAAAATCGTTATCAATTTTACTGATCAAGGCGGGTAATAAATGCTCCGCAGCGGTTTGGCTCGCGCACAGTTTTACTGTGCCACTAATAATATGTTGATCGTGAAGGCCCAGAGCGATTTGTTGTGCGTCTTGCAGTAGTTTTTGGGCCCTTGGACGTAACCATCTTCCCCAATGACTCAAGATAAGTCGATTTCCCTGGCGGATAAATAATGGTCGGCCCAATAAATGTTCGAGTTGGCTTAACGACATGCTAACCGCTGATTGACTCATTGACAGTTTCTTGGCTGCTGCGCTAACGCTCTCTAAACTTGCAACAGCATCGAAAACGGCTATTTGCTTAAGCGTATAATGCATGAGATCCCTTATTGCTGAAAAACAAGATATAAAACAATGTTTCCATGATCAGCTATTTTTGATCCTAGGTATACTTAACACTATAAAATTTGTGGCCTTGCTTCAATAATCGTTATTTATCCGTTGGAAAAATCGCCATATCTGCTATCTAACAATGTTCACTTTTACAATGCTTAAATCTAAATGATGAAATTAACTGGCGAAGTGAACAAGACAAAGGTTTACGATCTCTATAAGACGTTGCCTGAATTTTGATGGGCATCAGATTGTAATTGAATGAATTAACAATAAAAAAACGGCATCCTAAGATGCCGTTTAACCTATCTAACCTTAGTGGTTAGATAAATAGCTTAGCGCTCAATGTTTAAAACTTATAGCTAGCGGTAGTATGGAAGAAGCGACCAACGTTATCGTAAGCTGAGCTGGTGGTATCTGTACCTGTATAGCCGTAAGGCAAGTCACGGTTAAATACGTTATCGATACCAAACTTCAAGGTAATACCTGAGTTAAAGTTATATGCAACTGCCATATCACTGATAAAGTAATCACCAAATTCCATGTTGCTGTTTGGATTCGCATTTAAGGCTAATTCTTTATCGGTATAAAGGCTTACACCCTCAACAAAGCGTGTTCTCCAGCTAATATCCCAGCTATCGATTGAGTAACCTAAGCTCCAGTTTGCTTGCCATTTAGCATAACCGGCAGTGCCTGCAAGTTCTTCAAATGTATCTGGCTCATCCTGGAATGAAAAGTCTTTACGTTTTAATAGGCGAGTCGCAATAAGGTTAGTGCGTACATCACCACTAAAGGCTTCAAAGTTATAACCAATATCAAAGTCGATACCAGCAGCTTCAAGCGACGCAATGTTTAACGAGAACTGTCTAATTTGAGTAATTTCATGGCTCGCTGGATCACGAGTAATTAAGCTACAGTACTCGTTATTCACACCAGTTTTAGAATCGACACAACGGTCAATAATATCTTGAGCACCAACGGCACTGATGGCGTTTTCGATCTCAATATTCCAGTAATCGGTAGTGATCGATAGTCCATCGATAAAATCAGGTTGATAGACAATCCCTAGGGTAAAACTTTTCGATTCTTCTGCTTTTAGCTCGCGGTTACCACCACTTAATCCTTCAAGCGTTTTATCGTCGTAGTCTGCATCAAAGCCAGCTGGGATCCCTAAAGCGGCACAATTTGTCTGACGTTGAGTTGGATCTTCTAAATCATTTAAGTATTTAGCACGGCAAGAATCATTTACTGAGAAGAATGTTTGGCTTTCTGCACCATACAACTCACTGATGTTTGGCGCACGCATGGCTTCAGAGTATGTTGTACGAACGCGGAGTTGATCGTCGACCTCCCAGCTTAAACCTGTTTTCCAAGTCGTTGCATTGCCAATAGTACTGTAATCGGCAAAACGAATCGCAAGATCAAGATCTAATTGGCGCATCATAGGTAAATCGGCTAATAATGGTAGCGTGATTTCAGCAAAAACCTCACTGACATCAAAATCACCTTTATCTTCACCTAATGCATTAAAGAAAGTACCTGCCGCATTTGATGGTTCAAAAATCTCGCTCTCTTCTTTACGGTATTCAACACCGGTAGAGAAGCCTGCATAACCGGCAGGTAATTCAAATAAACTCGAGTTAGTTAATGAGCCACCAAGTACAGTTTGCTTAATAACTGAAGTACCTGTTGAAGTGGTATTTATATAATTGATTGCATCTTGACTTGGCGCGCCAAAACCAAAGATGTTAACCGGCACACAGCCAGCATCTCTAGCGGCTTGATCTCGACATACCGCAACACCATTTTCTAAAACTGAATCAAGTGCGTTGGTATAATTATCATAGATTAAGTTATTTTTATTAACCCGTTCTAAATCCGTTTGACCGTATATCGCATAGGCGTCGTAATCCCAATCTTGAAATACTATGCCTTCAAGACCGACAACATAGCGTTGGGTTTCACGAGTATCATCTTCAATGCGTGCACCCAAGTCCGTCATAAAACGACGGATATTGAGAGTGTCTAATGGCGCAGCATTTCCGTCGCTATCTTTGTTTGCTTTCATTAAAGCAACAAGCTCAGGATTGATAAAAGCGTTATCAATTTTAATATTGTTAACCGGGTTACCAAAGAAAAATGCCGGTTGACCTTCATCTGTTGATTGGCTGTTAACGTATTTAGCTTCAAAATAAACGTTATGGTTATCATTAAGCTGGTAGTTTGCTTTGAAGTTAATATTGTAACGTTCAAATTCGGGTTGTAACTCAACAAATTGATTCAAGTTGGTTACATCGCAATTAGCACAACGAATGCCATCAACATTTTGACCACTATAGACATCTCTTAACGAGCCATCAGGATTAAAGCTTTTCCAACCGTCTAAATTGAAAGTGCCCGCATTACTAATGGTGTAATGACCAGCATTAGGTGTCCATATTTTATCTGGATCTGATGGGTCATTATTATCGGTAGGACGATTTTTATTTGCTAGACTCGAAAATGAAGTTGATGTTTGATCGCGATCAAAGGCGCGAAGTTGCTCTTGAGCACTGTATTCAACTGCGAAGGCAACATTACCATCACCTTGGGCGAAGTCAGTTCCATAAGATAAAGAAAAACGATCCTTATTGTGGCCGCTGTCATCAGCCCAACCTTTGGTTGCTGATACATCTAAACCGTTAATGTCTTTCTTTAAGATAAAGTTAACTACACCAGTTACCGCATCAGCGCCATAAATAGCAGATGCACCGCCGGTGATCACTTCTACTCTCTCAATCCAAACACTTGGGATAGTATTAACATCAACAGAGGATGTACCAGCAGAGCTTGATACATGACGTTTACCGTCGACTAATACTAGTGTTCTGGCGGTGCCCATGCTTCTTAAATCGAGCAAGTTAAGACCAGATGTACCAATAAATCGCCCAGAGTTGGCTAGCGAGTAGGTATTACCGAGTGCAGGTAATTGGTTTAGCGCTTCACCAATATTAGTTACACCTGTTGATAATAACTCGTCGCCAGTAATTACTGTAACCGGTGTTGGTGCTACAGCGCCTTCACGAATAATACGTGACCCCGTTACAGATATTCTTTCTACCGGTGCAGCTGCAGTGTCTTCTGCTGCAAAAGTATTAAAAGTAGTTGCAGCAGACAGTGCCGCACCACCGATTAGCGCTACGCGAATCGCATTGGCTAGTTGTGAATTTACTTGCATTTATCTCTCCCAGAATTATTTTTTATTATGTGATGATTTTTTTAAACATTTTTAATATAAAAATGAAACAAAATTACACCAATATGGATATAACCATAATGAGATTAAAATACAATACTTATAAATCAGCATGTTACCTAGATAGGCGTTAACACATTAAACATCTTTAATTAACACAAAATAAGCAATTCAGTGTCTAAAATACTTGAATGTGAGTAATTTGATGCTAATTAGTTTCGTTATTTTTGGCTTATTGTTGTATATATGTTTATTTGCTGAGGTGTTGAGCGGGTTTTAACTACTGGTTGTTATAGGGTTGTAATTTTTGTTAGTGTAAAAAAAGATGAAATTATTTAATTACGCTGAAAATGATAGGGTAAATAATCCTTTTTAGACTAAGCAGTATTAGTCATTAATAGAGTTATGAATAACGCTATTAATAACTTAAGTGACTCATGCGATATTATTTTCTTACTAGGAAAGATAATTGAAGTGGTATTTATGCGGTTATCTTGATTTGTTATTCCTGTTTAATCGGTTGTTGATTGGTGGTTAATTTTTATTCGGTAATATCTAACTCACAAGAGCAGAAAAGTAGGCGAGGGGGTATTAGTATTCACGATAAAAAATGCCAGCAATTTGCTGGCATTTTTGGGTTAATTTAGTGCTTAACGATTAAATTAAGCTAACCGGTATTACTGCACGTTTTCACTGTCACTAAATTCACCAGCAAATAATGCTGTTGATAAATATCGCTCTGCGGCAGATGGAAGAATAACCACAATCATTTTATCGGCAAATTCTGGTAATGCTGCAATACGGTTAGCAGCAACAACAGCAGCACCAGAAGAAATACCTACAAGGATACCTTCTTCTTTCATTAAACGACGGGCCATTTCAATTGACTCGTCATTTGTAACGGCTTCTACGCGATCAATAAGAGATAAATCTAAGTTACCAGGAATAAATCCAGCACCGATACCTTGAATTTTGTGTGGACCAGGCTGTATAGGCTGTCCAGCTAAAGCTTGAGCAATAACAGGTGAGTCAACAGGCTCAACAGCGACAGAGGTAATGGTTTTACCTTGTGCTTTTAAGAAACGACTGACACCGGTCAATGTTCCGCCAGTACCTACACCTGCGACAAATACATCAACTTCACCATCAGTATCATTCCAGATCTCTGGACCCGTGGTTTGTTCATGAATTGCTGGGTTAGCAGGATTATCAAATTGGCCAAGTATTAGATATTTTTCTGGTGCTGATTGGCGAATTTCTTCAGCCTTCTCAATAGCACCTTTCATACCTTTAGCGCCTTCTGTTAGCACTAAGTTAGCACCTAATGCCTTAAGCAGCTTACGACGTTCTAAGCTCATCGTGTTTGGCATAGTTAAGGTTAATTTGTAACCACGCGCTGCAGCAACATAAGCAAGTGCAATACCTGTGTTACCAGATGTAGGTTCAATTAACTCGATATCTTTAGTGAGTAGACCTTTTTTTTCAGCATCCCAAATCATGTTCGCGCCAATACGGCATTTGATACTGAAACTAGGATTACGTGATTCTACTTTTGCTAACACATTGCCATTGCTGACGCGGTTTAAACGAACTAGCGGTGTGTTGCCTAAAGTATATGAATTATCTTCGAAAATTTTGCTCATGGATTATTTGCTCCTATGGTTGCATTGTCTAATCATAATCTGCTTAGCAGGATTTAGAAGTGATAATTTGTTCTTCTTTATTCCTTTTAGTTATTAAGGTGTAAACCTTTATTCTAAAAAACCTCTATGTGCTGCTATATTAGGCTTTTGGGGCGAATTATCATCATTCAATGGTCTGACCATCAGATAAATTTAATTTAGTATGCCAAGAATAAATCATAAAATACTAGAATGGCGTTAATCAGCAAATGTTTCTATGTCGTGCTACCCAATTGACGAGCATGGTTTATTGATAAGGGAGAGTAAACCTTTCAATAAATTAGATCGATGAATTGATGTCGATCTCTCTGGCGCAGATGAACTTTCGCTAACTCATTCACTAAAAATGGTAGAGCAAAATGAATAAAGTTGTGATTTCAGGCAGTGGTTTATACACACCACCTTACAGTGTCTCTAACGACGAACTGGTTAACAGTTACAACAGCTATGTAGACCTATTTAATCAGCAAAATGCAGCAGATATCGAAGCCGGAGCCACGGTTGCAATGGCGTACTCTTCAAGTGAGTTTATCGAAAAGGCCTCTGGGATAAAAAGCCGTTATGTGATGGTGAAAGAGGGGATTCTCGATACCGATATCATGATGCCATTAATTGCTGATAAGTCTTCTGAATTATTATCTATGCAAGCTGAAATGGGGATTAACGCAGCCAAACAAGCCCTAGAGCAAGCAAACCTGACGGCTGAAGACATTGATTTAGTGATTGTTGCTTGTGCTTATACACAGCGGGCTTACCCGGCGATTGCGATTGAGATCCAGCAAGCTATGGGCACTAAAGGATTTGCTTATGACATGCTTGTGGCTTGTTCATCAGCGACTTTTGCGATTGTGAATGCGGTTAATGCGATTCGTGGTGGTACGGCAAACAGAGTATTGGTCATCAATCCTGAATTAACCTCACCACAAATCAATTTTCGTGATCGTGACAGTCATTTTATTTTCGGTGACGTTGCTACCGCAGTTGTGGTTGAGCGCGAAGAGTTATCGACCTCAAAACGTGCCTTTAGCGTATTGTCTATGCGTTGTTTAACTGATTACTCTAGTAATATTCGCAGTAATTTTGGCTTTGTAAATCGTTGCGATCCTGAAAATGCTACTACGGCTGATAAATTGTTCCATCAACAAGGTCGTAAAGTATTTAAAGAATTATTACCGATGATTTACCAGCATTTAGATGCCCAATTTACTGATGAGCAAATAAAGCCTGAAGAATTTAAGCGTTTGTGGTTGCATCAAGCCAACATTAATATGAATTTGTTTGTGGTGAAAAAGCTTCTTGGCGACAATGTTGAAGCAGATAAAGCACCAATAGTACTCGATGAGTATGCCAATACCGCTTCTGCGGGATCGGTTATTGCTTTCCATAAATTTAATCAAGATTTCAAAACCGGTGACTTAGGTTTATTGTGCTCATTTGGTGCGGGTTATTCTATTGGTAGTATTGTACTTGAAAAGTGCTAATTGAGTGATAGGCCGTCATTAAGATGCCTACCTTGCTAGCGGCGATTGATTCAATATAATAAAAGTAGCTTTTGTTCTATGGCTAAGTGAGCCGATAAGATCTGTAATGAATAAGGCCGTTGATACTCAGTATCAACGGCCTTATTGCGTCTACAGCAACTTGCTTGGTGCTGGGGGTATTTCGTCATGGCAGAAATCTATCGCATTAGCTTACTCGTCACGGTTTTGTGATTAATGCTTACAGTAACCAAGCGTAGCTGACTTTCATAAAGTAGGTCTTTTCGTCTTGGGTTAATGAATCAATGTCATCATTAGCAATAAAGGCATCTGAGTAACCGAGATAGAATACGCTTTGGGGGTTGAGTTTATAGCCATACAGTAATTCATTACCCATATCTTGATAAAGTGAATCAGGGCGTTGGTAGCGGTATAAATCAGCATCGCGCTCAATACGCGTGTACACACTACTAAGGCGGATAAAACTGTTTAGCGTCAGCTGCCAATTTAGGCGAACATCACTGAGATTGGCTGTAAATAAACGTCCATCGTCAACGTCTAATACCTGGTAACGATGCGAGATATCCAGCACAAGAGATTCGGTTAGTTTCCATTCCACACCTGGATTGAACATGGTAATTGTTGCCGGACGATCGTTGGCAAAATCAATATCATCGCCATAGTTTACATCCAGCTCGAGTTTGAGTGAACCAATGGGTGTGAAGTTAGTGTAAAACCAGCCTAAGGTTTCTTCAAACATGGTGGTATTGCCATCAATGTTGATGATGCTTGGATTATGACGCCGACCCACTCGTTCACGTTGTACGATACCTGAGGCGATATAGCTTTGTAGACCACCTTCGAATTCAACAAGCATTTCTGTTTCTTGTTCCAAACGCTCATTATCTTGGCTATGGCTAATATCCCAGTCGCCACCGAATGTTATTTTGCTGAAGAAGTTATTTTCTGGGTACCAAATATAGCCGCCGCCAGCAACAAACTTGCTCACATCGACTTTATCAATGAATCCCAAATCGGCCCTAAAATCGCGGCCAATAGATTGATATTGTGTGTTGGCATACCAATTACGGCGTTCATGCTTGTAAGTGATGCTGTACATAGCATCTCTAAATTCACCGTCTTTACGAGTACGAAGCACGCGCTCATTTATCGCACAATCTCCTCGGTCACAATCAAGTTGGCTTTGGCTACAATTATCGCCGCCACAAAATTGATTAAATAGCGCCTCAGGATAGGCAGTTTGTGAGTGGGCATATTGAGCCGTTAATGTATCTTGCTTTGTCGGTTGATACTTGATGTCGGCGCTAGCGACATAGTTATGATATTCATTCGCCTGCTTCAACGTCACTAAACCACCGACTGAAAATTGCTTACTAGGATCGAAACGATATCGGGCTGCTAAGTTATTGCTTGGCTCGTTGATAACGGCAATGTCTGAACTTAAATTACCGGGCACTAAAAACTGACTTTGGACATCATTGGCTGCCAGTATTGCAAATGTATGGTCGTCGGTTTTGCTCGTGAGTTTTAAGCCATAATCTGGCGAACTAATATTACGGGTGTGCAATAAATCCAGTTGAGTATCAAAGTAATCTTTATTATCGAGAAAAAAGGCTCGTTTTTCTGGAAAAAACAGTGCAAAGGTGTTGTTAACATCAAGCTGGCCAGCATCGGCTTCTACTTGAGAAAAGTCAGGGTTGAGGGTGGCATTTAACAATGTAGTCGGGGTGATTCCCCAACGTAAATCAACTCCAATATCAACATTATTTTCATCATTCCAAGGTTGGGATTGACCGACATCTCTTTGTTGACTTTGGTTAGCAACAATCGATGGTGTGAGCTGTAAATCTTTACCTTGAGTGGCACCTGCTAGGCCTGATGCCGTGCCTAATTGGCATAACTGACATGACACATTGCGGTCAATTTGGTGGGTGGATAAACGATGGGTTTCATTGCGAGGGTAAAAGCGGATCAGCTCAATGCCCCAGGTTTGGATAGGGTTAGTACCATCAAAATTAAATAATCTTAATGGCAGCTGCACTTCAACTTGAAAGCCGTTCGCGGTGAGTTTGCCTTCGCTATACCAAATACCGTCCCAGGCATCACTTTCTTGGCCTGTGAGTTCATTTTCAATGGAATCACTTTGGACGCCATAAGGATTAATAAAAAATTGATACGCTAAACGAGCATTGTTGAAGGTATCCAGTTTAATCCCCACCATGTCATCGCCCCAGGATTTATCGCGGTCACGTAAGTTGACTCGAATATTATCGGGATTAGGGTCTTGGGCAGTAAATGCAAAATATAGGCTGGTGTTTGACGCATATACCTTGACCTTAGTACTGACTGGCGCGGCAGTGTTTTCTCCAGGAGAAGTTTCGTAATTAAGCATCACTTCAGTGGCTTGTTGCCATGCTGCTTCATTAAAGTCGCCATCAAGTACTATATCTTCATTGATGGTCGGAATGTCGAGGTGAAATTGTTGGCTGGAACCTGCAAGTGCAGTGAAGGATAGAAAGCTGCTCAACATTAACCCGCAAGCAAGGTTATTCATTTGGCGTAAACGGTTGATTGGACGCGGGCTCTTAGCTGAGGTTAACAAGTTGGTCACAGGTACTCTTTGATATTTTTGTTATTTGCGCCATTATCTCAAAAAACCTATTAAAGCGGAGGTTTGGCCCGTGTTAAAATTACCGATAAATTGTTACCAAGTGTTAAATCTTGATGGTAAATATAATAAAAAGCCCGCTGCTAAGCATCGGGCTGAGGGAGTATCAAGTCGATCTATTCTCCAATGACGCCTTACTCATAAATCATCTCTGAAGGTATGCCATTAGACTGTTAGATTAGTATTTATTCATCGAGGCCAATAACAGCCGATTAATCCGGAGCGATAATATTGTTTTTGTAGGCTTGACGATATTTATCTACCCACATCGCGGTTGCGCCGCAAATGGCTACAGGCATAACGATAAAGTTAACAATAGGGATCATCGAAAATAAGGTCACCGATGCCCCGAAACTGTAGCTTGAACCTTTAGTGTTCTTAAGGGCAAACTTCATATCATCAAAACTGACTTTGTGGTTGTCAAAAGGATAGTCACAATATTGAATCGCCATCATCCAAGCGGTAAATAAAAACCATAAAATAGGTGCAGCTGTTTGACCAATGACCGGCACCCAAAACAACACTAAAAATAATAATGCTCTGGGTAAATAGTATTTCAGTTTGATCCATTCTCGGCCTAACACACGGGGCAAATCTTTCACCATATCGACAGATGTGCCGGTATTTAAATTTTTACCTGTTAAGTGTTGTTCAACCTTTTCGGCCAATAAGCCATTAAAGGGAGCTGCCAGCCAGTTCATCACTGAGCTGAATATAAATGACATGACCACTAACATGGTTAACAAGGCTAATGGCCATAAGAAAAAATGTAACCAACTTAAGTAGTCTGGGAGTTGGCCATTCATCCAATCGAATAGCTCAGTCAATTGGCCCAAGGCAAAATACATTGCCCCAGCAAACAGCAGTAAATTTATCATTAACGGGATAAACACAAACGAGCGTAACCCCGGCTGTTTAATTAATTGAAAGCCTTGCATAAAATAATTTACACCGCTCTTTTTAACGGTCTGAGTGTTGTTTACCATTTAACGCGCCTTTTTTATGACTCATAACATTGATTTTGACCAGCCAGAGACAATAAAACAAGTGATAAACAGGATCAATAGGATAAAAATCGTTACAAAATGCGGCTCAATTGCTAAAGTGAACTGCTTTTTCCTTTTAATGCGTACCTGAACTGGCAACATGAGATTAAAACAAATAAAACTTGCTGGATTTAAGTCGTTTGTAGACCCAACAAAAATCCCATTTGATAATGCCTTATCGGCCATTATTGGCCCTAACGGCTGCGGCAAATCCAATGTGATTGATGCTGTACGCTGGGTGCTGGGGGAAAGTAGTGCCAAGCATTTACGTGGCGATTCGATGACCGATGTTATTTTTAACGGTTCATCTTCGCGCAAGCCTATTTCGGTGGCAGGGGTAGAGCTTGTATTTGAAAATACCCAAGGACGACTTACTGGTCAGTACGCTAGTTATCAAGAAATATCGGTTAAGCGCCAAGTCAACCGCGATAGTGAATCAAGTTACTTTTTAAATGGTCAAAAGTGTCGTCGCAAAGACATTACCGACTTATTTATGGGGACCGGTCTTGGGCCACGAAGCTACGCAATTATCGAACAGGGGACGATTTCACGTTTAATTGAATCTAAACCTCAAGAGTTGAGAGTATTTATTGAAGAAGCCGCCGGTATTTCGCGTTATAAAGAACGCCGCCGTGAAACTGAAAATCGGATTCGTCATACCCGTGAAAACCTTGAACGTTTAAATGATATTCGGGTTGAGCTCGGCGCTCAGTTAGATAAATTATCGCAACAAGCTAAAGCGGCGTTGCGCTATCGCGAATTAAAACACAGCGAACGCCAGTTACATAGCCAGCTCCTCGTTATGCGCTATCAACAACTATTACAGCAAACCGACAAGCTCGACACCGAAACGGCTGCAGGTGAACTGAGAGCTGAAGCGTTAGCCAAGAATGCCCAGCAGGGCGATACCAGTGTTATTCAGCTGAAACAGCAATTGGCTGAACTCAGTGATGCCGAACATAAACTGGTTGAACAGTATTACCAAGCTGGCAATACCACCACCAAGCTTGAGCAACAGCTTGCGCATCAACAGCAACAAGATAACCAGCTGCAACAACAAATTCAGTCGTTACAACAGCAAGTTGAGCAAGCTGAGGAACATATTGTCAGGATGACTGACGTTCACCAGCAGTTAGTTGAACAAGTGAATACTCATCAACCCGCTTATGATCAGGCAAACCAGGCGCTTGAGCAGATCGATGAGCAGGTGTTTGCTATTGAAGAAGCTTGTGATGATCAGCAACGCCAGCTAACCCAATATGCCGAAACCTTGGCGAGCAATAAAATGCAGTTGGCACTGAGTCAATCAACCCTCAGTCATCAACAGCAAAGTGTTCGGCAAGACGAGCAGCGTTTATCTCAATCTCAAAGCGAATTCGCTGCTTTGGCACAACAGAATAACCATCAAGAATTGCAACTCAGTGAGACCGAATTAGCCAAAGTTGATCAACAACTTACTGATAAACAGCTGCAACACAGTCAACTTAAATTGACCTTAGTTGAACGGCAGCAAGCTGTGACTGAAGCAAGCGAAACCTATCAAAAACTCAAGCAATCGGTGACTCATCATCATTCGCGCTTGCAGTTTATTGACGAGCTATTGGCTGAGCACACTCAAGATGAGGGTCAACAATTATGGCAAGTGATTGAGGTGATGCCCGGCTGGGACAAAGCGGTCGATAAAGTCTTACAAGGGTTAAGTCAGTTACCTATTTTAGCTGATGACATAACGTCTTTGGTAGATGAAACCAGCCCAATAGTGGGGTTTGAACAGCAAGAAACCGTGGCTTATCCTGCTTTGACCACGCCGGTGAATTTAGCGCCTTGGTTACAACACGTGGTGTGGGCGACGAGTATGGCTGAAGCCAAAGTGTTATTGCCGACATTAGCCCCCGAAAAATATATTGCCACCCAAGAAGGTTTTTTGATTGGCCACGGTTTTGTGCTTAATCATACTCAGTCAGGGCAATCAGCTATTGTGCTCAGCCAAGAGCGCTTAAGTTTAAGTCAGCAACTAGCAGAACTTGAGCAACAGCAGGTATCGTCTCAACACTCACTGACATCGTTAACTCAACGGGCCGCAACCACTCAGCTAGAACTGAATCAATGCCAACAAGCCTGTCATCAGTTACAAATAGAGCAGACAAAACTGCACTCTTTGGTCACGAGTTTAACTCAGCAAGTCGCTGATAAACGTCAAAAGCAACAACAATATAGTCAGACTATAAGCAAACTTACTCAGCAAATAGACGATAAACACATACAAGTTGATGCGTTTGAAGAGCAGATCCTTATTCAAGAAGAAGCATTGTTACAGGCAATGAATCAACACGAGCTGGCCCAACAAGCTTGGCAAACGAGTCAAGCTAAGCTTCGAGAAACCAAAGCTATTCGCTCTGATGCTGCCAATCGTGTTAAGCACCAGCAGGCACAAGTGCAACAGCATGTCACTGAACAAGCATTGAGCGAGCAAAAATTAAAGCAAAAGCATGAAAAAAAGACTGAATTAATCAACCAATTGACTCAGTTACAACAAATGTTACTCGACAATCAGCAGCAACGCGGTCAACATGATTTGAGCCAACTTTCAACTCAGTTAGCTCAAGTACTCGAGCAGCAGCAAGCTCTGCAGCAGCAATTACAGCATAATCGTTCTCAACAAGCAGAGCTGCAAACCAGCTTAGACAGTTTAGTATTGATGCAAAAACAACAGCTTGTAGTGCTACAGGACTTGACTCAAAAGATAAGCGCGTTAAAGTTACGTCGTGAAGGTTTAAAAGGGCAGGCCAATGGTCAGCTGCAATTACTACAAGAACAGCAAATCCAGCTGCAACAAGTGATTGCCGACATGCCAGAGCAGGCATCTATTGACGCTTGGTCGCAACAGCTTGAAAAAGTGAAACAGAACATTTTACGTCTTGGTGCCATCAACCTTGCAGCCATTGAAGAATTTGAATCGCAACGAGAGAGAAAAGCGTATTTAGACAGTCAGGATGACGACTTAAATAAAGGGTTAGCGATATTAGAAGACGCTATCCGTAAGATAGATAAAGAAACCCGCAGTCGTTTTAAAGCAACATTTGAAACGGTAAATCATGATTTAGGTCTGCTATTTCCTAAAGTCTTTGGTGGCGGAAAAGCGTACTTGGCCTTAACGGGTGATGACCTTCTCGAAACGGGGGTTACCATCATGGCGCAGCCGCCAGGTAAGAAGAATAGCACCATACATTTACTTAGTGGTGGAGAAAAAGCGTTAACCGCTTTATCATTGGTCTTTGCCATTTTTAGACTGAATCCAGCACCCTTTTGTATGCTAGATGAAGTTGATGCACCTTTGGATGACGCCAACGTCGAACGTTTTTGTCGGTTACTGAAAGAAATGTCACAAAGTGTGCAATTTATTTATATCAGTCATAATAAAATAACAATGGAAATGGCTGATCAACTTATTGGCGTTACTATGCATGAACCTGGCGTTTCAAGAATAGTCGCAGTGGACATTGAAGCCGCAGTCGCCATGGCTGACGCGGTATAAATTAGGAAGACAGGGAATCTATGAAAGATCTACAACTGGTGTTATTCGTATTAGGCGCAATCGCAATCATTGCGGTGTTAGTGCACGGTTTTTGGTCGATTCGTAAGCAACAACCTAAGTCAATGAAACAAAGTCCTATGGCTGGGTTTTATAAAGAACAAGCTAAACGTATCGACTCTGACGGTTTTGACGCCGATGGTATTGGCCCGGTGCGCGTGCGTAAACCTGGCGAGGTTGAAGAGACGGTCATTAAGCCGATATTAAAAACTAATTTAAGCCAAAAGCCTCATTCAAGTGATGCAAAGCTTTCCAACACACCCTTGCAAGACTCGCTCCGTCAGCCCGCGATTAAGCCATCTGAGCCTAGCCATGCTGAAGCTAAAACTGCGCAACCAACACAACAGACATTGTTTGTTGAAGATGATCTTCAAGCTGCTGTGACGCCAAGCGTATCAATGAATACACCTAAAAAGATATTTAATCCTTCAACCAGTACAGCCAAGTTAGAAAGCTATACCGGTAAGCCTCTGGCAGCCAAAGCCGAACCCCATAAAGCAACGCAAATGGCAGATCCAACACCTGCCGCTGAGATTAACCCTGAGGTTAAGTTAGACAATAACGCTAATTCAACTCAGCTAGCTGATGCCCCGGCTGATGAACCGCTAGAGCCGACCGATGTATTAGTACTGCATATCGTGGCAAAAGAAGGTGAACAAATTCAGGGCGCTGAATTATTACCAAGTTTGTTATCGCTTAATTTTAAATTTGGTGACATGGATATTTTTCATCGTCACATTGATAACGCTGGTACAGGTAAAGTACTGTTTTCACTTGCCAACATGTTAAAGCCAGGCGTGTTTGATCCAGATGAAATGGAGCAGTTTGTGACTCAAGGTGTGGTGTTATTTATGACCTTACCTGGATACGGCGATCCAATGATGAACTTTACCATTATGTTGAACTCGGCTTATCAAATTGCCGACGATCTCAATGCACAATTACTAGATGGACAACGTCAACCTTGGACCGATGGGACCAAAAAAGAGTATTTACGACGACTCAATGCGGCGTAGGTTGATGTTTTTATTAAGGCCGCATCAGCGGCCTTAATTGTTTTATACCTGTTCATTTTTATAAGAAAATCACGGTTACAACTCGTATTACGGATACCACAATGCACGCTATTCAAACTGAAATGGATCAACTCACTCATACTATTAATCAGCATAATATTCGTTATTACGTTGATGATGCTCCGTCAATTCCCGATGCTGAATACGATAGATTAATTAAACGCTTAACTGAGTTAGAGCAAGAGTATCCGCAATTTAAGTCAGTTGACTCACCGACACAGCGAGTCGGTGGTATGGCCCTGCAAAAGTTTGCTCAAATTACCCACCTTAAACCAATGCTAAGCCTTGATAATGCTTTTGAACAAGCCGACTTTGCTGCCTTTAACAAGCGTATCACTGATAAAGTCGATAGCGTTGATTATGTCTGCGAACCCAAACTCGATGGTCTCGCGGTGAGTATTACTTATCGTTTGGGTCTGTTTGAGCGAGCAGCAACACGGGGTGACGGCAGTGTCGGTGAAGACATTACTGAAAATGTGCGCACTATCCGTTCCATTCCTCTTAAATTACGTGGTGAAGGATTTCCCGATCTTGTTGAGGTGCGTGGCGAAGTGTTTATGCCTAAAGCGGCGTTTGAGGCATTAAACCAACGTCAAATCAGCAAAGGTGACAAAGTGTTTGTGAATCCGCGTAATGCGGCTGCAGGGAGTTTACGCCAGTTAGACAGTAAAATTACCGCTGCACGCGCACTAGGGTTTTATGCTTATGCACTCGGTGTGGTTGAAGGTGAATCACAACCGATGCAAACCACTCATTTTGGCCAGTTAACACAGCTAAAACAATGGGGGATACCGGTTAGCAATGAAGTGAAAGTGACTGAGTCATTGGAGCAAGTGTACGCTTATTATGCTGACATTATGGCCAGACGCCCTGCACTTGAATATGAAATCGATGGCGTAGTCATCAAGGTTAACGACATTGCTAAGCAGCAAACTCTTGGTTTTGTCGCTAAAGCCCCTCGATGGGCCATAGCCTATAAATTTCCTGCTCAAGAAGAAATGACTTTACTGGAGTCGGTTGACTTTCAGGTCGGCAGAACTGGCGCCGTTACCCCAGTAGCCCGTCTAAAACCGATATTTGTTGGTGGCGTGACGGTATCAAATGCTACCTTGCATAATGCAGATGAAATCGCTCGCCTTGGGGTTAAGATTGGCGACACTGTGATCATTCGCCGCGCTGGCGACGTTATCCCACAAATTGTTGCGATAGTCCCAGAGCAGCGCCCTGATGATGCTCGAGATATTGTGTTTCCACTGCATTGTCCTGTTTGCCAAAGTATTGTTGAGCGTTTAGAGGGCGAAGCCGTTGCGCGTTGCAGTGGTGGTTTATTTTGTGAAGCGCAACGTAAAGAAGCGATCAAGCATTTTGCCTCACGTAAAGCGTTAAATATTGATGGTATGGGCGATAAAATTGTCGAGCAACTTATTGATAAAGAATTAGTTAAAACCCCTGCCGATTTATTTACCCTAACGGCTTCTGCGGTGACCATGTTAGATCGCATGGCAATGAAGTCGGCGACCAATATCGTGGCTGCAATTAAAGATGCTAAAACCACTACCTTGGCGCGTTTTTTATATAGCCTAGGTATTCGAGAAGTCGGTGAAGCAACCGCAGCTAATTTGGCACAACACTTCGCTGATTTTGAACTAATTCGCAGTGCCAGTGTGGAACAGTTACTTGAGGTGGCAGATGTTGGTGACATTGTTGCAAAGCACATTCGTCAATTTTTTGCTCAGCCACACAACATCGAAGTAATACAACAATTGCTTGCTGCGGGTATTACTTGGCCGGTTATAGAACAAGCCGATGAGTCACAATTAAGCCTAAAAGGTCAAACATGGGTATTAACTGGCACATTGACTCAACTTAATCGTAATGATGCTAAAGCCCAATTACAGGCCTTAGGTGCAAAAGTGGCCGGCAGTGTGTCTAAGAATACCGATTGTGTTGTTGCTGGTGAAGCTGCTGGCTCTAAGCTTGCTAAAGCACAGGAGTTGGGGGTTAAGGTCATCGACGAGCAAGGTTTGCTGGATTTACTCAATGGATCAAACTAACCGAGCTGATATTGATGCTAATAAAGGTGTTTTATTTATACTTGTGACAGCCGATAAGAGGCTATTGTGAATTTTAGTAATATTACTTGGCTTGATGACCGCGGTCATATTAAACCACCGTTGTTTTTGTATTTAATCTTAGTTTTTTTAGCCCGCGGTTGGTGTATTTTTATCGCCTCACTCACTCAGTTTAATGACCGCGCGGGTTTAGTTCGGTTGTTTTATCCTGAAAAAAGCGACTTTGTCTTAGCATTAATTGCTGGCGTTGGCGCCGTGTTGCTTTATGGACTTATTATTGCCGAACGAAAACGCAGTTGGCCGATACTCATTCCACTGTTTAAGAACAGTGGTTGGTTTTTATGGGCATTGCTTATCCTTGATGGCATATTTTTATTCCAGCGGATGATGCACGATGACTTTTTGTTTAAAATTGGCTATTCAATTGACGCACTTTTTCTTTTTTGGTCAGTGATTTATGTATTAAAGTCAAAACGATTATACTACTACTTTGCCGATTGGACTGAAGATGAGACCGAGGTGCAAGTTGCAACGTCATCAACAGATGAGAGTAAGCAAGATACGAAATAATGTACGCCTAGGCATAAATGCACTATATTTGATCATCACCAAAGGTAAAGATGTAACACCTTGATACACATAACTCTATTTGTGAAAATGTCAGTGTAACAATGGCACTTTCATTACCGCCATCATTTGGCGAATGTGAAAAGGATCGATATTTTGGCTAAAGCAGAATTACTAAAAATACCTGTTTCGCAAATGGTGCTCGGGTTAACCGTTAAGCTGCCTTTATCTTGGACTAGCCATCCTTTTTTCCGCAGTAAAGTTAAGCTTGAAAAACAAGTCCAAATTGAGATGATAAAAGGTCTCGATTTGTCATACGTTTATGTGATTGAAGGTCATGATTTATTGCCGCAAATTGCAGAACCTGAAGACATCGAATTACCTGAAGAAGTGGTTGCTGAAGAAATCGATTATCGGCCATTAGCAAAAAAGAGTATGCGCGTTAGCCAACAACATTTTCTTAAATCAGTTAATGATAGTCGAACCGTGTTTGGCAAAATCGTTAGCGATCCTGAAGGCGCTTATCGGGAAGCGGCCACTTTAGTCGAAGATTTAGTTGATCATTTGTATGAAAGCGAAACCCCTCATTTAACCTTAGTGGGCAGCGGTGAAACCGATATCAGCGTCACACAGCACGGTATTTCAGTGGCGGTTATTTCTATGCTGATTGCTCATACTTTATCACTGACTAAAAGTGAGGTGCGTGACATTGCATTAGGCAGTTTGTTTCATGATATCGGTAAACTCAAAGTGCCTGAAACCATTAGGCGCAAGCGGGGTGAATTAACCGATCACGAAAGTAACTTTTTGAAAATGCATCCTAACTTTGGTTATGACATTCTTAATCGAACCGGATTGTTTCCTGAAGCCATGCTGGATATTGTGCTGCATCATCACGAGTTTATTGATGGCAGTGGATTTCCTAATCATTTAACCGAAGCAAAAATTTTACAGACAACCCAAATAGTGTCTTTGGCCAATAGTTATGAAATCCTTTTACATCAACATCAGAGTCCACAAATTGCATTGGGCATATTATTTAAAACTCAAAGCAGTAAGCACAGTAACAATTTGATTTCGGTGTTAGTTAAAATATTAGGTATTTATCCACCAGGCACAATAGTTCGCTTAACCGACGATAATATTGCCAAGGTGATGATGACGACTACCGATGTCAAACAACCTCATGTATGGTCCTGCCATGACAGCGGTTCAGAGCCAAGCTTTCGATTTTTAATTGATGAAGATGTGCAAATAAAAGAAGTCATTAAGCTAGAAGACTTATCAGAAGGCGCGATTAAAACATTACAAGCTAACAGCCCAATCAGCTTTTATTTTAACCACTTTAATCACTAATACATCACCTAGTTACACTGAGAACACATGAATACAATTACCATTATCGGATGTGGTTGGTTTGGTTTCCCACTAGCCACACAGTTAGTTAAACAAGGTTTCAAGGTAAAAGCTTCAAAGCGTGATCCTGATGATTTAGCTCAGTTACAGCAAGCGGGTATTGAGGCTTATCAACTCGATTTGGCCCATATTATTGCTGATGCAAAGCACTCATCTTTATTCGATGCCGATGCGATCGTGATTAATATACCGCCTGGACTAAGGCGCGGTGATACTGACTATCTTGCTTATTTAACTCAATTGAAAAACTTTATCGGTGAACGCCAATACCAAAAAGTGATTTTTATTAGTACGACAGGGGTTTATCCGTCGCTAGATCAAACCGTCACCGAACAAGATGCGGTGGTGTTTAATGATAGCAGTGATATTTTATTACAAGCAGAAGCGATATTTTCTGCAATGCAAAACAGCTGTATTGTGCGATTTTCAGGCTTAGTTGGACCCAAACGTCATCCTGGACGTTTTTTTGCGGGTAAAACCGATGTGAGTGGTGCCAATGTTGCGGTAAATTTAGTGCATTTAGATGACTGTATTGCTGCCGTTAGCTTGATTTTGTCACGTAAAGATACCTCAGCTATTTATAATCTTACTGCAAATGAGCATCCTACTCGCGGTGAATTTTATGTTGCTGCGACCAAGCATCTGGGATTAATTGCGCCGCAGTTTAATCAACAGGAACAACCCAGTAAAATTATCGACGGTCAATTAATCTGCCATCAGTTAGGCTTTGAATATGCCTTTAGTAGTCCATTTAAAATGCTTGATGCTTGCTAAACTGGCATAGGCTATAATAGCCGATATATTTTGATAAAAAGGCGATTATTGTGACGACTCAAACTCAAGCGTTTGCATTACTTCAAGGTGATGAATTCGTAGAACTGTACAAAGTACTCAAAGTGCTTGGTTTAGTTAACGGTGGTGGTGAAGCAAAGCATGTCATTACCGAAGGTCAGGTTACCGTTAATGGTGAAGTTGATACGCGGAAACGTAAAAAGTGTGTTGTTGGCGATATGGTGTCGTTCAATGGTACAACAATTGAAATTGTTCCAGCAGAGTAAGGATTGATAAATGCAATTCCCAGAAGATGATAATGGCCAAATGTTGGCAGCAATGGCGGATGCCGGTATTGATCTTACTAAGTCAATAGAAGTCGATTTCTTCTTAGTGTTTGATGACCAACGTGATGCAGAGTCAGCGTTAGAGGCATTAAGCCAAACTGATATGCAAGGCGAGCTTGAGCTAAATTTTGATGAAGAAAACACTAAGTGGGAAGTGATTGTTTGCTTGCAAATGGTGCCAGAATACGCGGCACTGGTTGGTAAAGAGACCGAGTTAAATAGCTTTGCGCAAGAATTTGACGGTATTTCTGATGGTTGGGGCGTAATGCAAAATCAAGGTGGCGATGATGAATTTGCAGATGACGACCATGTACACGGTGAGCATTGTAAACACTAATATCGCCATTTAGTCATGATTAAAAATTGAATTGTCCAATTCAAAAAAAGCCGTTAATGCCCCGCATTAACGGCTTTTTCTTAATTTATACGACGAAATTTAGTCATCTTCTTTTATGTCATTAATGACTTCTTTAGTTTCGTGACCAATGGCCTTTACGGCATCGCGCGTACCGTGACCGATTGCTGTGGTCACTTTTTTTGTGGTGTGACCGATTTCTTTGCCAGTGTGTTTTAATTCAGCGCAAGCTGACAAGCCAACAAGCAGGTTGATCGACACCAGTATTACGACGACTTTTTTACACATTGTGGTGGCCTTATCAATAATCTAATATTAAATGTATCATCAGTTAACGATATTGCTATTTCAGCATAACGGGCTTGATGATTAAAGGGTAAAATCATGAATTTAAATGCCACATTGATTGGCCAAATTATTTTCGTTCTAACCTTGGTTGTGGTGTTTTTCACCTTAAAGTTTGCCAAAGGTAAAACCACTAATTTACCGCTTGTCGGATTTTATGCCTTAGTGTTAAACATTGTTTTTGCTCCAGCAGGTTGGATATATTGCTGGTATTGGTCAATAAAGCCAACTCTTTAATCAACAAACGGCTTGTTAACTACGATTAAGGGTAATGTCCGACACATAACCATGCTCAGTAGCGATTAAAGCTTGCTTAAGCATCGTGGCTGCTTCTGCTGCAGTCATAAAGCTTGAGGTATCGATGTCTTTGCCACTGGTTTGCCAAAAGTCGGTTGCCATGCCTCCGGGATAAACGGCAACTAATTTCATGGGACTGTCTTTTAATTCTAGTCGCAAGGATTCAAGCAACCCTTTTACCGCCCACTTCACAGCACAATAGGTTGACTCATTTGCTTTGCCAGCCTGCGCTGCCGTCGACATGACTACAACAACCGTCACCTTGTGATGACGATAACGACTTACTAGCTCTCGTAATAGTAGAATGCTTGAGGTGAGGTTATTGTTAATTAGTTGATTAATCGCATGTGGAGATTGTTGTTCAATTGGGCCAAAGTAACCACTACCTGCACAATGAATTACCCGACTAGGCGGCGTCGATAAACGCGAAAATAAATCACTAACATCCTGTGCCACACATAAGTCTGCTGCGTGAGCGGTTACATTAGCTTGTTCAAGTGGGGTTAAGTCTGCCATGACATTAGCCAATTTTTGCTCACTGCGACCAGTGATCAACAGACTGTGTTTTTCTGCAGCGTAAAGATGGGTCAATGCGGCACCTAAGCCGCTGCTCGCGCCGGTAATAACAATCATAATAAAGCCTTCAGCTAGTGTTCATTAGGTCGGCTACTATATCAATGCACAACTGAAGCGCAAAGTGCCAGTGTCCTAAAACGATAATCAATGCAAACATTGAGCTGTTTGATAATCATTTATTTATGCGAGTAGCGATTAGTTAAGTTAAATCGAATAAATAACTCGGAACGCTTTGTATTTTGACGTTAAAGATTGTCTAATAACGCCTTATTATTGTCTTACTGACTTCACATTTGTTGCCATTATAGAGAACTTTCATGTTTGAACTCACGCTCCAACTCGGCGTTATTTTGTTTGCTGTTGCTTTAATTGCAGGTTTTATTGACGCAATAGCTGGTGGGGGGGGGTTACTCACCATTCCGGCATTGATGTGGGCTGGGCTGCCGCCAGCAGCGGCTTTAGGCACCAATAAGTTACAAGCCTGTGGTGGGAGTTTTTTTGCAAGTCTATATTTTGTCCGTAAAGGCTTGGTCGATTTACGCAGTATAAAACTGTCGTTGATTTGCGCCTTTATCGGTGCCTCAATTGGCACCATATTAGTACAAATGATCGACGCGAAACTGTTAGAGGTAGTGTTACCTTTTTTGATTTTAGCCATTGGTTGTTATTTTTTATTGTCTAAAAAAATCAGTGAGCAAGACCGCCAACAAATTCTCACGCCAAGCGTATTTGCATTTACTGCTGCATTAGGCGTTGGCTTCTATGATGGTTTTTTTGGCCCAGGTACTGGGAGCTTTTTTGCCTTGGCATTTGTTTCATTAGCCGGTTTTGGTTTAGCTAAAGCCACTGCGCATGCAAAACTCCTCAATTTTGCCACGAACATTGCTTCGCTCATTTTCTTCTTAATTGGTGGTCAAGTGGCGGTGATATTAGGATTAATTATGCTGGTAGGCCAGGCCATTGGTGCCACATTAGGCTCACGCCTTGTGGTCACTAAAGGAGTTAAAATTATTAAACCTTTGGTGGTGATCATGTCATTGGGAATGAGCGGTAAATTATTGTGGTCGCAATATATGTGATCGTAATAGCGGCAATTCGGGTTTACTCACGCCATTATTAAGCGTTTTTGATTAAAAGGGATGTTATGCGCATTATTCACACATCAGATTGGCACCTCGGCCAATATTTTTATGGCAAAAGCCGCGCAGCCGAGCATCAAGCTTTTATGGCATGGTTACTTGAGCAAATCGACCTTCATCAAGTTGATGCCGTTATTGTTGCGGGTGATATTTTCGATACTGGCACGCCGCCAAGCTATGCCCGCGCCTTATATAATCAATTCATTGTTCAAATTCAACAAACAGGTTGTCAGCTAATTTTACTGGGTGGTAATCACGATTCAGTATCAACCTTAAATGAATCTAAAAACCTGTTAGCTTGCCTTAATACCGTGGTTATCCCAGGGGCTCTCGAACGTGTTGAAGAGCATGTCTTTACCCTAAAAAATCGCATGGGTGAAGTAGGAGCTATTTTATGTGCGTTACCTTTTTTACGCCCACGAGATGTGGTGTTAAGTGAATCTGGTGAATCTTCAATCGATAAACAACGCAAATTAGGTGATGCCATTAGTGAGCTCTATCAAAGTTGTTTTGAGCAAGCAAAGCTTGTTAATACAAGGCTGGCAACACCAGTGCCTATTATTGCGACCGGCCATTTAACCACTGTTGGTGCAAGTACTTCTGAATCCGTACGTGATATCTATATTGGCAGTTTAGATGCCTTTAACGCGGCACTTTTCCCGGCCGCAGATTACATTGCCTTAGGCCACATTCATCGGCCACAAGTGGTGGCGAAATCTGCCCATATTCGTTATAGCGGCTCACCTATTGCACTCAGTTTTGATGAGCTATCAAGCGACAATACGCCAAATAAATCGGTATTTCTGGTTGAGTTTAGCCATGCCGCACTCAGCCAGGTTACGCCGTTGCTTGTACCCATTTTTCAGCCGATGCAGGTGCTCAAAGGCGACTTAGACAGTATTGAACAACAGATAAGTGCATTTGCTGTGCAAGCCGATGCCACAACCATGACTTGGTTAAGCATTGAAGTCTCGCAGCAAGATTACCTCTCAGATCTGCAATCGCGTATCGCCGACATGACTCAAGGTCAAGCGGTTGAGGTATTGCAATTAAAACGTGCCCGTAGCCAACGTCAACAACATATTAAACAGTTAGATAATGAAACCTTATCTGAGTTAAGTGTTGATGAGGTCTTTGCTCGACGTTTAGCTCAAGAAACATTTGACAGTGAGTTGCAGCAGGCGCAGTTAGGTCGCATTAAGCAGCGCTTTAGCCAAGTGGTTGCTGAGGTTGAGTCTGAGCGACATACTCAAGAAACCGCTGCAAGTCATGTGTTGCAAGAGACTATGTCTCATCAGGTTAACACTGAGGTTGTTACACAAAGTGCGACAGACGGTGAACAGTCATGAAAATTTTAAGCCTTCGTTTTAAAAATATTAACTCGCTTAAAAATGAGTGGAAAATCGACTTTACCCAATCACCTTTTGCTGAAAACGGTTTATTTGCCATTACTGGGCCCACAGGTTCGGGTAAAACCACCATACTGGATGCTATTTGCCTAGCGCTTTACCATCGCACGCCACGGTTAAATAATATCTCTAAAACCACTAATGAGTTAATGACGCGAGGCACCGCTGAATGTTTAGCCGAAGTTGAGTTTGAAGTTAAAGGCGTTGCTTATCGTGCTTTTTGGAGTCAAAGGCGCTCGCGTGATAAAGCCGATGGTAATCTGCAAGATGCACAAGTGGAGCTGGCACAGCTAAGTGACGGTAAAATTCTTGCCAGCCAAATAAAGCGTAAAACAGAATTAATTGAACAAATTACTGGCCTCGACTTTGCTCGTTTTACCAAATCAATGATGTTGTCTCAAGGGCAGTTTGCGGCTTTTTTGAATGCCGATGCCAATGATCGTGCTGAATTGTTAGAAGAGCTCACCGGCACCGAAATTTATGGACTGATCTCAGAACGAGTTCACCAGCATTTTAGCGAAGCCAAAACCAATTTGAAATTGCTTGAGGCAAAACTTGGCAGTGTCGAGTTGTTTGATCAACAGCAAATACAGCAACACAAAGACCAGATTGAACAATATAGCCAAACCTTGCAGCAGCAACAATTACAGCTGACTCAATTAAGTCAGTTTATTACCTGGGCCAATAGTTCTGAGCAAGCCCAGCAGTCATTAGCTAAGCTTGAGGCTGAGCAGCAACAGGCGCTAATACATCAGCAACAACACAGTGACGCGTTAATGCAATTACAGCGCAGTGAACCTGCGCAGCAGATTTTGCCATTATTTGAACAACAGCAGAAAGCGCACGAAAAAGCGCAACTATTAACGGCGCAGTTGAGTGAATTAAGTCAACAAACCGAGCAAGCTGAAACGCTACTGCAAGAGCATAAACATAAGCAGACTCAAAGCCTACTACAGCTTGAAAATGTTAATCAGGCACATAACGTTTTACTGGCATTAATTGATGAGCAAGTGTTGCCGTTGGATCAGCAGATCCATCAACACAATTATCAATTAAACCACATTAAATTAACTCATCAACAAACCCATGAGCAGCAACAAAAGACGCGCGAGCAACAACAAGATTTATTAGTGCAGCAACAGACACTGACCGCCGCAAAGCAACACATTCAGCACCAGCTCGAGAGTTTGCCACAAGGCCAGGAAGTGGCTAAAAAGTTTGCCGCTTGGCAAAACCAGTACACACAAGTTGTGCAACTTAGCGAGCAGCTGAGCCAGATTAATAGCCTATGTACGCAGCAACAAGATGCGATCAAGCACAATCAGCTGACGCTAGGGGCGTTCGCGCCGCAAATACAACAAGCTCAAACTGAGCTTGCTCAAGCAAGATCACAGCAAGAAGACAGCCAAAAAGCATTAGCAGCATTATTGGCCGGCCAAGATGAAGCACAAATTAATGCTGATTATCAGCAACTGATTGAGCAGCAAGCGGGACGCTATCAATTAACCCAGTTGTTGAGCCAATTTATCCGCCAGCAACAGCAATGCCAGCAGTTAACTGCTCATTCGGTGCAATTTGAGACTGAGTTGCAAGCTCTGGTGCAGTCTCTTTCTGGGGTAAGAAGCCAGTGGAGTGATAAAAATCAGCAAGTTAAAGATGTGCAAATGTTATTACATCAAGAACAGCAAATTGCCAGTTTAACCATAGAACGTGCCAAACTTAAAGCCGGTGAGCCTTGTGCTTTATGCGGTTCAACCGAGCATCCGTTAGTTGAGCGCTACCAAACACTCAATGTGTCAGCGACAGAACAAAGAGCACAACAGTTGCAGGCTGAGCTTGACGCGATTAAACAACAAGGTGAGCAACTTAAACATCAACAAACGGCGCTGCAAATTAATTATGACAATACGCAACAACAGTTAACTCAAACTCAAGCAGACATCCAAGCCATAGTTCATCAGTGGCAGCAGCAAACAGAGGCTTTATCAATATCTCTTGAATTGGATTTGCAGCAGCAGTGCGCATTAAGCGATTACATCGACCAAACTGAAACCAAGCAACAGCAATTAGCGCTCACAATCTCTCAGCTTAGCCAATGTCAAAAAACCTTACATAAGCATCAGCAGTATGTGGTGCAAGCTCAACAAGTGCTTGCTGAGTTGATTAATCAGCAAGCGCTGTTACAACAACAGCTTGATAACTTGCAGCAAGGTTTACTCAGTCATCAGCAGCAAGTGGAGACGGTGACTGCGCAGCAAACGTCATTACTCAACGGGCTTGAAAAGCAGATTATCGCCACAGGGTTAACGGCGCCGACAATAGCCGATGCCGTGGATTGGCTAAACCAGTTACAACAGCAACTCGAGCTTTGGACTCAAGCGCAGCAGCAGGCAAATGATAATCAGCAGCAATTGAGTATTACGGCTGAAAAGCTCATGGCCAATAATCTGCAAGCGGAGGATTTGAGTACAAGGTTAAGTGCAGTGACAGAGCAATTCGATAATGCACAACAGCAGCTTAGCAACCTACAGGCACAACGTAAGCTTATTTTTGCAGATAAAGTGATTGAGGATGAAAAACAGCTAAGCCAAACAGCATTAGAGCAAGCTCAGCAACAATTAGCGACAGTACAGCAGCAATTACAAGCAGCGGATAAACATCTTGCTAGCTTAAGTGCGCAGCAAAGCGCCACCCAAACTCAGACAACACAAGTTAATCAAGAATGGCAGCAATTACACCGCCAATGGATGAGTGCCTTACATGCTAGTCCATTTGATGATCGACAGGCTTTTGAGCAAGCGTTACTTAGCGCGGATGAACGTTATCGATTGCAACAACTTAAACAGCAATTAGACAATGAAATTGTTAAAGCCAAAACCTTGGTTGAGCAGGCCGTTGCGCGCCAAACTGAGTTGATGCAGCTTGGGCAACAACATCGTTATGATTTAGCCCAACAAGGTGAAATATTACAGCAGCATCAGACGCTCGATTCAGAGCATCAACAATTAACCCAAACCTTGTGGCGCTTAACGCACGAGCTCGAACTTGATGCCAGTAGGCGAGAAGGGCAGCAGCAACTGTTAAAACAGCAGGCGCAATCACTGCAAGTTTATGACGATCTTGCCTATTTGCATGCTCTCATCGGCTCACAAAAAGGCGATAAGTTCCGCAAATTTGCTCAAGGGCTTACTTTAGATCATTTAGTAGCGTTAGCTAATCGACAGCTTGAACGTCTCCAGGGCCGTTACTTATTAGAGCGCAAAGAGTCGGATGCATTAGAGTTACAAGTGCTCGATACCTGGCAAGGTGATGCCGTTCGCGATACCCGAACCTTGTCTGGCGGTGAAAGCTTTTTGGTTAGCCTAGCGCTTGCGTTAGCGCTATCTGACTTGGTAAGTCATAAAACGAGCATTGACTCACTGTTTTTGGATGAAGGCTTTGGTACCTTAGACAGCCAAACTCTAGATACCGCACTCGATGCATTAGATAATTTAAATGCATCGGGCAAAATGATAGGCGTGATTAGCCATATTGAAGCGATGAAAGAGCGGATCGACGTGCAGATAAAAGTGAATAAAATGAATGGTCTTGGTATAAGTAAATTACAGCATGAATTTGCGATTAACGGCAGTTGATCTACCTCAAACTCCCGTTATTACTGCCATTGAGTTCAAAATTAATATTAATTAAATAACATTTTATATTTGTAATATGATTTTTTTTTGATATAAAAGAGCGTTGAAATGCAATTTGAGTACAGAAGCCCGCGTTTTAAGCTGTTTTTACCGGACTGCGAAGTATCAAATATTAGGCCATATTGATGACAAAAATGACCTAAACGTAACGTGTTAGCTCATTTTATTCTCAGTATCGCAATAACAGTTTGCAGTAAAAGAAAAAACAATAAATATAAAACGTCATCTTTTAGGGTGGATTAAACATTGCTAATGAGTAAAATAATGGCCTTCCAACGGCCATCGGTAAGTCAATTGAACTTACCAAACTTGCACAAGAAATTCTTGCTAGCAAGCGTGTTTGTTGTCGGTGCCGCCTTATTATGGCCAACACAACAAGAGTTTTCATCTCAACGAATTCCCGTGGCTATTGATATCGATTCACTATTGCCACATATCGCTCAGCAAGACAGTACCTTGAAAATTGTTAAGCCGACATCGCCAATTTTAGACCGCGTGATCCAAAGTGGTGATACTTTAAGTCAGTTATTTGAGTTAGCTGGTATCGACCAACGAACCATGTACAAAGTCCTTGAGGCTGATTTAGAAGTGTTAGCGTTAGATACTTTGTTACCCGGTAACCGTATCCAGTTCTGGGATAACGCGAACGGCGAACTTGATAAGTTAGAGTTATATTTTAATCCTGCTCATCAAGTGGTTTTCACTCGTTTTGAAGACGGAACTTACGCTGTAAATGACATTAATATTGATGGTATTTGGCAAAATCGTATCGTCGGCGGCGAAATAAATGGTTCTTTTTATGTGTCAGCTAAAAAAGCCGGTTTAAGTGCTGCTGAAATTCAAAAAGTCGAATCATTATTAAAGTCGAAATTAAACTTTTCACGCGAGTTACATGCAGGTGACACCTTTTCGGTTTTGGTAAATGATCAGTTCGTTGAAGGTGAACTAACGGGGATGACAACGATTGAAGGTATTAGGATTAATACCAGTCGTCGCGACATAACCGCATTTCAAAACACTGATGGCAACTATTACGACATCCAAGGCCAAAGTTTAACCCCAGCTTTTCAACGTGTACCGCTTAATAGACAATACCGTTTGAGTTCTCGCTTTAACCCTAATCGCAAACATCCTATTACAGGCCGCGTGCGTCCTCACAATGGTACCGACTTTGCAACTCCAATTGGCACTCCTGTTGTGGCTCCCGGTGATGGTGTGGTGACCTTGGTGACTAAGCATCCTTTTGCGGGTAACTATGTTGTGATTCAACACGATAATAAAGTCAGCACTCGCTACCTACATTTGTCGAAGTTTTTGGTTAAAAAAGGACAACGAGTGACTCGTGGTCAAGTGATTGCCCTATCGGGTAATACCGGTGCTTCAACAGGTCCTCATTTACATTATGAATTCATTGTAAATGGTCGCCCTGTTGACGCGATGAAAGCCAATATCGCAGAAGCCAAAGTATTACCTAAAAAGCAATTGCAAGCCTTTCAAGCTTTGGTTAAAAGCCGAAGCATGATGATGGATTTAGGCTAATTAACCTCGATTAATCCACGCTATTTATCTCAATTGCTTAGCGTTAGTACAAAATAAAAATGCAGCCTGATGGCTGCATTTTTGTTTTATTTCTTAAGTTTAATCATACACCGTATTTAGTTACGCTGATGTCATTATGCATGGGCATGTATTTCCTGGCCATTAGCAAATAGCCATTACAGTATTGCCGCTAAACTGGCATTTTTATGTTTGGTTGAGTCGTATTTAGCTGAGTGGGTATTGGTTAAATGGGTTTGAAGCTTGTGCCTTCATTACAGTCAATCACCTGCAGTGGACTTATGTGCAGATACTGCTTCGGGACGCTTTACGCTATCCATGGCCGCTTAACGAAAACGTCCCTGTTTTCGATACCCTCAGTCGCATCTACACTGGTTCATGCTATCTCTTCGATTTAGCTTCATTTGGTACGAATGTTAAGTTAACAGCTAACTTGGTTTTGCCTCGTTCCAAGTTAGGAATAGCGTTCTATTTCATTTATGGGTCATCATTTCTCGTTAATAAAAAAGATCATAATTCCTCTGTAGCAAAGACCATTTATGGTTAATTTAATGAACATATTGGTTAACTGTTTTTATATACAGTTATAATAAGTTTTTAGGGCAAATTGAATGAGAACGATGAATAAGTAAACGAAAGTAGTATGATGGAATAATCTCGTTACCCCCTAAGTTGTTGATAGTTATTTATTTAAAATAATTATCATTTTTTAGCCACTTTTATCGTGCAACCTCGATTTGTTTTTATGGTTCAATAATAACTTATTGTTTTACATCAATAAGATAAAAAATGTAGGATGTTATTAATCAATAATTTGAACAGCCGACTTTATCGGGTGAGCCGTTCAATAAGCTGTTATAGCTCTCAAGGAAAGTATGCGTAAGATTCTCGTTTTTCTATCAATCATGCTAGTAGCAGCATGTGCAGCAAAAACCGAAAACATGTCACATCATTATCCTGAATATATTGGTGGAGACTTTTATCTTACCGAAGACATGGCATTGTTTGAAAACAACGAACATAACTTTAGCTTTTTTAAAAGTGCGTTAGTGCGCCAATCAGACTGTTGCGCTAGCGGGAGACTGATAGTTTTATTACCTAAAGGTACTAAAGTCCAAATAAACAACATTCTGAGGTACATTAAATTTACCAAGGATTGCAACGAAGCTGTTGGCAACCTAACAATTAATGGTAAACGGTTGGACTTTGAATATTTTGTAAATTGCAATTATCAGGGTGTAAAGGTAGCTAAAGATATACCGTGGGAACGCGAGCTATAACAAGTTACTCAAAAGGACGCAAAACGCTTGGCTTGTGCTCCTTCGTCGCTAATTTTAGCCAAGCATTTATGCGCCCATTAGTAAGGCGTTAAATGGCAATAATATGTGCAAGCCTAAACTGATTGGAGAAGTAACATTGGAAGATCTACAGTCTCATCGATGGTGCTTTTACCAAAATGACGAAGAAGGCTTCGATGCTTTTGAACATGTAATTCCAGATACCCATCCTGATTTCTCAGCAGACACCATTGAGTTAGAGTTGGCTGAATTTAAGTTCGCAAATGGAAAGGTAGCCTTAGGTATTTACGATGGTGCGTCATCATTTACTTTAGTAGCAAATGATCAAGGGTTTTCATTTTGGTATGGCGTCGTCAAACCTGAGCAAAAAGATATTGAAAGTATGTCTAATTTTTTGTTAAGTAATGACTACCAACTTCCTGTTGAGGCAACCGCTAAATGGTCAAGAACAACTAAAAAATATAGTGGCATTCAATATATAAATAAAGATGGTGAAATCATTGAACTCAGCATTTAACAAGGTAATCTTGCGGAACTCCGTGTGCAAATTGCGGCGTTATACGAATAGGCATTTATGAAAGCGTCGTTTTATCAAATATGGGATGAATTTTGTGATTTTCGAAATATCTATTTGGAAAGTTTAAATTTTACCGATGACAGATCAAAATTTATTTTGGCTTTATGGGTAAGAATAAATTCACTTTGTGAAGAAACCATTGTATTAGTTAAGAGTGATTGTTTTGTTTCACCTCAGATTTTAATGCGGAGTACTCTGGAGTCATTCGTTGATCTTCGGTGTTTAATTTCAGATGAGGACTATGTAAAAAATATCATGGCAGCGGAAGCTGACTCTATGTATAAAAACTTAAAAAAACATTCTGAGTCTAACCCTTATTACAAGGGTATAGCTAAAGCAAGTCCCAAACATATTGAAAACTTAAAAGAAGAAAAAACTAATAGTATTAATATCTTTGAACGCTTCAAAAAAGCTGGTTGTGAAGATCTTTATTCAACTGTTTATAATACTTTGTGTCGTTATACCCACGGAAATATAAGTGCATTAGCATCTAAAAATTTTGAAAATGATAGAGTAGTTATGACCGCTAAAATTAGTGATGCTGATTTACTCTTTATTTTGTCATCCACAATTAATGTTGCAATATCTTCAACTCACGATGTTTTAAGTTTTTATAATACTTCAGAATCCGAGCTTGTAAAATGTATGGATAGTCATGATAAAGTTAAGGCTCTATGCAGAAAATTCGTATAACAAGTTACTTAAACTGACACAAACAGCTGGCTGTGCTCGTTCCTCGTTATTATAGCCAGCCATTTATAGCCGCTTAGCAAAGCGTTATGCACTTGGAGGATAGATGGAACTTAATCAGGTAACTTTACCCGTTAAAAATATGGAAGATGCTGTTCAGTTTTATCTAAAGCTGGGCTTCACTCAAATAGTTGATACCCCCCATTATGCTCGTTTCTCTTGTCCAGACGGCGATTCTACCTTTTCTCTTTCTCTCGAAAACGACAAATTTGAAAATCATTCAGTTATCTATTTCGAGCACGAAGACCTTGAAGAACTATGTGAAAACCTAGCACAAAAAGGTATTGTCTTTGAACAAGAACCAACAGAACAGCGTTATCTTTGGAAAGAAGCGATAATTAAAGATCCGTCTGGTAATAAAATAAAGCTTTATTGGGCTGGTAAAAATCGTTTAAACCCACCATGGAAAGTAGACAAACGTGCATAACAAGCGCCTTATATTCACCCAACAAGTTGGGCTTGGACATTACTCGCTGCAACTTCGTTGCAAAACACTCATAATTGCAGCATCGGCGGGCGTTATGTGTTACTGGAGGTTTTGTGACAATAATTTTTGACCTTAAGTCAGAATCTTGTGAGTGGGCAACAGATATAAATGAAGAAATTGCTGCTGCCTTTCCCAGCTTTTTCGATCAAAACCCTCTTGTGGGTTCAGATGAGTGGTGGGAGTCTTCTGAATTTGAAATTACAAACGGGAAGATTAGCCACGCAGGTCCCTTGCTTGAAGATGGTGAATTGGTTGATGTTATTTCCATCGAAATATTAGATAACGACTACCACAGTGCCGGTGGATATCCAGAACAACTTATTGATCGTGAAGACTTCTGGTTGCATGAAGCTGTAGCGGTCGATAAATTAGTTGAAACCAAGTCAATTACAATTATGCCATCTGGAGAGTTGGACGAAACCTCCATTTATTTAGAAATAAAGGTACGAGTTTGGTAACACATAACAAACCAAGTTATCGGACAATCAGTCACTGGCTGCGCCACAGCGTTCGCGCTTTCCGCTGCTTGGGGTGTTATGAGTAAATCTTGTATTAAGGAGCTTCATCAAGTGTCAGAAAAATCAAAAATGCTAGCAGGGGAATTGTATGATCCTAGCAATAAAGAACTTGTTGAGATGAGATTAAGTGCTCGCCTAACGACAGAGAAGTTAAATCAAACCTCTGTAGCAGATTTACAGGTAAGAACTAAATTATTAAAGTCTCTGTTCGGTAGTACGGGTAAAAATATACATATTGAGTCAATATTTAACTGTGATTACGGTTCTAACATTCACGTTGGAGAAAATTTTTACGTTAACTTTGGGTGTGTTATTTTAGATGTAGCAGAGGTTCGAATTGGCGACAATTGTATGATTGCACCACAAGTAGGCATTTATACTGCAACCCACCCCTTAGACCCAATTGAGAGAAATAGCGGACTAGAACTTGCTAAACCAATTACTATCGGAGATAACTGCTGGATTGGGGGGCACGCAACAATTAATCCTGGAGTGACTTTAGGTGATAACGTAGTTGTTGCTTCAGGGGCAGTAGTTACAAAGAGCTTTGGTAGCAATGTTGTCATCGGTGGTAATCCTGCGAAAGTAATTAAACAGATTACAACTACGGTGTAACTTACTCATAATAAGTCGTTTAAAAGGACAAAAAACCGTTGGCTTTTGCTCCTTCGTCGCTAATTTTAGTCAATAATTTTTTTCCTCTTAACTATTCGTTACACATAGAAAATTTAACCTGAAACTCACGAATTAACATTAATGTTCCAACTCGGAAATGTCCAAAAGTGAGTTTGAAAGTGATCAAACTTTATAATCAAAAAATGATATTCGGTTGTCTAATCTTTGTTGATATAAGTTATCCAATAGCCAGTTTGGTTGATGGATAACGCAGCTTGGTAGTCCGAGGGCTCGCGAGGAAATAGGCCAATGTTAACGGTCCTAAGCGTCCCATAAACATCAGGAAGATAATGATAAGTTCGCCAGCGCTAGACAGATTGGCAGTTAAACCTCTTGATAAGCCAACTGTACCTAGGGCCGAGATTGCCTCAAAAATGATATCCAACATAGGGGCTTTCTCACTGAGTAACAAAGAAAATATGGCTAAACAACTGACTCCGATAGACATGATGGTTAACGCAAACGCTTTGCTGACGGTTTCTTTTGGAATTTCACGTTTAAACACGTAAACCGCTTCATCACGCCTAAAATAGGAGTAAGTGGCTAATATTAAAATCATAAATGTCACCACTTTTATGCCACTTGCTGTACTCATCGAGCCGCCACCGATAAACATTAACATCAACATGACTGCCGTAGTTGCATCTTCAAGTTGATCAATCGCCAGTGTATTAAAGCCCGCGGTTCTGGGGGTTAATGCTTGAAACCAAGACGCTAACCATTTTCCAGACTCGCTCAATGGCGCTAATGTATTTGGGTTATCATATTCAATAAGGTAAATCAGGATAACAGCGATTGCATTAATGAAAATGGTTCCCAAAATCATCATTCTGCTATAGACAGTTAAACGCGCCCATTTTCGATTTCGATTAAGATCAATCCAAACAGAAAATCCTAGTCCGCCAATAACAAACAGCGACGTAATCGTTATATTCACCACTACATCATCAACGTAAGGCATCAAGCTGTCCGCACTGAGTGCAAAACCAGCATTGTTAAATGCACTTATAGTATAAAAAAAGCCATGAAATAGGCTTTTTTCCCAACCTAATTCATTACGCCAATACAGGGTCAAAATCAGCATACCAATGCATTCAACAATGAGCGCAAAAATGATCACTGATTTCGCTGTTGAAACTAAGGTTGACGAGTCGGTTTGATTAAATGCTTCTCGTGCGACAGTACTTTGTAAAAAGCCAATCTTACCCCCTAATGCGATTAAGGTCACAATGGCAAACGTCATCAAACCCAAACCACCACATTGAATTAATATGGCAATAACAATCTGACCAAAAGGCGTGAAAACCGTGCCGGTATCAACAACGACTAATCCTGTTACCGTTACCGCTGAGGTAGCAGTGAAGATACTTTGAAGCCAGCTTATTGGGACATAAGTGGCTATCGGTAATTTTAATAACACTGACCCGAGCAAGATTAATACGACAAAGCTGCCACATAAGATAAGCGGCGGTGCTGCAAATAACTTCTTACCCGCTTTGGGTTTTCGCTCAATAGGCGTGATAGAGGGATGCCATAAAATCATGTTATACCAGCCTTGGCGCAACGTATTTTAATTGAGCACGAGTGCCACACAGCAGCAAGATGTCGTTAGCCTGTAATACAAATAAAGGCTCGAGCTGAGAGAAAATAGTTTCCTCCCGTTTAACCATTATTGGCTTAATGGTGTTTTTTACGTCGCCTAATACTTGCGATAATGTCTGACCGTTGAGGATCTGTTTTATATGGATCTCCACAACATAAATGCCATGACCAATGGCAAGATAATTATTCACCATAGGATAATTGAGTGACTGAGCCACTCGAATGCCCATTTCATCTTCGGGATGAATGATCCTTTGTACCCCGAGTTTAGACACAATAGTATGATGGGCTTTGGTACTGGCTTTTACCCAAATATTTTTAACACCAATATTTTTAAGGGCCAGAGTACAGAGCAAACTTGATTGCATGTCCTCTCCAATTGCCACCAACACCGCCTCACTCGTACACAGATTAAGCTCCCTCAAAACGCTCTCATCTGAAGAGTCGCATATAACCGACTCGGTTAGATCTTCTGCGTATTTCTCGACAATTTTAGGGTCAAGATCCACGCCTGTTACCGTGTGCCCTAAATGGATCAGCTCTAAAGAAGCTGACACTCCAAAACGGCCTAAGCCAATTACTGTAAAATGTGCCATTTATGACCTGTATTTTTGTTGATAAAAAGAAAACGAAATAGCCCGATTGATAACTTTATATTCCGAGCGATCACTGATCTTCAGGATCCGTCACTATATTTAATCGATAACCTAATCCGGCTTCGGTTTTGATAAATGGTTGCTCAGCAGTGTTATTGAGTTTTTTACGTAATTGGCTAACCATAATTCTCAGATAATGAGTGTCCTCCTGATGACTCGGTCCCCAAATCCGTTTGAGCAGGACTTCTTGCTTAACCAGATTTCCCGGCTGAGCCAGTAAGAGCTCAATAAAGGCGAACTCTTTTTTTGTTAACGCTAATTCATTACCATTAAGCCAGAACTGATGAGTACTTTTTTGTAAGCTTAATGCCCCATGTTTGATTACATCTGTGACAGGCTCATTGATGACTAAATCTCTCACTAATACCTTAATACGTGCGATTAACTCTCTTACACCAAAGGGTTTGATCAGATAATCGTTTGCTCCTGCCTCTAATAAGCGGATTTTTTCGTCTTCCTGATCTCTTGCTGTCAAAATAAGCACAGGTGTTTTGCTGCTGTGGCGAACATAGTTAAGGAAATCTATGCCATCTCCATCAGGTAAACCTAAGTCTAAAATAATCACTTCAGGACGCTGTTGATTGAATATAGTTTTAGCTTCTTCAATAGACTGCGCACCAACATAGCAATAACCTTCAGCCGTTAACGAAATACGAATAAAGGTATGTATTTGCGGTTCATCATCAACGACCAGTATTTTATAAGTCATTTATGCCTCAGGTTTACTTATGGGGAGCGCAATGCGGATTAAGCAGCCTTGCTCAACAGGAATGAACGAAATATGGCCTTGATGCGCGGCAATTATGCCTTTTGAAACGGCAAGTCCAATACCCGATCCACTGCCAGAGTCACTAGGTTGGTGATCGTGGCTTGAATAAAAAAGCTCAAATATATTGTCTGCGTATTTGGGATCAATGCCTTGGCCATGATCTTGGACATCAATATGAACATAATCTTGGGCGCAATAAAGGCTGATACTGACAGATTTATTTTTCGGGGAATATCGGAGGGCATTATCAACAACATTAAATATCGCCTGCTCAATCAATGAGCTACTAATGTATAACTGCGAAACCTTTTCCGTGTTCAAGGCAATTCGGTTCGAGCCATCGCTAAAACGTTCAACAACACGATCAATCACACTAACAATAGACACAGGCAGTTTTTTAAACGTCAATGTTCCATGCTGCATTCTGGTTGCTTGCAGTAAATTTTCAATGTATTGATGTAATCGATGACTTTCAGCAGTTGCACTATCGAGCAACTCCTGCTTTTCAAACTCGCTAAGTTTAGCCATGTATTCTTTGAGTGTCGTTAATGTGCCAATAATGGTCGCCAGTGGCGTTCTCAGATCGTGAGACACGGACAATAAGATACTATTTCTAAGTTGCGCCTGCTTTAATTCATGCTGTTGACGACGGTAATGTTGCGCCAGCTTGCTTGTAGCAAATGCCACAAAAATAAACACCAGTAAATTCATGATGTCGTTAATGTTGAACATTTGTAGTGAATAACGCGGCGTGGTGAACAAAAAATTGAAGCTTAATGCTTCAATGATGGCAGAAAAATAGGCAAGCTTGATGCTACATTGCAACGCGATAACCACGATGGCCAATTGTAATAGCAATAATATTACAGCTGGTGAATCCCATACATAATCGATAATCCAGGCACTTGTTAATACCAAAAATAGCACTACAAAACTAAAAATATAGCGAGTTGAAATTAAATTTGCCCACATAATGCTGTTTATCACTTAAAATTCAGTGAAGTAACAATATCAAATGATAAGCAGTATATCGCGTAAAAAAACCGTAAAATTATCAATTGTACTGAATACAATAGAGCAGTAGGCTACACTGCAAAATAGCGTGTAACGGCTATTTTTATCGTGGTGATAACCTAAGTCGCGTTGAATAAGTTAGAAACCATAATGAGGTAGTACGATCTTAGATGGATAAATTACTGGCGTTGAAAATGTTTGTTGAGACAGTTGATGCGAAGGGATTTTCATCGGCGGCACGCAATCTTTCGGTGGCTACGTCATCGGTAACTCGCATGGTCGATTCGCTTGAATCTGAGCTCGGTACCGTGCTGTTAAACCGTTCAACTCGTCAAATTACTGTGTCTGATGCGGGCATGGCTTATTACATGAGTGCGAGGAAAATTCTCGACAGTGTGTTAGATGCCGATGAACAAATAAAAGACAGCCAAGATGAGGCATCAGGTCCACTGCGCGTGACAGTGCCAACAACATTTGGCAGTTTTGTTATTGCACCACACATTGGCCGTTTTTTGCATCAATACCCCAAATTAGATTTGGATTTGCAGCTCAGTGATGACATTACTGATTTATTTACCCAGCGCATCGATCTCTCCATCAGGTTGGGTTCTGCTGCACCGACCGAAGAATTAATCAGTCGACCCCTAGGTCAGTTTCGAAGGCTAGTGGTTGCCAGTCCAGAGTATATAAAACAATATGGCCTGCCACAGCAACCAGCAGATTTGTTATATCACCAATGTTTGCGCTTTAGTAGTCAGCTGGTCTGGACGTTTTTGTCTGAAGACGAAGAGCAACGGATCCCTATTAAAGGTAAGCTAAAGACCAATAATGTTGAAGTGATCAGAGAAGTGGTGTTATCAGGCCATGGTATTGCTTTATTACCAGATTGGTTAATTCAACAAGACATTAATAGTGGCCAAATGATCAGTTTACTGACGTCATATCAAGTTAATCCCAACAGTTCCAGTGCGGCAATTTCGGCCTTATATTTACCTAATCATCGTGGTTCGAAAAGGGTTAATGCGTTTATCGATTTCATTAGAGAGATAGTTACATAATCAGCGATTAACTCACAGGTTCATAAACTGATATACGCTACGGGGCGAGTGTTGCAAAATAAGCAATGGTGTTTTGCGTCCAGTCGATATTCTGCTGTGATAGTTATTCCTTTATCATGTCTGATTAAAATCATCAGTACGCTTGAGCTCTCGTCTCTGGGTCATAATCTCTTCATTAGCGTGATTATTACCAGCTAAGCTATGGCACAATTTAACGTATCTACCTAAGCCACTTGAAACAATTTTATCAACGGGTTAACAGTATTTAGCTGATTGTTGATAAATAGGCTAATGGTGTAGCGAAGAAAAATAAGACTAAACCTAAGTCGTTTAGATCTATTGTTACCACGAATTTATATTTACTACTGACGCCGATCCATGAGTCACCTGTGTCACCTTATATCAACAAGGAAACCTTTTTATGAGTCATTTGTTTGAATCCCTGAAAATGGGTCAGTTAACTTTGGAAAACCGGGTCATAATTGCGCCAATGTGTCAGTATTCAGCAGATGAAGGCGCCGCAACGGATTGGCATACTTTGCATTGGGGACGATTTGCATTATCTGGTGCAGGATTGTTCATTCTTGAAGCCACGGCGGTCAATCCGACTGGGCGTATTACCTATGCCGATTTGGGATTATGGGACGACAGAACAGAGCAGGCACTCGCTAAATCATTGGCTGTTGCTCGCCGTTATTCCACTATGCCCATTGCCATTCAGTTGTCACATGCTGGCCGTAAGGCATCAACTCAAAAACCATGGGATGGTGGCAATATTATCGCTGCTGATCAACCGAACGGATGGCAACCCGTTGCCCCCTCACCAATACCGTTTACCCTTGATGGACCGCGACCAGAAGCCGCCAGCATTATCGATATTGGTCATATTGTGGCAGATTTTGCCGCAGCGGCTAAACGTGCAGAGCGATTAGGCATTGATGCCATCGAAGTGCATGCTGCCCATGGATATTTAATCCATCAATTTTTATCTCCATTGTCGAATCAGCGTGATGACCAATACGGTGGAAGCATTGAGAACCGTATGCGTTTATTGCTCGAGATCATTGATGCCATCCGCGCTGCAGTATCCGATAAGATCACGCTTGGAGTGCGTATTTCAGCTACCGATTGGGTCGATGGTGGCTGGGATCTTGAGCAAAGTATTATATTAGCCAAAGCCCTTACCGTTAAGGGCTGTCAGTTTATTCATGTCAGCACAGCAGGATTAAGTCCTCAACAACAGATCCCCGTTGCACCAGAGTTTCAGGTGCCATTTGCTGACGCCATAAAACACGCTGTTGATATCCCGGTTATTGCGGTGGGCTTAATAGACAAGCCAAAGGCGGCCGATGAGATCATCGCCACTGGCAAGGCCGATGCCGTGGCATTAGCTCGAGGGATCCTTTACAACCCACATTGGGTTTGGCATGCGGCCGCTGAATTAGGGGCGCAAGTGACTGCACCACCGCAGTATCTTCGCTCGTCACCTCATGGTATGCCTTCGCCCATTAAGTAGTGCCATTTAAGCGCTATCCCTTATTACGCCAGCGTGCTTTGTATCAAGGGTTAATGTTTGCATCATTCAGCTTGTTTTGGACCGCTGCGCCATTACTGTTGTCATCTGTCTAAGGGTTAAGCCAAACGCAAATTGCGTTGTTTGCATTAGTTGGTGCAATAGGTGCTGTTGCTGCGCCTATTGCAGGACGAATGGCGGATGCGGGGCACACCGAAAAAATGTCAAATTTTGCCATGGTGTTAGCCGTGATTAGTTTTGTTCCGTTTTTTTTTAATCTGCCGCATGGTGTGATATTTCTGGCGCTAACCGGCGTATTACTCGACTTAGCCGTGCAAATGAATATGGTGCTAGGTCAGCGAGCCGTCTACACACTTGATCACACAGTCGTGGTCGTTTGAATGCACTATATATGACGAGTATTTTTATTGGTGGCGCCCTTGGTTCTATATTGGCCAGTGTTGTGTATGCCCATGGTGGTTGGATTTACGTCGCGGCAATTGGCAGTGCTTTGCCATTGTTGGCACTCATCCTATTTATGAGAATATCAGCGCTAAGTAGTACAAATAGTCAAAAACAGGTGCATGTCTAAGTTCATATAACCGAGGGGGGATACACCAACCGTTTGCCCTCAAACTCAGACATCTTTGCCCGTCACTGTTATGTCTCAAAGCTTGTTTAGAGCATCAATTAAATACAATCAATTGCCTTCGGCAGGGGGTAATAAATATATAAGTATTTATAATGTTGAGATGAATTTAATGGGAGACTCCGGAATAGTTGCTGTTTTCGACCGCCTCAGAGATATGGCCTCAATCACTTAGCTCTGTAGCTTTTATCCGTTTTCGGTACTCACAACCTTAAGAAAAAAATCGCAAACGGTGTTCAATTTATTTGACCGCTAAAAGTACAAGCTAAGCACTTTTAAAAATAAACCGCCTCACCGTTTCACGCACAAACTTAGACGCTTTTTATCAACAAACAAAGGTCTGCGTTAATAAAGTCACTCATATTTAGGCCAAAGGTATGCTTAATGGATAAATTACTGTCCCGCAGTGATTGAGTTGACATACTTGTCTGATTAATTCGTCTACAATCAATGCATGCATAATAAAAAGCTCACCCAATGAAAAACCAAAGTAAAACATTGACTAAGCCACTTAAGGATTACAGTAGGTTGGCTGTGGTGAATACACCTATCATTGTGGGTATTGGTGCTTCAGCTGGTGGCTTGGAAGCATTGGCAGATTTTTTTTCCCATGTATTAACTCCCAGCAGCATTGCATTTGTTGTTATTCAACACCTTGACCCAACTCGCAAAAGCATTATGCCTGAGCTTTTGCAACGCACCACCTTAATGAAAGTCACCCAAGCCAGCAATGGGATGGAAGTTAAGCCGAACTGTGTATATGTGATACCACCTAATAAAGATTTATCTATGCTTCACGGATCGCTATTTCTGCTTGATCCAATCGCCAGTCGCGGATTGCGTTTACCGATTGATTTCTTTTTTCGGGCCTTGGCTAATGATCAGAATGAGCGGGCTGTAGGGGTTATTTTGTCTGGTATGGGGTCTGATGGCACCCTAGGTTTACGCGCCATTAAAGAAAATGCTGGGGTGTCTGTGGTGCAATCACCTGAGTTTGCCAAATTTGATTCAATGCCTTATAGCGCGATTAATACTGGACTGGCTGACATCGTTGCTCCTGCTGAAGCTTTACCAGAACAGATTATCGCTTTTCTCAAACATAGCCCTCGCGGTGTACCAAACGATTTTGAGTCGAGTGCGGAGCTCATGTCAACAAGCGCGCTTGAGCGGATTATTATTATCTTACGTGGACGCAGTGGCAATGACTTCTCACTGTACAAGAAAAACACTATCTATCGTCGTATAGAAAGACGTATGGATTTGCATCAGCTTAAAAACATTGAACTCTACGCGCACTATTTGCGTGATAATCCGCAAGAGCAAGACCTGCTGTTCAAAGAAATATTAATAGGGGTTACTCATTTTTTTCGAGACCAAAAAGTGTGGGCGCAGCTTAAGCGCGTCTCACTTCCTGCACTGTTGGCTCATTATCCACAAGGTAAACAACTTAGAGCATGGGTAACGGCTTGTTCTACCGGCGAGGAGGCTTACTCGCTTGCGATGACGATTATGGGTGTATTGGATGATGTTAAGCCAAAAGGGCATTTCACATTACAGGTCTTTGCAACTGATCTTGGTGAGGATGCCATCAATGTTGCACGAAAAGGTTATTACCCAGCAAGTATTGAGGCTGATGTCTCGCCAGAGCAATTGAATCGATACTTCATTAAAGATGGAAGTGGTTATCGCATTAATAAGCGCATTCGAGACATGGTCATTTTTGCGCCACAAAATATCATCATGGATCCACCGTTCACTAAGTTAGATATTGTTACCTGTCGTAATCTGCTGATTTATTTGGGACCGGAATTACAAAAGAAGTTAATCCCCTTGTTCCACTACTCATTAACTTCTCAAGGTATGTTAATTTTGGGAAGTGCTGAAACCATTGGTCATTACACTTCGTTGTTCTCAGAGCTCAAAGAAAATACACGCATATACACCCGCATTGATGGCCCTGCACCGCAGACGAAAGTCGACTTTTTACCCAGGATATTTCCGATTATATCTTTAGTAGAAAATGAACCTGAGAGAACCAGTAAGATGACTACAACGATTACTAATCTACAAATGCAGGCTGATCAACTTCTCCTACAGCACTTTTCTCCAGCAGCGGTTTTGGTTAATGCGGCAGGTGACATTATTTATATTAATGGCCGCACTGGAAAATATTTAGAACCCGCGGCAGGAAAAGCCAACTGGAATATTCATGTGATGGTGCGTGAAGAACTGCAATATCAACTTGACCTGGCTATGAAGAATGCCCAGATGCAAGTCGATCCCGTAATCATTAAAAATCTAAGCATAGACACATGTACGATCAATTTGACCGTACAAGCTATTTCTAAACCAAAAGCTTTGCTCGGCTTGATGATGGTGGTCTTTACTGAGGTGGCGACACCGCCCCCATATCCGCGTAGAAAAAGCGATTCACTAGCCAAAGAAACTCAGGCCGAACTGCAACAGGCCTATGACGAAATCCAATCACTTCGCGAGCAAATGCAATCTTCTCAAGAAGAGCTAAGGTCTGCCAATGAAGAGCTGCAATCTGCCAATGAGGAATTGCAATCCACCAATGAAGAATTGACCACATCCAAAGAAGAGATGCAGTCAATGAATGAAGAATTGCAAACCGTCAATAATGAGCTGCAATCAAAAGTGGATGATTTGTCATGGGTCAATAACGACATGAAAAATCTGCTTAATAGTACTCAAATTGCCACCATTTTTCTGGATAATGAACTGCATGTTCGCCGCTTCACTAACTATGCGACGCATTTATTTAAGCTTATCCAAAGTGATGTGGGCCGTGCGTTGTCTGATATCGTTACGGAATTAGATTATGTCCTGCTACAAGAAGATTCAAAGGAAGTATTGAAGACGCTTATCTTCATAGAAAAAGAAATAACTGCTAAAAACCAACGTTGGTTCAAAGTCCGTATCATGCCTTACCGTACCCAAGATGATGTGATTGATGGTGTGGTGATCACCTTTACCGATATCAGTGAAGCCAAGCTGCTTGAATCAGAGTTACGTAAGATCAGGCCTAGCTTATGAAGACTACTCCTAAGTCAGCCAAGCTGTCTACCAAAGTGCTACGTGAGCGTGCGGAAGCTAAACTGAAAAAACAAACTAGTGATACGCAATCTCCTTCTAGTGACTATGAAGCCAAAAAGATGCTCCATGAGTTGCAGGTTCATCAGATTGAATTGGAAATGCAAAATGAGGAGTTAAAGCAAGCTCGGATAACAGAACGGTTATATTATCGTTACACCGAGTTATTTGAATTTGCTCCGATTGCTTACTTTGTATTTGATCTCAATGGCATGATTAGTCAAGTCAATTTACGAGGTGCCAGCCTATTGGGTATTGATCGCGATCACTTAGTCGGCAAACCGTTTTCACACTATGTCACAGCACAATATCGTGAAATTTTTAAACGTTGCTTAGGAAAAGCCTTTAGCGGTAGTGGTATTCAATCTTGCGAAGTATTAGGCCAAGTGAGTAATAATACGCTTTGGCTCGATATTGAGGCTAATCTCGGTATCACAGGCACAGATTGTCTTGCCGCTATGATTGACATCAGTGATAGAAAACAAGCTGAAGATAGTCAAAACCGAGCTAACAAAGAGCTCGCCTTTCAAAACCAAGAGAAAGATAAGCGGGCAGATGAGTTGGTTCTGGCCAACGCAGACAAAGAACAGCGCGCCAACGAATTAGCCCTTGCTAACATAGAGCTGGCCTTTCAAAACCAAGAGAAAGATAAGCGGGCAGACGAGTTGGTTCTGGCCAACGCAGACAAAGAACAGCGCGCCAACGAATTAGCCCTTGCTAACATAGAGCTGGCTTTTCAAAACCAAGAGAAAGATAAGCGGGCAGACGAGTTGGTTCTGGCCAATGCAGACAAAGAGCTGCGTGCTAATGAATTAGCCCTTGCTAACATAGAACTGGCTTTTCAAAACCAAGAGAAAGATAAGCGGGCAGACGAGTTAGTTCTGGCCAACGCAGAGAAAGAGCAGCGCGTAAAACAATTAGCCCTTGCCGCCAAGGTATTCACTCATGCTCGTGAAAGCATTATGATCACGGATGCTGAAGGTCTTATTATCGAAGTCAATAAGACCTTCAGTGACATCACAGGTTACAGCCGTGAAGAGGCGATAGGGAAAACCCCTCGCATTCTCAAGTCAGAACGTCAATCACCAGAGTTCTATGTTGATATGTGGCAAGCCATCGTCAACGAAGGATACTGGTATGGCGAAATTTGGAATCACCGTAAAAATAATGAAGTGTATGCAGTAATGCAGACCATCAGTGCAGTTTGTGATGTAAACGGTATAACGACCCATTATGTCTCTTTAGCGAGCGACATTACGCCGATGAAACAGCATCAAGAACAATTAGAACGTATTGCGCATTATGATGTACTGACCAATTTGCCCAATCGGGTATTGCTGGCAGACAGATTATCTCAAGCCATGCTGCAGTGCAGTCGACACGGACAGTCCTTAGCGGTGGTATTTCTAGATTTAGATGGTTTTAAAATGGTCAACGATGCCTATGGGCATGATATCGGTGATGAACTGCTTATTGCACTATCGATCCGGATGAAAGAGGCGCTTCGTGAAGGTGACAGCTTAAGCCGCATTGGCGGTGATGAATTTGTCGCTGTGTTGGCCGATTTAGCCAAAGTTGAAGATTGTGAGCCAGTATTGGAGCGGCTATTATTGGCCGCGTCAGAGCCTGTAACCGTTAGTGGTGTGGTACTCAATATATCCGCCAGTATTGGTGTTACGCTTTATCCGCGAGATAATGTAGATGCTGATTTATTGATGAGGCATGCCGACCAAGCTATGTATATGGCTAAAGAATCCGGCAAGAATCGTTATCATTTATTTGATACCGCGCAAGATGATGCCGTTAAAATACAACGAGAAAGTCTAGAGGCTATTCGCTATGCTTTAGATCATCATCAGTTTGTCCTCTATTACCAACCTAAAGTTAATATGAAGATAGGTACAGTAGTGGGCGTTGAGGCGCTTATTCGTTGGCAACATCCAGAGCGCGGATTATTAAGTCCAATCGAGTTTTTGCCTGTAATTGAAAATCACACCATGATGATTGAAATAGGTGAATGGGTTATTGATACCGCATTAACACAAATCGGCCAATGGCAAGCTATGGCGCTTGATCTCCCGGTAAGTACTAGTGTTAACATTGCGGCAGTACAATTAATGCAACCTGGCTTCATACAGACGTTAACGGATCTTCTCGCTGCCCACCCCAATGTTGAACCTCGCTATTTAGAGCTAGAGATGCTGGAAACCAGCGCATTAGAAGATGTTAATCATGTGTCAATTATCATGAATGACTGCATGAGCCTAGGAGTCCATTTTGCTTTAGATGATTTCGGCACTGGATATTCGTCGCTAACTTACCTTAGGCGCTTGCCTGCCAGTTTGATTAAGATAGATCAGAGCTTTGTCAAAGACATGTTGAGTAATATTGACGATTTCGCCATTGTTGGAGGCGTAATCGCCCTAGCGAAATCATTTAAACGTGACGTGATTGCTGAAGGTGTTGAAACTGTTGAACATGGCTCTGCATTATTACAACTAGGCTGTGAATTAGCACAAGGTTATGGCATTGCCAGACCTATGCCTGCCTGTGATATCCCCGCGTGGATGAAGAACTGGAAGCCTGATGCGAGTTGGCAATGATTAAAATCCTTCGATTATTTTCCGTAGGGCGATTGGCCGACTTCTTCAGCGACTAACCATACTCGCATATCAAATTCTAATTGATGGTAATCGGCGAGCATAAAAGTACACAGCTGATAAAAAGCTTTGTTGTGTTCTTTTTCGCGCAAGTGGGCCAGTTCGTGCACCACGACCATTTGTAAAAGCTCAAACGGAATATGCTTTAAGTGTGAGGCTATTCTAATCTCATTTTTGGCTTTGACTTTATTGCCTTGACGGCGATTAACATAAGAATGCAAACCTAGCGCGTGATGGCTCAAGCTAATTTTTTCATCAAAAATGACTTTGGCTAATGGGTCTGACTGACGCATGTAGGTGTTTTTTAATGCGATGGCCATATCATATAAGGCTTTGTCTGTACGTACTTGGTGTACTTTGGGGTAGCGGGTTAGAAAGTGATCACCCAATGCATTGGTATCAACCAATTGGCGGATTTTATCAACAACATCAGGCCGATAACCGTTTAGGTAACGTAAAGGGCTCTGTTCACTCTGCTGTTTTTTGATATCCGCGCTAGTGACTAGCAGGCTGAGGTCTGCTTTGGGTTTTAATGACTGGCTCGCCGATTTGACTGGCATTTTAGGCGGGGCTTTGAGCGTTTTAGTTTTAGTGTCTGTCATAAATCAACTGATTAGTTCTGGCGCTACCGCGACCGTTTTTTCGGTATGGGTAACGCCACAATACAACGGTTCTGTGTTTACACTTTACCGAAAATGAGTCGATTATGTTGAACATAAGCAACGTCAAAAGCATTTAACTGGACGCGTTTTAGGTCCAATGAGTCAAAGTCAACTTGTGGTGGGTTGCGCTTTAGTTGCTCTTTAATGGTTAAAGGAGAAATAAGCGAAACCGGAAGGTCCATTAATTGTAGTGTCGCTTCAAGTTTGAAGCTGGTGGCACTGCCTGCAAATTTACCTTTTTGCTCACGTTCAATAATGGCGATTTCGTCAACTTTATAATCGCTCATTAGTTTTTTAAACGCAAAATCAAATTCACGAATGGATTCAGTGCTAGCTGATTGTGAAATACTGAATGAAACTTTACGACATGCTGGCACGTTAAACGTTTCGCCTTCATAGGTCAGTAAACAGATAATGGCTTCGCCGCCTTTTAATTCCACACCACAAATTTTCATGTTAATCCTTACTGGTTTATTCATACGATAATGCTGTTAGCATGCTCGTTATTGTTCATTTGTTGTAGGGCAGTGTTCTGCCCTACATTGATTATTCTGTCATCGCAGTTTATCAGCGATTGATGTGCCGTTTAGTCTTCTGTTGTTCCGTCGTCTTCAATAATGACAATCGGTTTAACTTTACGGCGCACAGGTGCATCACCCACATCAACCCCGGTAATAAAGCGTTTATCACTTTTAGGGGCTGCTTTGGCTTTTTTCGCCACGCTAGCTCTATTGCTGGTTACGGCGGCTTTTGCACTGGTACCGGCTTTAGCTGCTTGAGGCTTATCTTTTAGGCCATTAAATTTGGCTTTTAAACCTTCAACCACAGTGAAGTCAAAGTTTTTACGTAAAAATAGTTGGATTTTTTTAAAGCTGTCCCAATCTTTAGGGCCCACAAACGACACTGCATCGCCTTTAGCGCCTGCGCGACCTGTTCGGCCAATACGATGGACATACTCTTCAGCAAACTTTGGCATATCAAAGTTAATCACTAAGGAGACGTTGATTAAATCAAGGCCACGTGATGCCACATCGGTAGTCACCAGTATTTGCGATTGGCCTCGAGCAAATTGATCCATAATTTGGTTACGAGCCGATTGCTTTAAATCACCACTGAGCGCTGAGGTCGCAAAACCTTGTGCGGCTAACAGGGTCGCTAAACGGTCTGTATCTGAACGCGTCGCGGTAAATACAATCACTTGCTTATGCTGTTCTTGGCTTAATATATGCTGCAACAAGGCTTGTTTATGGTCTAAATGGTCAACCAAAATAATCCGTTGTTCAATATCTTTGTGTTCACTGTAAGACTCACCAATGGATACATGGCTTGGGGTTTTCAGTAATGTTGCTGCAATATCACCTATGCTGTCATGATCTAAAGTGGCCGAAAACATTAAGGTTTGGCGACGTTTATGATCGGCGGCATCGTTGATGGCTTTTAATTGCGGGGCAAAACCTAAATCGAGCATGCGGTCTGCTTCGTCTAGCACCAACAATTCTAAGCCGTTTAAATATAAGTGGCGTTGTTGTAAGTGATCGGCAATACGCCCTGGTGTGGCAACGATAAAATGCGGATCTCTGGCCAAGGCTTTAGCTTGGTCGTTAAAGTTCTCACCACCAAGTACGCTAATGGCTTTATATTGAGTATTAGCAACTAATAAACGTAATTGGCCATAAACTTGTTGGGCGAGTTCTCGCGTAGGTAACAAAATCAATACCCGCGGATCTTTTTTCGACAATGCTCTGGTGGATATCACTCGCTGCATAGCAGGCAACAAAAACGCTAAGGTTTTACCTGAGCCGGTTTTAGACGATGCCATTAAATCTTTACCTGATAAGGCAATGGGAAGTGCTTGCGCTTGAACATCGGTAGGCGTAGAAATGCCAAGGTGCTTTAAACTGTCAAGCAGGCGCTTGTCCAACGAAAAATCGGTAAATTGCAAAGGTAGATCCCCTAAAAAATGTAAGCCGACGATTATAGCTGTTTCACCTTGCTATAGCCAACAAGAGTCGCTTTAGTTATGCTATTTTTTAGCATTATATTATTGCCTGAGTTCGACGAGGTCATTGGTCGACTAAGCCGAGCTTTATGGTAAAGATGAATACAGAGTATGGAAGGAACAAAGATGACAAAGCTCACCGTGGGATTAGCGCTAGGCAGTGGAGCCGCTAAAGGTTGGGCACATATTGGGGTATTGAATGGGTTAGCCAAGTTAGACATTTACCCAGACAAAGTGGCTGGTTGTTCGGTGGGGGCGTTAGTCGGCGCAGCTTATGCCAATGATCATTTGGCTGAGCTTGAAACTTGGGTCAGTGGCTTTTCAAGCTGGGATGTACTTGGTCTAATGGATTTAGGCTGGCGTAAAGGCGGACTTATTAGTGGTGAGAAAGTGTTTGATGTTTTAGCTAACCGTATTGGTGACCTTAATATTGAACAATTGCAGCGCCCGTTTGCTGCGGTGGCGACAGATTTATATTCTGGGCAAGAGATTTGGTTTAAAGAGGGTGACTTGCGCCATGCCGTGCGTGCTTCATGTTCGATGCCTGGATTTTTACCACCCGTGCAGCAAGGTAATCGATGGGTTGTCGATGGTGCAGTCGTCAATCCGGTTCCTGTTTCATTAGCCCGTTCGATGGGCGTTGATGTGGTTATTGCGGTAGATTTAAATGCTCATCGCCGAGGCCAAATGCATTTGATCCCAGAACAAGTAAAAAGCCGCAAAGCCAGTAAGTCAGAACCTATTGAACAAAAGCGTGAGCTTGAAACCGGCTTTATGGATTTATGGGGGAAAGGCAAAGAGTACATGAGTGGCTTAACCGATAAGCTGGCCATGGGCAGCTCAAAATCTCATCCTGGTATGTTGGCGGTGATGTCACAATCCATGGATATTTTAGAACAACGCCATAAACGTTCGCGTTTAATGGGCGAGCCACCTGATATTTGTATTGTGCCCGATGTGGCTGATATTGGCACCATGGAGTTTCATCGCGCCAAAGAGGCCATTGAAGCGGGTGAGCAGGCAGTTAAAGATATTCATCATTTAATTGAAGCAACCTTAAAGTAACATTTAGGCGATGTCGGACTGGTGTATTGATGGCAATATACCCGTTCGCGTCTAAGTGCTTAATGGGTGATTAATCAGGTAGTGCCTGTTAATCGTGGTACAGATATTGGTATCACATGGATGTTCAGCATCAAGGAGAGGGCGCTTATTTATTCTGGGATGCGTTATCGGCGCAATCTGTATTAGTTTGACTTATTCAATCTCATGTCGCGCCTTTTCGTCCTGATTATTCATCTTGTCGTAATGAATAAGTCACTTATACGGTTGATACTGTCATTAACGCTGTATTTGATGCCAGGTCATCGAAATAATCATCATTTTGAACGGCTAAAAACCACAACTACACGGTTACCTATGAGATAACTTGTTTGCCAAAATCTTACATCGCGATGCTGTTTTCAATTTTTTCTACCATGCGATCTCCCGTCATAAAAATCATTTTCCACACCTACAATATCTATTGCGAATAGCAAGTTATTTGCAATAAAAAGTACTGCCGACAATTATGATCTGGATCAAAGTAATACTCAGCGTTAATGTATCTAATACACTCTATATTGTGTCTTTTGTAAATTAAAGCTCTATATATAGTGCTTGTAAGGATGGTTGTATGCTTGTAGTCGTGAAAAGGGATGGATGCCGGACAGCATTTGATGGATGTCGGATCAAAGAGGCTGTTGTGGCTGCAATGGAGTCTGCAGGTCAAGCTGACCATCAATATGCGCTGCAGTTAGCGCAAACGGTTGAGCAGCAAATGGCTTGCAAAACCGAAGTTGATATTCACGAGCTACAAGATGCAGTTGAAAACTTATTAATGTCAGGACCGTTTAAGTCGGTGGCACGTCACTATATTGAGTATCGACACGACCGTGATACTCATCGTGAGACTCAGAGTAAATTAAACTGCGCTATTCGTGGTTTGGTTGAGCAATCAGACAATGCCATTTTAAACGAAAATGCCAATAAAGATGCCAAAGTGATTCCAACTCAACGAGACTTACTCGCAGGGATTGTTGCCAAGCATTACGCTAAAACTCACTTGTTACCTAAAGATGTGGTTAGCGCTCATGAGAAAGGAGAAATTCACTATCATGATCTCGACTATGCACCATTTTTCCCGATGTTTAACTGCATGCTAATTGATTTAGCTGGCATGTTAACTCATGGTTTTAAAATGGGTAATGCTGAAATTGAACCGCCTAAATCCATCTCAACAGCAACGGCGGTGACTGCGCAAATTATTGCCCAAGTGGCGAGCCATATTTACGGCGGTACAACCATTAACCGTATTGATGAAGTGTTGGCTGAGTTTGTGCAAATTAGTTATCAAAAACACCTTGCTGTGGCTCGCAAATGGCAAGTAGCCGATGTCGAAGGTTATGCAATGACGCAAACCGAAAAAGAGTGTCATGATGCATTCCAGTCGTTGGAATATGAAGTCAACACCTTGCATACCGCCAATGGCCAAACGCCGTTTGTGACCTTTGGCTTTGGTTTAGGTGTGTCGTGGGAGTCTCGCTTAATTCAGCGGTCGATGTTAACTGTGCGCATGGCTGGTTTAGGTAAAAACCGCAAAACGGCCGTCTTTCCTAAATTGGTGTTTGCCATTAAAGATGGCGTCAATCATCAAGCTACTGACGTCAATTACGACATCAAAAAGATGGCCTTAACTTGCTCAACTATGCGTATGTATCCAGATATTTTAAATTATGATCAGGTGGTTAAAGTCACTGGTTCATTTAAAACCCCCATGGGTTGTCGCTCCTTTTTGGGGGTTTATGAACAAGATGGTCAACAAGTACATGAAGGTCGCAATAATTTAGGTGTGGTTAGCCTTAACTTACCGCGTATTGCGTTAGAAGCGGGTAAAGATGAGCAGCGTTTTTATCAATTACTCGATGAACGTTTGTTAGTTGCTCGCAAAGCGTTAGATACGCGGATTGCACGCTTAACCGGGGTTAAAGCCCGTGTTGCGCCGATTTTATACATGGAAGGTGCTTGCGGTGTACGCTTAAATGCCGATGATGATGTTAGCGACATTTTTAAAAATGGCCGTGCGTCAATTTCGTTAGGCTTTATTGGCCTGCACGAAACGGTTAATGCTTTATATGGCAATGCTGAGCATGTGTTTGATAACGCGCAACTACGTGAAAAAGCGGTCGCCATTATTCATCATCTAAAACAAGCCACTGAATCTTGGAAGCAAGAAACCGGTTATGGTTTTAGTTTGTATAGCACCCCAAGTGAAAATTTATGTAGTCGCTTTTGCCTACTTGATACCACCCAGTTCGGTGTAGTACCTGGGGTGACTGACAAAGGCTATTACACTAATAGTTTCCATTTAGATGTTGAAAAGAAAGTGAATCCTTTTGATAAAATTGATTTTGAACAACCTTATCCAGCCATCGCTAATGGTGGGTTTATTTGCTACGGCGAATTTCCTAACATGCAAAACAACATTGAAGCACTGGAAAATGTCTGGGACTACAGCTACAGCAGGGTGCCATATTACGGCACTAACACCCCGATAGATGAGTGTTACGATTGCGGCTACATTGGAGAGTTCAATTGTACCAGTAAGGGCTTTGTCTGCCCTAAATGCGGTAACCATGAGCCTAGTAGGGTATCGGTGACTCGCCGTGTATGTGGTTATTTAGGCAGTCCTGATGCGCGGCCGTTTAACTTTGGTAAGCAAGAAGAAGTTAAACGCAGAGTGAAGCATTTATAATGCATTACAGTGCTTACCATAGTGTTGATGTGATCAACGGCGAAGGTACCCGTTGCTGCTTATTTGTTAGCGGTTGTGAACATGCCTGTAAGGGATGCTATAACCAAAGTACTTGGCGTGTAGATGCTGGCCATGTATTTAGCCAAGCGTTAGAAGATCAGATTATTGCTGATTTAACCGACAGCCGTATTTATCGGCGCGGCCTATCGTTAAGTGGTGGTGACCCACTGCATCCGGCTAATCTAGAAGCCGTATTGCAATTAGTGACTAGGGTAAATACTGAATGTCCCGATAAAGACATTTGGTTATGGACTGGTTATCAACAAGCCAATCTCACGCCACAGCAGCAAGCTGTGGTGGCGTTAGTCGATGTACTCATCGACGGTAAGTTTGAACAAGATAAAGCCGATCCGGCGTTATTATGGCGTGGCAGCAGCAATCAGCAGATTTATCGTTTTAAGCGCTAGCATTTTTTAAGACTAGTCGTTTAATGCCAGCGCTTTAATGGTTAGCGGGTTCATTATTAGCACGTTAATTTTTAAGAGGCTAATCGTTTACATGTTGATCATTAGAAAGACCTAGACCATAGCGATAACGTTTAGTGCGTTGTCTGGTGTTAAATTGATCGACCAATAAACTCCATATGGGGGAGTCATTAATTTGAGGGTGTTTGCCTTGGCTTATTCGGCGAAGCTGGCGTTTAATGACTGCCATAGTCGCTAGCCCGGCTAAAGGTTTGCTCTGCCAATTCACTGTGGGCATCGTGGGGGTGAACTCAGGTTTGCTGCGCCATATATTGGCTAAGTCAGGATAAAAGGCAAGGGCGCTGGCAATGCCGCATAAGGTAAAGCCGGCATCAACGACTTGTTGCGCAACAGGCAGGCGATAAATGCCTCCCGTTAACATCAACGCAATCGGACTACGCAGTACTAACTGTGCGGTTAAATGTAAAAAGTAAGCTTCTCGAGCTAAGGTGCGCTCATCGGCGCTGCGACCTTGCATTGCGGGGGCTTCATAGCTGCCGCCGGATAACTCGACCATTTCAACTTGATGCGGTGCGAGCATATTAATCACTTTTTCGGCATCGTCGACATCAAAACCACCGCGTTGAAAATCGGCTGAGTTAAGCTTTACCGCAATATCAAAATCTGCACCACATTTATGCCTAATTTGCTTGACCACTTCAATTAATAACCTAGCTCGATTCTCTAAGCTTGCGCCCCATTCATCATCGCGCTGATTAGTTAACGGTGATAAAAACTGCGCTAACAAATAACCATGTGCGGCATGAACTTGTACACCATCAAAACCCGCTTGTTGAGCCATGCTTGCGGTCGTGACAAAGCGTTGGATAACATCATCAATGTCAGTGGTTGTCATTGCTTTAGGCTGAGAAAACATCGATGAGTGTTTACCTAAATCAAGTGCGACAGCTGAAGGTGCAATATTTTTGCCCCCCATCGCTTTAAATACCTGACGGCCTGGATGATTAATTTGCATCCACACCCTGGCGTTATTTTGCTTGGCTATTTTGGCCCATTGGATAAACGGCTCAAGTGCGCTGCTGGATGTGAGTACCACACCACCAGGGCCTGTCATGGCTAAAGGGTCAATCATCACATTACCGGTAATTATTAATCCAACACCGCCCTTGGCCCAAGCATCGTATAAGTTGAACAATGCTTGATCTGGTTGTTGCTGAACGTTGGCAAGATTCTCTTCCATTGCCGCTTTGACTAAGCGATTGGCAATGATCGCACCATTGGTCAAGGTGTATGGACTAAAAATGGTATTAGCCATCAAATAACATCCTAAGATAAGCTATTGAATTAATGCTTCGTTTATCCTACATGTAGCCTAAATAGTCAATTATGCTCATTAGATAGCGATAAAAAAAGCACTGCCACAGGCAGTGCTTTCATCATCTCGTTACTCAATTTAGCGTTAGATTTAGCGCTAAATTGAGATCTAGATTTCGAGCAAACAAAATCCAGATTGATATGTTTTTAAATACGATAAGTTAAGGTTAACTTCGCATTACGCTCTTCGCCAGGAAGACCCCCTAAGAACATGGCCTTATCGAAATACGTTTGATTAAATAGGTTATTAATGTTCAGTTGGATTTTATAACGCTCAACATCATAGCTAATAGCAGAGTCGATGACGCTATAACTGGGGACATAACCGTCAGGTATGCCAAATGAGCTAGACTGCGTGCTGCGTTCATCGACATATTTAGCGCCTAAACTTAATGACAGTGGCGCAGGTAAGCCCAATGCTGCGGCATAAGTTACCCAAGCGCCTGCAGTAACATAAGGTATGCCTTTTTGGCGTTGTCCATAATCATTACTATTGGGGTTTTGGTTGTCTCTGGCATCTTGGTAAACTGCGTTAACGTTGACTTTCCACTGTTCGCTTAAATATGCATTAAGATCTAATTCAACCCCTTTGGTGTCTTCGCTACCATTATAAAAGTATGGGTCAATGTTAGGCGTGACTGCGCTACTGTCGTAATCTGGATTGCTGTAGGCTACATTGGTTCGTGAGGTTTTAAACAATACTAATGATGCCAGTAATTGGTCATCAAATGCTTTAATCCGAATACCCAAATCATTACTGATTGATTGTGAATCATCACGGTCAGCTTCATTACCTTTTACATCACCTAATACACTATAAGTCGTGCGACCTTTAGAGTGATTAATGAATACAGAGATATCATCAGTAGGCATATAGGTTAGGCCTAAATTGTAGGTTATACCGTTATCTGTGGTGTCTGCTTCTGGTTGTGGATCCGCAAGGCTACTGCTGTAACGAGCATCAACGCCTAAGTGTTGGTAAGTTTGTTTTATTTCGTTAAAAGCAAACCCAATACGGCTGGTAAATCCGCCGCCTAAATAGCCCACATGTTGTATACCTAACCCCCATGCCGTTACTGATTTATTATAATTACTGGTTAATAACGGATCGTACTCTTCAAACTCTCCCTCGCCCCAATTGGGGTTACGGATGTCATAAATGTACGGCAAGCTTCCTTGATAGGATTGATTGCCATTGGCATCTTTCAAGGTGTAATCGGCATCGTAAATCGAATATTGTTTAAAGCGGATGTCGCGGTCTTCAAAGTTAGCATTGATCAGTAATTCGTTACTGATATTGCCGATATCGAAGTCATAGCGCAAATCAGCAAAATACTGCCACGACTTTTCTTCTGCCGAGACTTTGCGATATTCCTGACGACGGGCGGCAAAAGGGTATAAGGTGCCATCCTCAACTAAAGGCGCACGGGGATCGGCATTAATAACGCCATTTCGTCGCCAATAAACGTAATTATAAGCCCCAGTTTGACGTGCAAAGCTGGTTTCGTAATCACGGTGTTGCAACTGCTGATTTAAAAACAAATTATCGGTTAAGTACACATTATGGCTGAGTTTAAAGCGTAACTCTTCACCCTTGTTGTCTTTCGCCATCGGTGAAATAAGACCATTATGGCCAAATTGATAAGGTGTTAAGCCATCGTTTGCACTTAATGAATCCGCTAATTGTTGACGTTGTTGATCGGTTAGCTGTAAGCCATTATTGGTTGGATCATTGATCAAATCCTGCCAGTTCACTTCACCTGCGGTTTTGCCCTCGACAGAGGCGGCATTATAGATGCGGATAGGATGGCCTATTGAGTCGACGGGAATGGCATCATTAATATAAGCCGTTGATAGCATGATGTTTTGATTTTCATTAAGCACATATTTAAGCGAGCCATATATTTCATCGCGATCGGTACCTAGATCTCGATAACCGGTACTATGGGCGGTTTTGGCCACTAAACGGTAGGCTAGATCGTCAGTTATACCGCCTGTAGAATCAGCCATAAGAGAGTAGGTATCCCATTGACCTACTTCGGCTTCAAACAGTTGTTTGCTGACAAACTCAGGCTTTTTCTCAATAAGGTTAATTACACCGCCCGCGCTGCCCATACCATAAAGCCCTGTTGCTGGACCTTTGAGAACTTCAACAGAACTCACATTAGTCAATGAACGAGTGGGATTAAAGGTGTTACCTAAACCTGCGCCGCCATACATACCATCGTAAGTGTAGTTTGCACCTAACCCTCGCACGACTATGTTATCGCCAATACCATAATTATTACCGGCTTGGGTTACACCACTTATGTTACGCACTAAATCCTGCATATTGGTGATGCCTTGTGAGTCGATGAGTGTCTCATCAACGATCACTACCGCTGCAGGCGTTTCCATAAGCGACATATCAGATTTAGTCGCTAATCCTGAGTTCATTACTACTTGATTTTGTCTGCCGTAAACCGTCATTCGCTCATAGTGTTCTGAGTCTGATGCACTGCTCGAATCACTTGATGCTGGTGCAATAATCTCTGGCGATGGAATAGGTGTTTGGGCATGAACATAAACGGGAAACAATACACTTTGGCAAGCTATAGCAAGTAGTGATAAACGCAGTGGCGACATAACATGGGACCTCTATTAATATTTATGCGAATGATAATGATTATCATAAGTATTGCAATAGTGGCTTGACGGAAATGCTGTAGAAAGCGGCTTTGCTAGATGTGGTTGCTGAACAATTAAACAAGATGAGTGGTAATTAGACAGCGGTGAGGAGCTTTTAAAGTGTTACATCAGCGAGGAATTAGTGAGTCGAGACCATAAAAATCATTAATTATGCTCACAAGGTCAGGACAAAGTGGAATAGTAGCGTTGGTTTTTCGCAGGGTAGTACTGGCTAAATTGTGTATCGAGGTTGAAAAACTTTACCAGTACATGTCTATAAGAAGCGTTTCCTATTCGCATCTTAGGGGGTTTTGGGTATATAATCTGCCTCCGAAACGGTGTTGTGATAAACGTATAAACGTAAACGATTCACTAACACACCAAAGCACTTAAGGTAATCAAATGAATTTAAAGCTAGAACTGCAGACATTGAATGATAAATTAGACAAGTTTCGTCGCAAATTAGCTGCGGCTGAAGCACGTGGCGACGCCACGATTGTCCTGCAGTTTAAGAAAGAAGTGGCCACTGTTACTAAGCGAATCGCGAGTATTAAAGGCCAACAAACGCGTCAGTTTAGTCAAGAAGGTACAGCACTAAAAGCGCTCGGTTTTAAGCGCACTTTAACCAAAGCTGAACAAGCTGATATGGGTAAGTTAAATAAATCGGTTAAAGGCTTAGTGGTTGTTCATCCTTTAACGGCGTTAGGCCGTGAGATGGGCATAAAAGAAGTCACGGGTTTTGCTCCTGCTAAGTTCTAATATTTTCTTTTACAGTTAGTTGTCGTAAGGTTAATTCATGCCGATAAAATATATCGCAACATCTAAGTTACCCACACCTTGGGGTGTTTTTGCCATGCACGGTTTCGAAGAAATTGCTACTGGTAAAGAACACGTTGCGTTGACATTTGGTCAACTGGATCCCACTCAACCTATGCTAGGTCGTGTTCATTCTGAATGTTTAACCGGTGATGCATTATTTAGTTTACGTTGTGATTGTGGTTTTCAATTACAAGCCGCCATGCAAAGTATCGCTGAAAAAGGCCAAGGCTTTTTGTTGTACTTACGTCAAGAAGGGCGTGGGATTGGCTTACTCAATAAAATTCGTGCTTATGAGCTCCAAGATGCGGGTGCTAATACCGTAGAAGCCAATTTGCGTTTGGGTTTTGAAGCCGACATGCGTAAATACGACATGATTTTACCGATGTTAACCCAAATTGGGGTGACCAAAGTGAAGTTGATGACCAATAATCCGCGTAAAGTGATGGCAATGCAAAATGTGGGCATTGAAGTAGTGGAACGTATTCCGTTGCAAGTCGGTAAAAATCGCTACAACGAATCATATTTAAAGACCAAGTCCACTGAGCTAGGTCATATGATGTCGGAATATCATTTTCACGATGAATAGTTTGGCACAGAAATAGTTTAAATGATGATGAGACAAGGGCAGAACACACAGCTTATTGGGTCATCATCATTTGCTTCTGCGCGCTTTGCAGCGCTATTTTTTCGCTTAATCTTGGTAGCGCTTCTGTTTTTTTGCAGTATGGGTAGCTATGGATCTGAATTACCTTCACCAACATCCCCTCAATTAATCACTGAACCTGATGCTTCACATTATGCGTTTGCCAATTATTTAGGCAGTGGTATTTATCGTACCTCAGGCCAAAGTGCTGCTGTGGCCAATATTCCTTTGGGGTTTGTGCTTGACTCAACCGACGATTATTTACTTAAACTTCGCTTTACCGCATCGCTGGGTTTTTTTGATTATTCATTTAACGATTTACCTCAAGGCAGCATTCCTAAAAGTGTTGGTACGATAACGTTAACCCCTGGGCTTGAATATCACTGGCGAGTGGATGATAAGTTAACCTTAGAGAGTTATGTTGATTTAGGCTATGGGCATAATTTTTCAACTTCCAGCCATGTAGGCATTTTTTCAACTGGCATTTCTGCACTCTATAAGCTCGATGCGCCTTTATTCACTCCAGTATGGGTCAATCGGATTTATTATGCGGGTTATCAAAGTAATCAAAATGACAGTACAGAAGGCTATTCCGTGTTTAAAAGCGGTATTGATTTTGGGGTTAATTATGATTGGCAGTGGCAGGATACTCGGGTTGAACCGAGATTTTTTATTGCCGGACATTGGTATTTCGATAAGCTAAAATTTGTCTCGCCGGTTGGGGATAATGTATTAACCTCATATACTTATGAAATTGGTACTACGTTGGCTTTTTCTAAACCTATTACCTTGAGTGCAATAGGTTTAGACAGTGTTGAAATAGAGCATTTTGGATTAAGTTATCAAGTAGGTGGTGGGCTTAAAGTGTGGCGATTGATTTTTGAGTTTCCGTTATAAGCCCCTGCAATGGTTACCTCTTAATACATTAATTTGAGTTTGTTCCCCAAATATCCACATTGACAGGTGTTGTCGACTTTTCTGCAGCTGTGCTTGAGCTTGGTTTTGCTGTAGCCGCTTTGTGGGTTGCAGGTCTCGTTGAGGCTACTTTTGCCTTTGATGGCCGAGGTTTAGTCGTCAATGCTCCGCGACTATCTTCTTTCGGTGGCGGCAATGGCAGCTTGTTAGCTTTAAGGTACAAGTATTCAACTTTGTCGCGCGCCCAAGGCGTTTTACGTAAAAACTTCAAGGTTGATTTTACACTCGGGTTATCTTTGAAACACTGAATGTTTATCCTCGATGCGAGTTCTTCCCAGCCGTATTTTTCAACCAGTGAAGTCACTATCGTTTCTAGTTTTATGCCGTGAAGCGGGTTGTTTGCTTGTGTCATGGACCGTGCGAGCTAATTGAGTTTGGTGATATTATACCTATATTGCAACCAAAGAGATATCTACACAAAAACGGCAGCCTAGGCTGCCGTTTTTATTTAATATGAGCGATTATTGCTCTTTGACGAATACGACTTTTTCTTCATCATCTGAATCTATATCGCCTTTACCTTTAGTATTAATAATAATCATTGCGGCAATAATTGCGGTAGTGACTAAACCTGCAATGGTTGATACTGTCATTGGTAAACCCGCACCTAATGTTGATGAGTTCAACATAAAGCTAATGACAACACAGGTCATGAACATCGCTGGTACAGTACAAATCCAATGAAACTTATTATGGCGCAGTAAGTAAGCCGCTGCAGTCCATAGCATCAATACCGCAGTGGTTTGGTTTGCAACACCAAAGTAGCGCCAGATAATGCCAAAATCGACTTGAGTGAGCATTGCACCAACAGCAAATAATGGTAATGCTAGCAGTAAGCGCTTAGGTAGCTCGACTTGTTTAATGTTAAAGAACTCAGCCAAGATTAGACGTGCTGAACGAAATGCAGTATCACCTGAGGTGATAGGTAATACAATCACACCCAAGATAGCCAAGAAACCACCAAATGTGCCTAGTAGTCCATTAGATGCTTCGTATACCACGTTAGCGGGGTTGCCACCCATGCCGGCATTTAATCCTTCCACACCACCAAAGAATGATAATGCAATAGCACACCAAATTAGCGCAATCACACCTTCACCAATCATGGCACCAAAGAACACAAAGCGACCATTTGACTCATTTTCAACACAGCGCGCCATTAATGGAGATTGTGTTGCATGGAAACCCGATACGGCTCCACAAGCAATGGTGATGAATAATGCAGGCCATAGCGGCATGTCATTAGGGTTTAGGTTGCTAAAAAAGTCGCCCATTACAAAGCCTGGCAACATGGTATGTTCGCTTGACACTGCTAGGGCTATGATAAGACCCAGTGACATAAATACCAGTAATGCACCGAAGAATGGATATAAGCGGCCAATGATTTTATCGATAGGAACGATAGTGGCAACTAAGTAATAGACAAAAATAATACCGACAAAAATGGTGACATCTAAACCAGTTAGTTTACTCAACAAGCCCGCAGGAGCAGAGATAAACACCACTCCAACTAACAATAATAAGATAATGGCAAAAAAGTTCATAAAGTGTTTAGCGCTTTTGCCTAAATATTTACCCGCTAGGTTAGGAACCGATTGACCGTTATTGCGTACCGATAACATCCCCGAAAAATAATCGTGAACGGCACCAGCAAAAATACAACCAAATACAATCCACAGCATAGCTGCTGGGCCGTATAGTGCACCGAGAATAGGGCCAAAAATTGGGCCGACTCCAGCAATGTTTAATAATTGAATTAAGTAGACTTTGCCTTTAGACATTGGCACGAAATCGACGCCGTCTGTTTGTGTAAAAGCGGGTGTTTGTCTTTGAGTGTTAATGCCGAATACTTTTTCGACAAAGGTCCCGTAAATAAAGTAACCGCCGATGAGTAAAGCAACACAGAGTAGAAACCAAGTCATTTTTATATCTCCCCATTTATATCGTGTGGCCACTTTAAAGCATCAAGGTGGTCAATTTGGGGCGAACTCTGTGACAGGTTGAATGTCTTGCGTAAGCGGTAAATATTCACTGTGAGCGGTTTGACCAGCAGAGTAAATGTGGCCTGTATCACATGTCTTTTGAACTAAATACTATTGAAATCCAAGCAACAGTTTCAATTCTTTGAGATATCTGCGTGAAACAGGAACTTTAGCACCGCTATGGGTAGTGACTTCTGCGCCGCTGTCGGTGATTTCAATTTCAGAAATTGCACTCGGTGCCAGTAGGTATTGTTTATGACAACGAAAAAGTGCGGTTTTTTGCTCTAAGACTTTTAGGGTTAATTGAGTATGGCTTAAACCTTTATTTGAACACACATGAATACCGCCAATATCACTAACAATAAATTCAACGTCAGCGGTTGCGACAACTTTGAGCTTATTACCACTGTAGCAGGGTAAATGAGCTAATTGCGTCGGTAATATCTGAGACATCCGTTGCGGCGCGATATTGGCTCTAACTTTATCTAAGGTTTGGTTGAAGCGTTTCTCATCGATGGGTTTTAATAAGTAATCGAAAGCATTGTTATCGAATGCTTTTATCGCATATTCATCAAATGCGGTAATAAATACTGCTCGTGGCATTTGCTCTGGATTGAGCATCGCAAGCAGCTCCATACCATTGATCCGCGGCATTTGAATATCAACAAAAATAAGATCAGGTTTTACAAGGTTAATTTGCTGTAGAGCTTCAATGGCATTACTGCATTGCCCCAACACTCTTATATCAGGATGTTTGTCGAGTAAATCGGCCACTTCTTGGCGGGCAAACGGTTCATCATCAATGATTAGACATGAGATCATTGGTCAATTTCCTTTAACGGTACACGCACACTGACACGGGTGAATTCATCTGCTTTACACTCAACTTCAATACCGTATTGGCTGCCAAATAAATTTTGAATTCGCTTATGGACTAAGTTCATTCCTAAGCCGTCGGTGTTGTTCGATGGTTGATACAAACCGGCGTTATCCGTGACATTAAGCATAAGATCATCACCATCAATTGTCGCCTGTACATTAATAACACCGGCTTCAAGCATACGCGATGTACCATGTTTCACTGCATTTTCAATTAAAGGTTGTAAGGTAAATGCAGGCATTTTTAAGTGATGATAAATACTCGGTATATCAATGCTCACTTGTAACTTATCAATAAAGCGAGCACGTTCAATCGACAAATAAGCGTCTATATGTTCAAGTTCATCAGCCATGGTGACTAGCCCTGTTGTTCGGGTTAGGTTAATGCGTAAAAATTGCGATAATTGCTGCAATAACTGTTTAGACATTTGCGGGTCACGCTTAATAATCGCACTAATTGTGTTGAGAGCATTAAATAAGAAGTGAGGATTCACTTGGGCTTGTAACAACTTTATCTCTGCTTGCATGAGTAAACTTTTTTGCTGTTCAAAGCGCCCATAAAGTATTTGGTTAGATAGTAATCTGGCAATTCCTTCGCCTAAGGTGCGATTAATGTTTAAAAACAGCTTGTTTTTCGGCTCATACAATTTAATCGTGCCAATGACTTCGTCATTACTGCGCAGCGGGATCACTAAGCTTGAGCCTAAGCTGCAGTTTGCGGATAGAGAACATGAATAAGGCGTGTCAACGCCATCGGCAAACATGACACTATTTTGTGCAATGGCCTCGAGAGTGATTTGAGATGAAATGGGTGTATTAGGAATATGGTGGTCAGCGCCAATACCAATAAAGGCGAGTAATTTATTCCTGTCTGTAATGGCTACCGCACCAACTTGGGTTTCTTCTATGACGATTTGCGCAACTTGTTTGCTCGACTCTAAATTAAAGCCCTTTGACAGCAATCCGACACTGCGCTCGGCAATTTTGAGGGCTTTGGTTGAAAAACTGGACGAGAGTTTATCGAACATCGCTTTTTGGTCGCGAACAATACTCATAAACATGGCAGCACCAAGGGAATTAATCAATAACATTGGCGGAGCGATGAGCTTAACTAACTCCCACGCTTGATCAAAGGGTTTGGCGATTAATACAATAATCGACATCTGCATAATTTCAGCCATAAATGTCACTCCAAATACCACCATTGGCTGATAAGCCATTTCAGACTTGCCGGCTTTTTTGAAGTAATAGCTGATCATTCCTGCAGATAAACCTTCTAACGTAGTCGATATTGCACAAGCAACATCGGTAAATCCACCCATAGAATAACGGTGTATGCCTCCGGTTAAGCCAACCAAAAGCCCGGTAATTGGACCACCCAATAATCCGCCTAATACCGCGCCCATTGCACGAGTATTGGCTATTGCTCCTGAGGTTTGTTCTCCAAAGTAAGTTGCCATAATACAAAAGCTTGAGAACACTAAGTAGATGAAGATTTTGTGAGGTAATCGTTTCGATGTTTCGGCAAAGAATTTAAATAATGGCGTTTTACTGACTAAGTAAACGATAACTAAGTAAACACACATTTGCTGTGTTAGTAGTACTATTAACGCCATATTATCTCTTTAGGATGTAATTAAATGCAGTCAAATTGGATTGTTAACACCTGGCTTATTATTTTGCTTAGGCGCCATCAGTAATTAGTTATTGATTACTGACATCTTAATATTGATTTACCATTAGGGTGATGAACATAAGTGTTCAATATTATATCCTGACTTATGTCGCCAAATATCACCTGCCTAATCTGACAATAGAGCCGTGAACCTAATAATTAACCCGTTGAGGTTAAGTGAATACTCTTATGTTAATGATTACTTTCTGGCGAGTAAATTTGTTTGCTCAGTGCTGCTTTGTTGATAAAACTCATCAATGAGTATTCTGAGTATTTTTGATTTAGCCACTTTACTGACTTTCGCTATTTCGTCTAATTGCGAAATACTTTTTTCAGTTAATGTAAATGTGGCATGGCGATAAATTTTAGTGCTTTTTTTATCTAGCCCTCTTAAGAACTCTTGCGTGTTTGAGGCGATATTGCTTTGGCCATGGGACGCGTCAAGACCTAATGCATATTTATTAGCATCCTCAATAAAGTCATCTACAGATACCTTGACTCGGGTATCTTTGGGTTTCTTGCGCTTAAGATCAGTTAAACTCATAACTATTTTCTGGTGGTATGGCAAAAAGCTCATCAGCAATAGCACGAATTTCATCAGCCGCTTTACCGCTAGGTTCGATTTCCAACACAGAAGAGCCGCTTTCTTCACTATCATCATAGATATTACGGCTAAATGTGACCGAATTAAGGGCGCGTAAACCAAAAGACTCAACCACTTCTTTCGCTTCTAAAATACGCTTACCTTGAGATGGCAGAGCAGGGCACTGTGTTATCACAATGGCAGCAATCATCTTGGGATTAACCATTTTACAAGTACTGAGCATGTCTTCCATGTGAGGTAAGGTTTTAAGATCGCGACGTTTGGGACGAAGTGGGATAACAACATAGGTGGCTACCGACATCGCGGCGCGCATTGCAAGGTTATCTTGGCCACCACAATCGACAATCACGTAGTCAAATCGTTCATTTAAACTCAGTAAGTCATTACGAATTTTGCCATAAAGCTGGATGCAATTAATCGCTTTTAGGCTGGGGTCATTATTACGAGCTTGGATCCAGTCTGACGTGGTACGTTGCGGATCGCAGTCAACCATGAGCACATTCGCATCGTGCTTTTGGCTAATATATACAGCAATGTTCTGTGCTAAACAGCTTTTACCACTGCCACCTTTTTCACCGCCAACGAGCAATATCATGTTGTGATCCTTGATGATAGGCGCCTTGTTGCACCGAAAGTTTCGCTAGGTATGTAACTTGATTATAGAGTAGCCATTGAGAGCTGCATAAAAATAATCAACTAAATTAGCTGTAAAGCAATATGGTAACTATTTACTGAACATTCGGAACTACGGCAAACTTGGCCTTTAATGGTATTTTGTTTATCAGTCTTTTCATTAAATGTTAAGGCGATCAAATCCCCAATTTTAAAAGCAGCCTTAAAGTCGATTAACACGCCTTTTCGGGCCAGATCAATACAAATAGCATGATCTGTGCATGATTCACCTTGTGAATTGATCCAATCTAGGCGGATCCGCTCTGCTTCCATATCTACACGTAAAGAACTGCGTTTTTCTTCGAATCCGGTTGGCTCTTGCCCCATTCTGTTTCTCCTTGAAATGATGAGTCTTTATGTATGTTTTTCTGCAATTTGATGTTGATTTTATTTACACGACTTATTTCAATTAATTGGTAAAGTTATAGCATTCTTTTCTAAGATGTTCGTTTAGGGTTTTATCTTTAGCATTAACTCAGTTGATTGTATTCATTTTTAGCATAACGACTTTGTTAAGCAAAACTAAATTTAGCAACCAATGCCAATAAAAAGACTTAGCATTGGCTACCTGAACCACCAAGTTGATTAAGTATCGTAGTCTTGGTTTTTAGGGTAAGGCATTTTTAATTGACCCCAACGGATCACAATTACTGTGCCTGCCAGTAAAATAGTCGACAGTGAAATGGCTAAAATACGCCAATCTTCCATTGCTTTCATGTCTAAAATTAAGTATCGCGCCAATGCTACAATCGCGATATAGAGCGGCATACGAATAGGCAACTTACCTGATTCAATATAATTAACGACCATAGCCAATACTTCAAGATAGATAAATAGTAAGAGTAAATCGGCTAATTCGACAGTCTGAATGACGATCATATGAAGAATTTCTTCGCCAATAGCAAATACTGTCGCCATAGCGATAATTAATAACACTAGATGTTCGATATTTTTTAAGGTTTTTAATCCTACTTTTCGCAGTAACGGCATACTCATCTTCATCAATAAAATCAAAATACTATTATTGACGACTTCAGGGTATTTTCCCAGTGATCTCGATCGATTTTGTGAGATAAGCTGTGACTTGTTCAATCGATGTTTAATTGAATGAACAACACGACATCGTTTGCATTGTTATTACATAGGTTAAACGCGCATTGTTAGTGATGGCGATTAGCTTACCGGCAAGGCTTCTTTGCTGTATACCGGCCTATTGAGTGATTGTTTGGTTTAGTGCACTGGTTATGGGTTTGCTATTGATGGCGGGAATATCTAAGTCATCGAAAAATGAGCTTTTAATAGCGGATTATGTACCATTGTGGCTAACAGTCATGCCATTTTATAAGCATAAAAAAACCGCTCAGGCGAGGCTTGAGCGGTTTTTTTATCAATAAAAGTTAGTTAGCGATTAACGCTTTAAACCTTCATTCAGTAGAGGACGCATAATTTTGACTATCTGAGTGGTTACTTTTGGGCTACCTGCCACAATGTTACCTGAAGTCATATAGTTATGTGCACCCGTAAAGTCGGTCACTGTACCGCCGGCTTCACGACAAATTAAGTCGCCTGCTGCGATATCCCAAGGTTTTAAACCAATTTCGAAGAAACCATCTAAACGGCCTGCTGCAACGTAAGCTAAATCTAATGCCGCTGAACCGCCACGACGAACATCGGCACACAATGAAAATACTTCGCCTAAAATGGCCATGTAGCTTTCTGTGTGTTGACGAGCTTTAAATGGAAAACCTGTGCCAATCATAGTGTTGCTTAAATCATTGACGTTAGTTACGCGCATGCGGAAGTCGTTAACCTTAGCGCCTTTGCCGCGAACAGCTGAAAATAATTCTTCACGAACAGGATCGTAAACAACGGCAACTTCAATTTTGCCTTTGTACTGAAGAGCGATAGACACCGCAAAATGAGGAATACCACGAACGAAGTTGTTAGTTCCATCCAAAGGATCAACTATCCAAATGTAGTCTTTATCAGTACCACGGTTTTCACCGTTTTCTTCACCAATAATGGCGTGGTCTGGATAAGATTTACGAATTTGATAAGTAATAGTTGCTTCTGCTTCCTTGTCTACACTAGTCACAAAATCATTAATACCTTTACTGCTTACCTCAACACGGTCAAGTTCAGTATAGGCGCGCATAATAGTTTGGCCAGCAGCGCGTGCAGCGCGTGTGGCAATAGTCAGCATCGGATGCATTGCAATCCCCTGGATGTTAAAGAACGAGTAAAATAGCGCCCGCATTATACTTAATTTAGCCGTTATATCAAATGCAGATTTTCATATAACGTAATTTTTAACGATTGTGTTAATATACGGGCAATATTTTTTGCTAAAAGAAAGTGCTACATGCTCAGTAATATTCGTGTTGTTTTAGTTGGTACCTCACACCCTGGTAATATTGGCTCTACAGCTAGAGCGATGAAAACCATGGGCTTATCAAATTTATATCTCGCCGAGCCAAGAGCGGAGCCTGATGGGCAATCGATAGCACTTGCTGCAGGTGCATCTGATATTCTAAAAAATCTAACTCGTGTTGATTCATTAGAAGAGGCCATTGCCGATTGTAGTTTAGTGATAGCAACGAGTGCTCGCAGTCGTACCCTTGATTGGCCCATGCTTGACCCTCGAGAAGCGGGTTTAAAGTTAACTCAAGAAAGCCTAAATGGTCCGGTTGCTATTGTCTTTGGTCGTGAAAATCATGGCCTGAGTAATGAAGAATTACAGCAATGTACTTATCATGTGGCGATTCCGGCAAACCCAGAATACAGCTCGCTAAACTTGGCTCAAGCAGTACAAATTATTTGTTATGAAACTCGCGTTGCGCATTTAGCGCAAACAGCAACGCCAGTTGTCACAGAAGAATACCCATTAACATCTGAACTTGAACGCTTTTTTGTTCATTTAGAGTCGACCTTGTCTAAAACTGGTTTTGTGATTAAAAATCATCCTGGACAAGTCATGACTAAATTGCGTCGTTTATACACTCGTGCCCGTATTGAAGCACCTGAGATGAATATTCTTCGTGGCATTTTGACTTCCATTGATAAGAAAATGGATAAACAAGATTAAGCAGTAAAGGAACACACCATGGCCATCATCGCTAGGTTAAAAGAAGACATCGAATCGATTTATCATCGTGATCCTGCTGCAAACAGTACCATAGAGATAATATTTAATTACCCGGGTATGCATGCTATTTGGATCCACCGTATTAGTCATAAACTGTGGCTAGCGAACTGGCGTTTCACAGCCCGTTGTTTATCGACATTTTCTCGCTGGCTCACCGGTGTTGAAATTCATCCAGGTGCGACGATTGGCCGACGTTTCTTTATTGACCACGGTATGGGCGTTGTAATAGGTGAAACTGCCGAAATTGGTGATGATTGCACGCTGTATCATAGTGTTACTTTGGGCGGAACAACCTGGCAGCCAGGTAAACGTCATCCCACTTTAGGCAATAATGTGGTGATTGGGGCTGGGGCCAAAGTACTTGGACCTATCACAATGCACGATGGTGCACGTGTTGGCTCTAATTCTGTGGTGGTTAAGGATGTCGCCAGCGATCACACTGTGGTGGGCATTCCTGGGCGTGTGGTGTCTTCGCCGACCAACCAGTCAAAAGAAAAAACTGAACGTCGCACTGAGATGGCTAAAAAGTATGGCTTTGATGCGTACGCTGTGTCACCAGATAATCCTGATCCTGTGGCTAATGCCATAGGACAAATGCTTGATCACATGCATTTAATGGACTCGAAAGTACAAGAACTGTGTAATGCCATTCAGCAAATGGGTGGTGAAGTTTGTACTAAAAAGTTGCCAGAGTTAAATGTGGATGCATTTGATGAGGCATCGCGAGAAGCCGCGACCATTCGTAAACAAGACATTGATAAGTTCGACCCGAGTATTTAAAATTCAATAAGTCATTGTCGATTCAAGTCAAATAATCAGTTAATAATGCGATTAATTGCCTTGTCGGCATTGAATCTTACAAGATAAAAAGGTTAAATACCCGCGGCGAAATTGGGATCGTTTATAGTCAAACAACATCATAATACTTGAGTGATTTAGTAGGATTAATACTTGACTAAATTACTCGGGTATGTTGAAATTACTGCATACTTTTTGGGAGCAGTACAAGTTATGAAACTTACATCAAAAGGTCGCTATGCAGTGACAGCTATGCTGGATGTTGCGATTCACTCTGCTACTGGTCCTGTGCCTTTAGCTGATATTTCTGAAAGACAAGGAATTTCTTTGTCTTATCTTGAACAACTCTTCGCTAAGTTACGTAAACATGGTTTAGTGTCGAGTGTCCGCGGACCCGGTGGTGGTTACCGTTTAGGTTTAGAAGCCGTAGATATCTCAGTTGGCATGGTCGTGCATGCTGTTGACGAATCTGTAGACGCCACCCGTTGTCAAGGAAAAGGTAACTGCCAAAGTGGTACTCGTTGCCTAACCCATTCTTTATGGGGTGACTTAAGTAAACAAATTTCAGATTTTTTAGATGGTATTTCTCTTGCAGGTTTGATGCAAAAGCGAGATGTAAGATTTATTTCGTTAAAGCAAGATGAGATACAAAAGGAACATAGAGTGAGTCTATAACTCAACTATGTTGATTGATATATCATTATTATTTGTACGTTGTATGTAGCCTCATCTGAGACTGCTGAGTACGGAGTGTATTATGAAGCTTCCTATCTATTTAGATTATGCCGCAACAACGCCTGTAGACAAGCGTGTTGCTGAAAAAATGATGCAACACATGACGATGGACGGCGTATTTGGTAATCCAGCATCGCGTTCACACCGTTATGGTTGGCAAGCTGAAGAGGCGGTTGATATCGCCCGTAATCAAGTTGCTGATTTAATCAACGCTGATCACCGTGAGATTGTATTTACCTCAGGTGCGACAGAATCAAGTAACCTTGCAATTAAAGGTATTGCCCATTTTTATCACAAAAAGGGCAAGCACATCATTACCAGCAAAACTGAACATAAAGCTACGTTAGACACGTGCCGTCAGTTAGAGCGTGAAGGTTACGAAGTCACTTATATGGTTCCTGATGATAATGGCATCATCCCAATGGAACGCTTAGAAGCGGCGATGCGCGATGACACTATTTTAGTCAGCATTATGCACGTGAACAACGAAATTGGTGTGATTCACGATATCGATGCCATTGGTGAGTTATGCCGCGCAAAGGGTATTTTCTTCCATATGGATGCTGCCCAAAGTGCGGGTAAATTACCGATTGATGTGCAAACCACTAAAGTTGATTTGATTTCGATTTCTGGCCATAAAATGTATGGACCAAAAGGTATCGGCGCATTATATGTTCGCCGTAAGCCACGTATTCGTCTTGAATCGCAAATGCACGGTGGTGGACACGAGCGCGGAATGCGCAGTGGCACATTAGCAACTCATCAAATCGTTGGTTTAGGTGAAGCTGCTGTGATTGCCAAACAAGACATGGCTGCTGATAGCGAGCGTATTACTCGCCTTCGCGATAAGTTATGGAACGGTATTAAACATATAGAAGAAACCTATATCAATGGTGATATGGAACAACGCTACAGTGGTATTTTTAACGTGAGCTTCAACTTTGTTGAAGGTGAATCGTTAATGATGGCCTTAAAAGACTTAGCGGTTTCTTCTGGTTCAGCCTGTACTTCAGCAAGTTTAGAGCCAAGCTACGTATTACGTGCATTGGGTTTAAATGATGAAATGGCACACAGCTCAATTCGTTTCTCAATCGGCCGTTTTACTACCGATGAAGAAATTGACCATGCTATCAAAACGATAACTGAATCTATCGATAAGTTACGCGAAATGTCTCCATTATGGGAGATGTTCAAAGATGGTATCGATTTGGATCAAGTTCAATGGGCACATCACTAATTTAGATGGTTAAATAAGTGTAATACCATTATTCGTAAACTGATAACGACACAGATTTTGGAGCAGTATCATGGCTTATAGCGAAAAAGTAATCGATCATTATGAAAACCCACGTAACGTAGGTTCATTTGATAAGAACGACCCATCAATTGTTACCGGTATGGTTGGTGCACCAGCATGTGGTGACGTAATGAAGTTGCAACTTAAAATTAATGCTGATGGCATTATTGAAGATGCAAAATTCAAGACTTATGGTTGCGGCAGCGCAATTGCATCAAGCTCATTAGTGACTGAATGGGTTAAAGGCAAGAGTGTTGATGAAGCAGCGACCATTAAAAATGCTGACATTGCTGAAGAACTAGCACTACCGCCAGTTAAAATTCATTGCTCTATTTTGGCTGAAGACGCCATTAAAGCAGCGATTGAAGAGTATAAAAGCAGACAAGCTAAGTAATACCTGGAGTTAAGATGGCTATTTCAATGACCCCCGCTGCGGCTGATCGAGTAAGATCGTTTCTTGCTAATCGCGGGAAAGGCCTCGGCTTGCGCCTTGGGTTGAGAACATCAGGTTGTTCAGGTATGGCATACGTCATTGAGTTCGTTGATGATCTCAATGACGATGATGAGCTTTATAACATCGATGGTGTGAATATCATCATCGATGCCAAAAGCTTCATTTATTTGCAAGGTATTGAACTTGATTTTGTCAAAGAAGGCCTAAACGAAGGTTTTCAGTTCAATAATCCTAACGCAAAGGGTGAATGTGGTTGCGGTGAAAGTTTCACTGTTTAACCATTATTCACCTGTTAAGTCGTTTTATATCAAACAGTAAGTATGATATCTGCCCATGAATTATTTCGATCTGTTTAATGTTGCACCTGCCTTTGATATCGATACCGCCTTACTTGCAGAGCGCTACCGCGAACTGCAACGGGCGGTCCATCCCGATAAATTCGCGAATGATACCGAGCAAAAAAAGCTGCTATCTGTTCAGCGTACTGCACAAGTTAACGACGGCTATCAAACGTTAAAAAATCCCTTACGCCGTGCTGAACATATGTTGAGCCTGCGTGGTATTGAATTAAGCCACGAAACCACTACGCTCAAAGATGGTACATTTTTGATGCAACAAATGGAGTGGCGTGAAGCGCTTGAAGATATAACTCATAGCAGTGATCCGCAGTCTTCAATTGATGAACTGTATGATTCATTTGCACAGTTTGAGTCGGTATTATCGGTTAAATTAGCGACGTTATTAGCCAGTGATGATAATGCAGATGCATTATTAGCGGCTGATCAAATTCGTAAGCTAAAATTTATGGCAAAATTGCAAGATGAGCTAGCTCGTATTGAAGATAGCTTGCTCGACTAAATTACCTTAAATTCTGAACCTTATTTATGATTAGCTTGGCTAATCGATAACACAACAAGTTGGAACACTATGGCACTGTTGCAAATTGCAGAACCTGGCCAAAGCGCCGCACCGCACCAGCATCGTCTTGCGGTTGGAATAGATCTTGGTACCACCAACTCACTTGTTGCTGCGGTAAGAAGTGCTCAAGCATTGACTTTGCCTGATGAGCAAGGACGTCATTCTTTGCCTTCTGTGGTGCATTATGGTGATACCAATGTACTCGTTGGCTACGAAGCTCAACAACAATCAGCATTAGATCCACAAAACACTATCGTTTCGGTTAAGCGTTTTATGGGACGAAGCCTTACTGATATTCAGTCTGGCGTTCATCGATTACCCTACGCTTTACACGCGAGTGAAAACGGCTTGCCGGTGTTTACCACGCCTATTGGGCAAGTTAATCCAATTCAAGTGTCTGCCGAAATTTTAAAACCTTTAATTGCCCGTGCGGAAACCACGTTAGGTGGCGAGTTAGAAGGCGTGGTCATTACCGTACCTGCGTATTTTGATGATGCACAACGTCAAGGTACTAAAGACGCTGCAGAATTATTAGGCGTTAAAGTATTACGCTTACTTAACGAACCTACTGCTGCAGCTATTGCCTATGGACTTGATTCGAAGCAAGAAGGCGTGATTGCCATTTACGATTTAGGTGGCGGTACTTTTGATATCTCTGTTCTGCGTTTGAATCGTGGCGTATTTGAAGTGTTAGCCACAGGCGGTGATTCTGCTTTGGGTGGTGATGACTTTGATCATTTACTTGTTAGCCATTTGCAAACAACGTGGAACATCACTGAGCCGAATAATCAGTTAGCACGTCAGTTACAGATTGAGGCTCGCCGGGTCAAAGAAGCATTAACTGAAAATGACAGCGTTGAAGCCTCTGTTGTCATTGGCGACCAAACCGTCAGCTGTAGTGTCGATAAAAATCTATTTAATGAACTCATTGGCGCATTGGTGAAAAAAACCATTGGTAGCTGTCGTCGCACTTTACGTGATGCAGGTGTGAGCGTGGATGAGGTGATTGAAACTGTCATGGTCGGTGGTTCAACTCGAGTTCCTTTAGTTCGTGAACAAGTTGAAATATTCTTCAAAAAAACACCGTTGACTTCAATTGACCCTGATCGCGTTGTTGCCATTGGTGCGGCTATTCAAGCCGATATTCTCGTTGGCAATAAACCCGATTCAGACTTATTACTGTTAGATGTGATCCCATTATCGCTCGGTGTTGAAACCATGGGTGGCTTGGTTGAAAAAGTGGTTACGCGTAATACCACTATTCCAGTTGCACGGGCACAAGAGTTTACCACTTTTAAAGATGGTCAAACTGCGATGGCATTTCATGTGGTTCAGGGGGAACGAGAGCTGGTTGACGATTGTCGTTCTTTGGCGCGCTTTACACTGCACGGTATTCCGCCGCTCGCCGCTGGAGCTGCTCATATTCGAGTGACATTCCAAGTCGATGCTGATGGTCTGCTCAGTGTTACTGCGATGGAAAAGTCCACTGGAGTTAAGACATCGATTCAAGTTAAACCTTCATTTGGTTTATCCGATACTGAAATCGCCACCATGCTAAAAGATTCGATGAAGTATGCTAAAGAAGACATTACTCGTCGTATGCTAGCAGAGCAAAAAGTTGAAGCCGCGCGGGTGATAGAATCCCTTAACGCAGCCTTGGCTAAAGATGCTGCACTGCTGGATGAGCAAGAACGTCAACAGTTAGTGGTAGCGATCGCAGAACTTGATGCCGCCGCGCAACAAGACGATATTGATGCTATTGAAAAAGCAATTGCAAATCTCGACGATAAGACTCAAGATTTTGCGTCAAGACGTATGGATAATTCTATTAGAGCGGCGCTTAAAGGGCAGTCGGTCGACAACATATAGGTGAAATGATGCCACAGTTAGTATTTTTACCCCATCAAGAACTTTGTCCAGACGGCGCAGTACTTGAAGCTGAAGTAGGCGAGACGATTTTAAACGTTGCATTGCGTAACGGTATTCATATTGAACATGCCTGTGAAAAGTCTTGTGCTTGTACTACTTGCCATGTAGTTGTACGCGAAGGATTTGATCAACTCGAAGAAAGTGATGAGCTAGAAGATGACATGCTCGATAAAGCATGGGGCTTAGAACCTGAAAGCCGTCTATCTTGCCAAGCTAAAGTGGTTGATTGCGATATGATCATCGATATCCCTAAATACACAGTGAACATGGTGAGCGAAGGCTAGCCTTTACTGGTAGATTAACCCATCAAAATCTTTATTCATTGTGGGTAATTGGTCACAAAAAAAGAGTCAATCTATTAGGATTGGCTCTTTTTTTATCTATGGATATAGCAGTCATTGATTTTAAATATACTCAGCGTATGATGCCGGAAAATTTCTCTTTTGGAGCACTCTGTGCGCATTGCAATACTGTCTCAAGGCCCGCAATTATATTCTACTAAACGCTTAGTTGAAGCTGCATTAGCCCGGGGACATGAGGTCAAGGTTATCAACCCGTTAAAGTGTTATATGAATATTAATATGACCAAGCCTAGCATTCATATGGCGGGCAAAGATTTAGGCCATTTTGATGCGGTTATTCCACGGATTGGCGCTTCAGTAACCTTTTATGGTTCCGCTGTATTACGCCAATTTGAAATGATGGGTGTGTATGCGGTTAATGGCTCCATTGGGATTGCACGTTCACGGGATAAATTGCGTTCAATGCAGCTGTTGTCGCGGCAGGGGATTGGCTTACCGATCACCGGTTTTGCCAATAAACCAAGCGACATCCCTGATTTGATTGATATGGTGGGCGGAGCACCTTTGGTGGTTAAACTACTGGAAGGGACTCAGGGTATTGGCGTGGTATTAGCGGAGACTCGCAAAGCGGCTGAGAGCGTGCTAGAAGCCTTTATGGGCTTAAAGACTAACATCATGGTACAAGAATATATTGCTGAAGCCAAAGGCGCAGATATTCGCTGTTTCGTGTTGGGTGATAAAGTGATAGCAGCGATGAAGCGCCAAGCAAAGCCGGGTGAGTTTCGATCTAACTTGCACCGTGGTGGCAGTGCAACTTTGGTTAAGTTAACCCCAGAAGAACGTTCTGTTGCACTTCGTGCCGCCAAAACAATGGGGTTGAATATTGCTGGCGTTGATTTACTGCGCTCAAATCATGGTCCTGTGGTGATGGAAGTCAATTCATCTCCTGGTTTAGAAGGCATTGAGAAAGCGACACAAAAAGACGTTGCTGACGCCATCATTAGCTTTATGGAAAAAAGTATTAACAAAACGGTTAAGGCTGCAGAGTAAGATGAATGTTTGCTCATGGAGCATAAATTGCGCCATGTTAATATAAATGACGCAATTAAGTGATGAAATATCACTGCTTAAGCGGATATGGCTAGGAATATAACCTTAAATTACGTATAATCCGCGCGAATTTTTTAAACTTGCTCACATTAAGGAAGCTCGTTATGTCGATCGAACGCACATTCTCTATCATCAAGCCAGATGCAGTTGCTAACAACCACATTGGCGCTATTTACAACCGTTTTGAATCAGCTGGTCTTAAGATCATCGCTTCTAAAATGGTTCACCTATCTAAAGAACAAGCTGAAGGTTTCTACGCTGAACATAGCGCACGTCCTTTCTTTGGCGCTTTAGTGTCTTTCATGACATCTGGTCCAGTTATGGTTCAAGTGTTAGAAGGCGAAAACGCTGTCCTAGCTAACCGTGAAATCATGGGTGCAACTAACCCAGCTGAAGCTGCTCGTGGCACGCTTCGTGGTGATTACGCTGCAAGCATCGACGAAAACGCAGTTCACGGTTCTGATGCTCTTGAATCAGCAGCTCGTGAAATTGCTTACTTCTTCAGCGCTGATGAAGTGTGCCCACGCACTCGTTAATTATTGCTGTAAGTTGATTAAAAGGAGCTTCGGCTCCTTTTTTTTGTTCGTTTCCTCAATACCTCCTCTATTAATGTCTACTCTGCGATTTATAAAGCAGCCAGTCACATCAGAAACGCTACATTTATGTAACATTCCACCTTCGGTGTGTGATGTGAATTGACAGTCTGCTATGTTCGAAACTCTCCAACTTTAATGAGTCATAATTGGGTTAAATATAATCAATCTTGATTTTTTTAGGGCTTATTAGCAGAGCATATGTCGGTTTATATTAGGTTTTTTGAATGGAATTCAGCTAATAAAATAGGAGGAGAGTTAGTTTTTGAATAAATAATCAATAATATTGAAATGTCATTCTGATGATTTTTAGGGCAATTATTAAATTTTTTTGTAAATATTAAAAATTAATTTTTGATGCATTTCATGATCAATTGTTATTTATTTGTTGCCTTTGTTTTAAGTTTGTTTTTTTTATTGGCTTTTGTTTGTTCTTTTGTGGTGCCTTATATGTTTATTTTCTTATGTTAATAAATGTTAATAGACTGAGTTAATACAGTGTAATTTGCTAAATTATTGATTTTAATGGGATTGGTTTAAGTCAAATTAATTATCAATCTTGATGTCAAGTGTGATGTTGTTCACATGTTGCCCTTATTGACTAAAGGTTTTTTATTCATTAATAATGTTTTTCAATGATTGGCACTGACCAATTATTCATAATTAAAAATATAACGACTTGTTTTATTTTATTCCAAGTTATAGGGAGTTTATTCATGAGTTCAGTCACATTAACTGCTAAGGCAATTCGCCGTAGTTTAATAGCTGTAGCAGCAACAAGTGTCGCGACAACAGGCTTATTTTCTTCAGTAGCATTTGCTGCCGACGAACAGAAAGTTGAAAGAATCGAAGTAACTGGTTCTCGTATCCAACGTCAAGACATGGAAACAGCTTCTCCAGTAACTATCATTTCTGCTGAAGCTATTCGCGCAGAAGGTTTCACTTCAGTTGACCAACTACTTCAAGCTCAAACCTCAATGGCCGGTGCCGCTCTAGGTTCTAGTTCAAATAACGGTTCAGATGGTATTGCACAAGTTGACTTACGCGGCATGGGTTCTCAACGTACGCTAGTGTTATTAAACGGCCGTCGTATGGTTAACTCTGGTTCAGGTGCAGACAGTTCTGTCGATTTGAACTCTATTCCTGTATCGATGATCGCTCGCGTTGAGATCTTAAAAGATGGCGCTTCTGCGGTATACGGTTCTGATGCTATTGCTGGTGTTGTTAACATCATCACCAAGAAAGACTTCGAAGGCTTCCAATTCGATCTTAACGGTAGCACTACTAGCGAAAGCGACGGTGAGACAGGTGAGTTAAGCGGTTTATACGGTTTCAATACTGATGGCGGTAACTATACTGTCGGTGCTGCGTATTCAAAACGTGAAAGCGTTATTCAGTCAGATCGTAGCTGGACAGAGCCAGGTGCAAGTTCATTTTTACCTACTGGTTCATTAGGCGGAAAAGTACGCAATGACGCTGGTGAATGGGTTGCTCGCTCTACAGGTTATGACTACACCACGAGCAGTTATTACCAAACACCAAACGAGCGTTACAGCTTGTTTGCTAATATGATTCAAGAGTTAGACAATAATTTAGTGCTAAGTGGAGACGTTCTTTACACTAAACGTAAGTCTGATCAGCAACTTGCTCCGCAACCTGCTGATGTTATGCTAAACGTATGTGGCGCTCCAGGTGTTGAAGCTGGCGCAGCATGTATTACTCTTGATTCTGCTATGACAGCCGGTGGTGTTGAAGCTGATGATACTGGTCGTGTAAATTACCGTCGTCGTACGACTGATGCTGGTCCGCGTATTTATTCTCAAGATACTGATACATTCCGTATCTCTGCGGCTTTGGCTGGTGAGTTTGATATCAATACCGGTATGAACTGGGATATCGCATACACTTACGGTAAAAACAAAGCTGATTCAAGCGTTGATAACTCAATCAATGCAACTAATCTTAAGCAATCTGTTTATGCTAACCAAGATGCATGGTTCACAGGTGTTCCATTAACGGGTGATATTGTTAATGACATTAGCTTTACCGATAATGCTAATGGTGGTAACGAGCAGCATGTTGTTTCTGCAGGCTTAAATGGTGAGTTGTTCGATGTAAGTGCTGGTGCAGTTGCTTTTGCTATCGGTGCTGAATATCGTTACGAAAGTGGTTTCTATAATCCAGATCCTGTAACAGTAGCTGGCGATAGTACTGCTGCTCAGCAAGATCCTACTGACGGCAACTACAATGTTTTCTCTGTATTCGAAGAAGTTAGTGTTCCTTTTACCGAAAAATTAACCGGTGATTTTGCACTTCGTTATGACGATTACTCAACATTCGGTAAAGCATCTACTTGGAAAGTGGGCCTTACTTATGAAGCATCTGATGATTTAATGCTTCGTGGTGTAGCGGCAACAGGTTTCCGTGCACCTAGTATCAGCGAGTTATTTGGCGGTGATACCGGTTCATACGACTATTTAGATGATCCTTGGGGCAATGCTCAAGATCCACAGATCTTAACGCGTTATACTTCAGACAGTAACTTAAAAGCTGAAGAATCAGATTCTTACACAGCTGGTTTAGTTTACTCACCTAGCTATGTTGAAGGTTTATCTTTAACGCTTGATTACTGGCGCTTTAAAGTCACCAATGCTATTACACGTTTAGATGTTCAAGCGGGTCTTGATGCATGTTTTGCTAATGCTTCTGCTGCTGCATGTGAAACCTTTAACATTGGTCCAAATGGTGATTTGTCTAACTTAACAAATACGTTAACTAACGTAGGTAGCCAAGACACAAGCGGATTAGACTTTAACTTAGCTTATAACTTTGAAGCGTTATCGTTAGATTGGAAAATCAGCAACGATACAACTTACTTGATCAAGTTTGAGCAAGAAGATAACAACTACACCAACAATATTGATGGTAACTTTGGCGCGTATGCTCGTATACGTAACAACTTCAATATTCAAGCTGGTCAAGACAGCTGGAGTGTTAACTACTTCAACCGTTACATTGGTGAAATGGACGACTTAAATACAGGCGATAAAGTGGATGCGATTCTGTACCACAACGTTGCCGGTACTTACTATGTTACGGACATGATTACCTTGAGCGCTGGCGTGAAAAACTTAACCAACGAAGAGCCATCACGCGTATCTAATGGTAGTGACGGCGGTACTGTACCAGAAGTGTATGACACTATCGGTCGTCAGTACTACGGTGGCGTATCTGTTAAGTTCTAAATAACAGAGACACATAAAACAGTCTGATATTGATAATGTTTATTACGAAAAGGCCTACATTTATGTAGGCCTTTTTTATGATGATTATTTTATACTGGCTAGCTAGGTTGCAGATCTAAGTGTGCTTTACAGACGTTAATGGCTAGTGATCTAAGCGTAATTCATGCCGATGTTCTCGACGAAATTTTTGTTCGCATTGAGTGCAACGTTGTTCCGTTGGATCTGTGATTAGGCGATATGCTTCTATGTCGACTTCACAATCTGAGCAAAGCCCATATAAACCCAGTTCAAGTTGACAATATGCAGCATCTAGTCGCATTAGCCGAGTAAAAATATCGGTGTCGGCGAGTTTTACTTGTGGTAGATAATCAATTAGTTGCCCAAGAGGGGTTTGCATTGTGACATGAGCAACTTCAGTCGATTTTAATGAATCCTTAATAACGAGCATTAACTCACGTCTCAAAATAAGTTCAAGTTGTTGAAGTTTTTGCTTTATATCCTGAGAATTGTGCAACTGAGATAACCTTAACTGACTATGCCAATGTAGATAATCTATTTTAAGCACAAATAGAGCCGACGTTATGACGAAGATCAATTCTCGATTAGATTTATGAGATAAAAACATGAATAATAATTTACTTTATATTCATGTTAGCCAAGGTTAATAGTCTGTACTGGAGAGGCTCTAGGGGCTTTATTAACGAATAGGCGGTGAATCAACCACCCTATATAGAACACTCATAATAATAACGTTGCGCTATTAACTTTGTTTAGGATAAACACAGTTTAACGAGGTGAATGACATAACCCAATCACACTGCGTTAGATCCTAGCCTAGAGCCGCGATATTGCTAGTCTATAACAGTGCGCGATGAGCGTTTAGTAAGGTATTAACGATTTCTTCGGTTGTTTTAAACACTCGCAATTCTCTAAATAAGGTATCCGCTTCTGGGTATTGACGATTTAAGTAACTAAACCATTGTTTAATCCGTGAGGGATAATAGTCCGACTTTCGTCCGGTGAGTTCTTTGTCACTATAAGCCATGAGTAAACTTAATGTTTGTTGCCAGCTAAACGGGATTGCACCAGTTTTAATGGTGTCACCTAAGTTCGGTAGCGATATAGCACCTCGGCCAATCATTACACTGTCACAACCAGTTACGTCCATACAACGTTGCGCATCAGCAGCATTCCAAATCTCTCCATTAGCAATAACGGGAATAGGCAGGCGTTTTCTGACTTCGGTAATGTATTCCCAATAAGCAGGGGGCTTATAACCGTCGGTTTTACTGCGAGCATGAATAGCCAGCTCTGTTGCGCCGGCTTCATACACAGCTAAGGCATTTTCCATAAATAACGACTTATCTTCGTAACCTAAACGGATTTTGGCAGTAACTGGATGTTCTGACGGTACAGCATCGCGCATGGCCTTAACAATGTTATAAATATTCTCTGGGTATTGCAGTAACACTGCGCCGCCTTTACTTTTATTGACGGTTTTTGCTGGGCAACCAAAGTTTGCATCAACACCGTTTGACCCTAGTTCTATGGCTCTAATGGCATTTTGTGCCATCCACTCTGGCTCTTGTCCTAACAACTGAACACGAACTGGTGTACCTGATGCGGTTAAACCTTGATGATGTAACTCTGGACACAGTTTGTAGAAGACTTTTTCAGGTAATAGTTGATTCACTACCCTAACAAATTCCGTCACCACCAAGTCAAATGGATTGATGGCTGACAAAATTTCACGCATATGGTCATCTACCACACCTTCCATCGGAGCTAAAATAACGCGCACAATACACCTTGCTGCAGTAAAAAGTGGGCTATTTTAACGTGTTTATTATCGGATAGCAGCACTAAATAGTGCCATGACCATCTTTGTCACGACGTTAAGTAAATTATTATTAATAATCATATTGATATGAATGTTGGTTGTGTCTATGTTAAATGTATATAGCGTTATTTTTAAGCTTGCCTAGCAACAATTAATGTTAATAAAATGGATTTTTTTCACATTTCGGATATTTTTTTGTAATAAACGTTACTAACGGCAGGTCTCTTTACACAAGCCGGCAATAATGCTGGTCAGCATTATAATCACGACTTAAGGATATAATTATTATGAATTCAATCAAACAAACTACGTTAGCGGTTGCGTTAGGTTCAGTTGTAATGACGGCTGGTTTTTCGGCGCAAGTAGAAGCAAATCCATTTGGTTTTCAACAATTAACTTCTGGTTATCAACTTGATGGCGGAGAAGGTAAGTGTGGTGAAGGCAAATGTGGCGACATGAAAAAATCAGCGGAAAAAGCGGCTGAAGGTAAATGTGGCGACATGAAACAGTCAGCGGAAAAAGCGGCTGAAGGTAAATGTGGCGACATGAAGCAATCAGCGGAAAAAATGGCTGAAGGCAAGTGTGGCGACATGAAGCAATCAGCGGAAAAAACGGCTGAAGGTAAGTGTGGTGACATGAAAAAATCAGCGGAAAAAGCAGCTGAAGGCAAGTGTGGCGACATGAAACAATCTGCTGAAAAAATGACTGAAGGTAAGTGCGGCGGTCAAAAATAACAGTTTGCTTCTGTTTGATAATGCCTAGGCTTATCTAATACAATTAAGGCCTGAGATTCAGGCCTTAAATTTATCTGTTTTTTATCGAATATTTAGTTATATCAATACTTAAAAAAATCATCAAGGACACGCATTATGTCTACAAATCATGCTCATGGCTTAGCCAATGTCGGTTTAGGGCTTCGTCGAGAAATGTTAGACGAATTTTGTCAGCATGTGCCTGCCGCAATTGAGTTTTTTGAGGTTGCGCCTGAAAACTGGATGACCCTAGGAGGTAAGTTTGGTCGTCAATTTGCTCAATTAACCGAACAACATCGTTTTTTTTGTCATGGATTATCTTTATCTATTGGTAGCCCGCAAGCTTTAGACACTCAGTTTGTACACAAGATAAAACACTTTTTAGATCGGCATAACATCGATATTTATTCCGAACATTTAAGTTATTGCTCGGGAGCCGGTCACATGTACGATCTTATGCCGATCCCTTTTACTGACGACGCAGTGATCCACACAGCTAAAAGAATAAACCAGGTTGAAGAGATACTTGAGCGGCCATTTATTTTAGAAAATGTTTCCTTCTATGCCGCTCCTGGTGCACAAATGAGTGAAGTTGAGTTTGTTAATGCCGTTTTGCAAGAAGCTGACTGTAAGCTGTTACTTGATGTGAATAACATTTATGTTAATTCAATTAACCATCAATATGATGCTAATGCTTTTTTGGCGGCTATGCCGACCGAGCGGATTGAATATTTACACATTGCTGGGCATTATCAAGAAGACATTGATTTGGTTGTTGATACCCATGGTGCCGACATTATCGATCCTGTTTGGGGATTATTACAGCAATGCTATCAATTACACGGTGTACATCCCACACTACTTGAGCGCGACTTTAACATTCCTAAAACCGACATTCTGCTCAATGAAATTAATCAAATCCATCAATATCAACAACAAGCTTTACGTCAGCAGTCATTACTGAGGAAGGCATAATGGGTTTTATGCAAGTACAGCAACAATTTATGGATTACATTCGTGATCCTAGCTTGCCATTACCAGAGGGTATTGAGCCTAGGCGGATGAATATCTATCGAGAGTTATTTTTTAATAATATTAGTGGTTTTGTCTCCAGTGCTTTTCCGGTACTTAACAGTCTATATCAGGATGAACAATGGCAAGCATTAGTGCAGAAGTTTTTTCGGTCTCATGATTGTCAAACACCAATATTTGTCGAAATTGCCAGTGAGTTTTTAGCGTTTTTGCAGCATCAATATCAAATCACACAAGATGACCCGATTTTCATGTTGCAGCTAGCGCATTATGAATGGTTAGAGTTATGTGTGGCAGTCGCGCCAGACACACCATCATCTCAGTTGCTCGTTTCTGGCGATCTCGCCCAGCGGCGATTATGTTTGGCCACTTGTGCCAAGGTCGCGCAATACGCTTTTGATGTTCAACATATTAGTGTTGACTACCAACCCATTGAACCTACACCGCAAGCGAACTTTTTTTGTGTGTTTCGAGATTTAACTGAGCAAGTTGCTTTTTTGCAACTGACGCCTCTAAGCGCACAAGTATTGGCTTACATTGAGCAAATGAGCCTTTCTCAACAAGGTGTCACCGTAGAGGCGATTATTGTGTGGTTAAGTGAACACTACCCACAAATGTCCAATGACACCTTATTATCAGGCTGTTTACCTTTACTCCAACAATTGGCGCAAAAGGGGATTATTATTTCATCAACTTAGTCATAATAGGCTTAAAAAATTTATGGTTTTTATTTTATAAAGATAGGTCTAAAATGAGCCACTTTTTGTGACTGGCCTCACACTTGCTGTTCGCTAAGTTAACCCAATGTTGACCTATCATAGCGAATGAAAGTGTTAAGCTATTGCAGTAACAACATCACCTGAATGTAGGAATAATCATGAGTCAGCCTTTTAAAGACCCGTTTAACATATTTTATTTCGTTGGTTTTATTTTGGTTTTATTAATTCCAACATTACCCGCGAGTCTTTCATGGTTGAAAGCAACAGGATTAATTTAACGCTAACTTCAGGTTAACCTGTCATGATGTGTCTACTAAACCACTCTGCTAGAGTGGTTTTTTGTTTCTGATGAGGGTGCTTATGGCGGTAAAACGTGGTTTTTTTCTAATAATAGGCCTGTGCAGTCTTGTTTTAGGCTTAATCGGTATTGTGTTGCCTTTATTGCCAACAGTCCCGTTTATTCTGCTGGCTGCTTTTTGTTTTTCCCGTTCAAATGCTCGCTTGCACCATTGGTTAGTCAATCATCCATGGTTTGCCGAAGGTATTCGTCAATGGCAATCGAACAGGGCATTGAGTCGTCCTCTTAAGAAAAAAGCCATGTTGATGACCGTGCTAAGCTTTGGGGTTAGCATTGCCATTGTGCCGATTGTTTGGGTGAAAATGATGTTATTGTGCATGATGCTTTTTTTAGTATTTTTTTTGTGGCGGATCCCAGAGTTAGAATAATAAATCGTCAGTTAAGGTAAGCTAGTTGCAACTGAGATTAAACGGGCATAAGATCAGCTAAGTATTTTTACCAGAGTCCACCCGCAACGTGGACTTTTTTATTGCGTAATCACTTTTATAGAGTTAACTAAAATTATGATGAACCAAGACAGTTTAGCGCTTATTAAGCAAAGCATTAAAACCATTCCTGATTATCCAATACCAGGCATCATGTTCCGTGACGTCACGAGTTTGCTTGAAAATGCAGAAGCTTATAAAGCCACTATTGCGATTTTAGTGGCTCATTATCAATCAAAAGGTTTCACTAAAGTGGTTGGTACGGAAGCGCGTGGTTTTTTATTTGGTGCGCCACTAGCCTTAGAGCTAGGTGTTGGTTTTGTACCTGTGCGTAAACCAGGTAAATTACCCCGAAAAACCATTAGCCAAACCTATGATTTAGAATACGGTAAAGATACCTTAGAAATTCATGTCGATGCCATTAATGCCAATGATAAAGTGTTAGTGATTGATGACTTGCTCGCCACGGGTGGCACGATCGAAGCAACAGTAAAGCTTATCCGCCAACTTGGTGGTGAAGTGTCTCACGCTGCATTTGTAATTTCATTACCAGAAATTGGTGGTGAGAAGCGTTTGCAAGGTATGGGAATTGAAGTATTAAGCTTATGTGAGTTTGATGGTGAGTAAATAGTAAAATAAACTGCTATTTTATTAAGCAGTTAACTGTATTCTGCACTATCAAATACATGCTCAACAATAGCATGCCAGCCCTTGGCATGTTATTGTTAACCCCTTTATAGGGATTGACTCCCGATAGCTCTCTGTGGGGAATTTCATGTCTTACCAAGTACTCGCCCGCAAATGGCGTCCAGCTAAATTTGACCAAATGGTTGGCCAATCTCATGTATTAATGGCACTAACCAATGCATTAAGTCAGCAAAGGTTACATCATGCTTACCTGTTTACCGGTACGCGCGGTGTAGGTAAAACCAGTTTGGCGCGTTTATTTGCTAAAGGTCTCAATTGCGAAACTGGTGTAACGGCTACACCCTGTGGCGAATGTTCTAGTTGTATTGAAATTGCTCAAGGTCGATTTGTTGATTTAATTGAAGTCGATGCCGCTTCTCGTACTAAAGTTGATGATACTCGTGAGCTCCTCGACAATGTTCAATATCGTCCTTCACGTGGCCGTTTTAAAGTGTATTTAATTGACGAAGTACACATGTTATCGCGTAGCAGTTTTAATGCATTATTAAAAACGTTAGAAGAACCGCCCGAACACGTTAAGTTTTTACTGGCGACCACTGACCCGCATAAATTACCTGTTACCGTATTATCTCGCTGCTTACAGTTTAATTTGAAAAGTTTGTCGCAAGATGAAATTACTAAGCAGTTAGCGTATATCATCAGCCAAGAAAACCTACCTTTTGAGCCACAAGCATTGAGTTTATTAGCTAAAGCCGCTAATGGTAGTATGCGTGATGCGCTTAGTTTAACGGATCAAGCCATCGCTTTTGGTAGTGGTCAAGTCATGTTGACACAAGTACAAACCATGCTCGGCAGCATTGATGAAAAACATGTGCTGGCTTTATTAAAAGCCTTATGTGACGCTGATGTGGGTCCATTAATGCAAACCGTGTCAAAAGTATTAGCATTTGGTGCGGACGCAGAAGAAGTTCTGCGCAGTTTATTAGAGCTACTGCACCAAATTACCTTGACTCAGTTTGCCCCAGCCGCTGCGCAGCAATCATTGTTTAGTGAACAAATTTTAGCGTTTGCACAGCAATTAGCGCCTGAGCAAGTTCAGCTTTATTATCAAATGTTACTTAACGGTCGTAAAGATTTGGCTTTTGCTCCTGATCCTAAATCAGGCTTGGAAATGGCATTATTGCGCGCCGTTGCATTCACCCCTGAAAAACAAGTAAAACGTTGGGTGACAACTACACCTGCAGATATTAATTTAAGCGTGATTGATCATGCTTTACCTCCCACGCAAGAGGTCATTGAAACAGGCCCAAAGCTTGATAATCAGTCTCAAGCGAATAGCGCGTTAGCAGCAACGATATTACCAGTTCAGGCAGAAGCTGCGGCGATGAATGTTGAGACTGACATTGACGAGGTTATTGATGATGAGCCAGCCGCAGCCTCACTAATAGCAGAACAAGCTTTATTGCTCAGCCAAGCACAAAGCCAAGGTTTTGATGAACAATCGCCCCAAAGCCGCGTTGATACCCAAAGCCGCGTTGATACCCAAAGCCACGTTGATATAAGTGCACAGGCGTTTGCTCATTCAACGGCTGATAATATTGCCGTGAGCACTGAAATCGGCGAATCAACTGCTTCAGACAGCAAGATTGATGCGCCCAAACATGACACCACTGAAGCGCAAGAGTTTTGTGAGCAACAGGCATTAGCTGTTAATCCCACAGATACAAGCAGCAAGAGCGATGTCGACGCCAATACCGCACAAGATAGTCAAGAAAATCAGCATGCTCAGGACGCAGATAATGGATCATTTGATGGTTATTCTTTTACGGATTATGATGCCTCTGATGAAGCATCAATGGAATACCAGCCGTCTGATCATGATGAATATATAGCTTTTTCGGCGTTAAATCAGACTCCAGAGACGAACAGTGTTGATACTGCAAAGGGCTTGATGTCTTCGCCGAAAACGGCGGATCATCATAGTGATGCCTCGGCTAGCAATAGTGTAGACAATAATGTTGATGACAGCACTGACATTAGCAGCAAAAATGTCAGTCATAGCATTGAACAAGATTTGCTTCGCGCTGATGATTTAGACGACTTTCTTGACGAAGTACTCGCTAGTCGTGATTCTCTCATCGCTGATGTTGGGGCATTACAGCAAAAAGATGAACTCGCCAAAAAAGAAGCCACTAAATCAGTTTCTTCAAGAGTGATAAAACCATCCAATACGCCGGCAGTAAACTCAGAACACTTAGCCGCTGAGCCTAAAACACCTGAATCTACTGCGCCCAATACCAGTGCAGTGTTATCTGCTGTTGCCACTAAAAGCGACATTTCTCCGGCTGTCAGTGATTATGATAGACCTCCTTGGGTCGCGCCTAAAGAGGGTGAACAAGTTAATGCATTTGCAGATGTTCAATCACATGATAAATCTGCCGTTAAAGCCACAATTAACCAGCCGAGCAATGTTTCTCATCAGGTTAATCAACAAGATCTAAAGCCTGCTAGCGCTGTCGTCGCCGCTAAACCACAGAGCATGACAGAGCCTAAAATGACTCAATCGCATGCATTGGCCCAGTTTGAGCCACACAGTATCCAAGGTGATGAGGTTGATTTGCACTGGTATAAAGTGATGACCCATGTCTCTGTTGGTGGTAGGGTGCGACAATTAGGTGTTAATTCAGTGTGCTCTGGTTTGTCCAATCCAATAGTGTTGGTGTTAAAACCGGATCAAAAACATTTGTCAGCGCAAACGGCTATCGATCAATTGCAAGTGGCGTTAACTGAATACCTTGAGCAACCGACTGAAGTACAGATCCAGATTGGCGTTGTACCAAAACGAGAAACACCGCTTGAGTTACGTAAGCGTTTTCACCGTGAACTTATCGCACAGGCGCAACAGTCTATTTTGCTTGATGATAAAGTGCAGTGGATGGTCCAGCGTTTATCAGCGCAATTAGACAGTGACAGTATTGAATATCCATCGGAGCAATTGGGGCAAATTGCCCAAGAGATTGCGCTTATTAGTGCCTCATAAATGAACAAATACGCTAATCTTGCTTGAGATGAAGTTATCTTCATCTCAAAAGTATCTCAGTAAGATTGCCAATCGAATTTATTTCAGTAAGATTAGCGTCATTATGGCGACTTGCTAACAACCTTAATTAGAGAGAGAAACGACTATGTTTGGTGGAAAAGGCGGTATGGGCAATTTAATGAAACAAGCCCAGATGATGCAAGACAAGATGGCTAAAGTGCAGGAAGAAATTGCGCGCACCGAAATGACGGGTGAAGCGGGTGCTGGCTTGGTTAAAGTAACCATGACAGGTAACCACAATGTGCGTAAAGTTGAAATTGATCCGAGTTTAATGGAAGACGATAAAGAGATGTTAGAAGATCTTATCGCTGCCGCCTGTAATGATGCAGCTCGTCGCATTGAAGAAAATCAAAAGACTAAAATGGCCGAAGTCACTGGGGGTATGCAACTACCACCTGGCATGAAAATGCCGTTTTAATCGCATTTATTTGCTAAAAAAGCTCAAGCATTAATGCTTGAGCTTTTTTATTTTCAGTCCAAAATATCTAAAGCTCGTTTAGCGCCCAAATGGATTAACCTTTGCATTCGAGCGCCGCACAGACAATAATCGCACTGCGTTGGTGTGACCGCAGATTGGCACAGCCTTTCATCTCGACAGTTTTACCCATGACATCAAAATAAGTTTAGTTATTAAGGTATTGGCAATTTATGAAATTTAGTCCTTTGGTTGATGAATTAATCCAATCTTTACGTGCACTGCCTGGCGTTGGGCCAAAGTCTGCGCAGCGAATGGCATTTCAATTACTTGAGCGTGAACGTAAAGTGGGTCTCAAGCTTGCCGATTCGCTACAAAAAGCCATGTCAGAAGTTGGACATTGCCAAAGTTGCCGTACGTTCACCGAACAGGATTTATGCCCTATCTGCAGTAGCCATCGCCGGGTTAATTCGGGGATCATTTGTGTGGTTGAAACGCCTGCTGATGTGCTAGCGATTGAAGCGGGTGGACATTTTAATGGTCGATATTTTGTGCTGTTAGGACATCTGTCACCCTTAGATGGTGTTGGCCCTGAAGAGCTTGGTTTGGCTTTACTGGAACGTCATTTAACCTCTGATGATGTCAGTGAGTTAATCCTTGCCACCAACCCGACCGTTGAGGGGGATGCTACAGCACACTTTATTGCCGATATGGCCAGAAGACATAATGTCGTCATCAGTCGTATTGCACATGGTGTGCCTGTCGGTGGTGAGCTTGAATATGTCGATAGCACTACCTTAGCGCTATCATTTAATGGTCGTATTCCACTGCTATAAATCGATACGGTATTAAAACGATCTTGTGCCAGCGTCACCTTAATCGGGATTTTTGGCATTTTTATCTGATGCAGGCTAAGTCAATGGTCGTGTTTCACGGCGATAAATCGATACGGTATTGAAACGATCTTGTGCCAGCGGCCAGCGGCTCCTTAATCGGGGTTGCTGGCATTTTTATTTGATCAAAGCTGAATAGATGGCTCAGTTAATGGCCATATCGAGGTGAATCAGCAACGATATTTGCCTGATTTGAGCATAACTGGCGATTTATTATTCAACAAGATGGGGTTGCCCCTTGAAAATAGTGTAACGTCCCCCATCTCTTGGTTAACGAAGATTTTTAAGGCGAGTTGATGTTTCGACTCGTGATTGATTTAACGTAACACCAAGGAAATTATTCATGTCACAACAAGAAACTCATGGCTTTCAAACCGAAGTAAAGCAACTTCTGCAATTGATGATCCACTCTCTGTATTCAAATAAAGAGATTTTCTTACGTGAGCTTGTCTCAAATGCGGCCGATGCAGCAGATAAACTTCGCTATTTAGCCTTAACAGATGATGCTTTATATGAAGGTAACGGCGATTTACGCGTGCGTGTTAGCGCCGATAAAGAAAAGGGCACAGTTACCATTTCTGATAATGGTATTGGTATGACCCGCGATAGCGTGATTGAACATTTAGGCACTATTGCAAAATCAGGTACCAAAGAGTTTTTCGGTAATCTTTCTGGTGAAGCGTCAAAAGATTCACAATTAATTGGTCAGTTTGGTGTGGGCTTTTACTCGGCTTTCATCGTGGCGAAAAAAGTTACCGTACGCACTCGTGCAGCCGGTCATGCTGCTAACGAAGGTGTATTGTGGGAATCTGAAGGCGAAGGTTCGTTTAATGTAGAAAGTATCACTAAAAATGAACGTGGTACTGAAATCGTGCTGCATTTACGTGATGAAGAAACTGAGTTTGCTGACGATTATCGTTTACGTTCTATTATCACTAAGTATTCTGATCATATCTCGGTTCCGGTGCAAATGTGGAATGAAGGCACACCTGAGTCAGATGGACCAGATGGCGAGAAGGTCGCGGCCACTGAAGGTGAATGGAAAGTGATGAACAAGGCCACCGCGCTTTGGACTCGTAACAAGTCAGACATTACTGAAGAAGAATACCAAGAATTTTATAAGCATATTTCTCACGACTATAGCGACGCATTAAAATGGTCTCATAATCGGGTTGAAGGTAAACAAGAATACACCAGCTTATTGTACATCCCAGCCAAAGCGCCTTGGGATATGTGGAATCGCGATCATAAGCATGGCTTAAAACTGTTTGTTCAACGTGTGTTTATTATGGATGAAGCAGAACAGTTTTTACCGACTTACTTGCGCTTCGTTCGCGGCTTAATTGATTCAAATGATTTACCATTAAACGTTTCTCGCGAAATTTTACAAGACAATCAAGTCACCACTGCAATGCGTGTAGGCATCACCAAACGTGTGCTTGGAATGCTTGAAAAGCTGGCGAAAGACGAGCCTGAACAATATCAGTCATTCTGGGCTGAGTTTGGCCAAGTGTTAAAAGAAGGCCCAGCAGAAGACTTTGCTAACAAAGAGCGTATTGCCGGTTTATTGCGTTTTGCTTCAACTGATAACAACTCAGCTGCGACAACTGTGTCATTAGAAGCGTATGTTGAGCGCATGAAAGAAGGTCAAGACAAGATTTACTATATTGTTGCTGACAGTCATGATGCAGCTGCTAACAGTCCTCATCTTGAATTGCTGCGTAAAAAAGGCATTGAGGTATTATTACTGTCTGAGCGTATCGATGAATGGTTAGTGAGTCACTTAACCGAATTCAATGGTAAGAAATTACATTCAGTTACGCGTGGTGATTTAGAATTAGGTGAACTTGAAGATGCTGCTGATAAACAAGCGCATGATAAAGTTGCCGAAGAGTCGAAAGATTTAGTTGAACGTGTAAAAGCGGCATTAGCAGACAGTGTATCGGACGTGCGCGTGACGTCTCGTTTAACTGACACTCCAGCTTGCGTTGTAGCCGGCGAAGGTGAAATGTCGACGCAGATGATTAAACTAATGCAAGCTGCAGGTCAGCCAGTACCAGAATCGAAACCAACGTTTGAGATTAACCCAACTCATCCTTTGGTTGAGCATTTGAATAACGAAACTGACGAGAAGTTGTTTACTGATTGGGCTAACTTGTTGTTACAGCAAGCCTTGTTGTCGGAAAAAGGCAGTTTGGCTGATCCATCAGCGTTTATTAAACTCACCAATCAAATGTTATTGGCGAGTGTAAAATAATCTTGATTTAAGCACCAAAAGCGGACAATAAGTCCGCTTTTGTTTTTGTCATCCCGCGGAGGCAATATGGACTACCTCATTAATCTTACTAAAGATAATATTCAACACGTTGTTGATACCTCGATGCAAAAAATGGTGGTATTGGCATTTTGGACGCAACAACAGCCCGAAAGTGTGCAGATGTTGCAGACGCTGGAACTGTTGGCTAACGCCAAATCTGGGCGATTTATTCTTGCCAAAGTGGACTGTGAAACAGAGTTAGAAATCGCGAATTACTTCCAGATTCAAAATTTACCGACCACATTGATTTTAGATAAAGGCAGACCGATTGATGGTTTTGCTGGCGTGCAAAGCCAAGAGCAAATTAGTGACTTACTCGACAAACACTTACCGCCTATGTGGATACAAGCATTTGAAGACATTAAGCAACAATTAGCCCAAGGCCAGTTATCGTCTGAAGCCTTAACTAACATTGCTGAACAGTTAAAAACGATTTATGCCGATGCACAGCAAGCGGCTGAAGTGGCATTGGTTATGACAGATGTAGCCTTACAGCTAGGTTTACTTGCTGAAGCAAAAGTATTACTTGCTCGTATTGGTTTGGCTGATCAAGACAGTTACTATCATAATTTAGTCGCCAAATTAGCCTTAGCGGAAGATGCAGCTGACACACCTGAAATTCGCCAATTACAGCAGAATGTTGCTGAGCATCCAGATGATCTTGATGCGGTAATCATTTTGGCCAAAGCATTAAATGCAGCTCATCGTAATGAAGAAGCTCTGGAGTTATTATTTACCATTTTACAAAAAGATCTTAATGCTGCAGAGGGTAAAGTCAAACAAGTCTTCATGGAAATCTTAACTGCGATAGGACAGGGCAACATGATAGCCAATCAATATCGCCGTAAATTATATACCTTGCTGTATTAAACAGATTGATGCCTTTTTGTTACAAGCCTTATTAGATTTAGGTCTAATGTCATAACAAAAGCGCTATTAAAACTGTGGCAGATGTGCGAAAATCGCCGCCCTAAAAAGAACATAAACTTAAAAGAGGACTTTTGAGATGCGCATTATTTTATTGGGTGCACCAGGTGCCGGTAAAGGTACCCAAGCACAGTTCATTATGGAACAGTATGGTATCCCACAAATCTCAACCGGTGATATGTTGCGTGCAGCTGTTAAAGCGGGCACTCCATTAGGTTTAGAAGCTAAGAAAGTAATGGATGCAGGTCAATTAGTGTCTGACGATCTTATTATTGGTTTAGTGAAAGAGCGTATTGCACAAGCCGACTGTGAAAAAGGTTTTCTATTAGACGGTTTCCCTCGTACCATCCCACAAGCAGATGCAATGGCTGAAAATGGTATTGAAATCGATCATGTTATCGAGATTGATGTGCCAGACGAAGAAATCGTTAAGCGCATGAGCGGACGTCGTGTCCATTCAGGCTCTGGCCGTGTGTACCATATCGTGTTCAATCCGCCTAAAGTGGAAGGTAAAGACGACGTCACTGGTGATGATTTAGCGATTCGCCCTGATGATGAAGAAAGTACAGTGCGTAAGCGCTTGGGTATTTATCATGAGCAAACTAAGCCGTTAGTTGCTTACTATGGCAAAGTTGCAGAAGCTGGTAACACTCAGTACAACAAGTTTGACGGTACTCAATCTGTCAGTAAAGTGAGCGAGCAACTGGCTAGTGTATTAAAATAACCGCTGCTCAGCGTCTGAATAAAAAGCCTGCTTTGCAGGTTTTTTTTATGGCGAATAAAAGGTAGCGGTGTAACTGCTCGTCTCCCTTATGACGTTTTTCACGCAGTCCTTATCGTGGTCTGCCCGGCGTTATGGGGCTAAACTCTCGTAAACTGCACAGATAATCTCATCGAAGCGTATTTAAGCCACGAATATGATAAAAGTGATGTAAAATTAGCGCTTACCTATGATAAAATTTGCCGCCATTTTCGCGGACGATATCTTATTCAACATTGAATGAGTGTCAGTGGTCAATCATTTCACACTTGCATGGACGCAACGCTACGAGAGCCCCATATGAAGTTTCCTGGTCAACGTAAGTCTAAGCATTATTTCCCTGTAAACAGCCGTGATCCATTATTGGCTCAACTTACGCAGCAGCCACAGCCTTTTTCTACCTATATTTGCGGTATTGATCAAACCTTGGTTGATATAGAGGCAAAAGTAGAAGACGAATTACTTGAACGCTATGGCTTGCCTAAAGGCAATTCAACTCTCATTAATGATGAACAAGCCCATAATTTGTATCACGAACTAAAATCCAATGAGATGATCAGCGATGAATTTGCCGGTGGTACTATTGGTAATACAGTACACAATTATTCAATCTTAGCGGATGATCGTTCAGTGCTTTTTGGCGTGATGAGCCAACATATTATGGTCGGCAGTTACGCTTATCGCTATTTATGTAATACTTCATCAAAGGTTGACCTTAATTTTTTACAACCAGTTGATGGTCCAATCGGCCGTTGTTTTACATTGGTTTCCGACTGTGGTGAACGCACTTTTGCGATTAGCAAAGGCTGTATGGATAAGCTTACTCCTGAATACATTGATAAAGAAGTTGTGCAGGGCAGTTCAGCATTAGTGTTAACGGCTTACTTAATGCGTGCAAGCGATGGAGATGGCATTACTGATGCCGCAATGACGGCAATCAATTACGCTAAAGAAGCCGACGTGCCAGTAGTGTTAACCTTAGGTACGCGCTTTTTAATTCAAGAAGATCCTCAATGGTGGCAAAACTTTATTCGAGAGCACGTCACTATCTTAGCCATGAATGAAGATGAAGGCGAAGCGTTAACGGGCTTTAAAGACCCACTGCTTGCCAGTGAAGTTGCGCTTGAATGGTGTGACATGGTGTTAACCACTGCTGGTGCAATAGGGCTTTATACCGCAGGTTACACTGACGATAATGAAAAGCGCGAAACCAGCCATACTTTACTACCAGGCGCCATTCCTGAATTTAATCGTTACGAATTCTCTCGACCTAAATTGCAAGCCGATTGTGACACCCCAATAAAAGTCTACGCTCATATTGCGCCTTATATGGGTGGCCCTGAATTAATCCGTAATACCAATGGTGCTGGCGATGGCGCATTGTCAGCGCTTTTACATGACCTATCAGCCAATACGTTCCATAAAACCAATATACCTGGTTCAAGCAAACATAAACGAGACGGTTTATGTTATTCATCATTTTCTCAATTATGTAAGTACGCTAATCGGGTTGCATATGAGGTGTTAGCACAACACAGTCCTCGTCTGTCTCGTGGTTTACCTGAGCGAGAAGACAGTCTCGAAGAGTCTTATTGGGAACGTTAATAAATTGTCGATAAAAAAAACGATAATGCAGCATCATTATCGTTTTTTTTTGTGTAGATTTTTATAGAATAGATATCGAGTCAGAATCTTAATCAGCAATCAGGAGCGTCACGTGAAAGGACAAATCTTAAGAGAGATGCAAGTACTTAAGGCTATTGAGCCTGAGTTTGAAGTTCAGCGTCGTGTTGCTTTTATCAAATCTAAGTTAAAACAAGCCCAGACTCATTACTTAGTGCTGGGGATCAGTGGTGGTGTAGATTCATCTTTAGCCGGTCGACTCTGCCAATTAGCGGTAGATTCTCTTAATCAAGAGCTTGGTGAAGCATCTTATCAATTTATTGCAGTTCGTTTGCCTTATCAAATTCAAAAAGATGAAGATGAAGCACAAATGGCATGTCGATTTATTCAACCATCAAAACAAGTCACGGTGAATATTGCCCAAGGTGTTATTGGTGTACATCAAGCGACCTTAGTTGGCTTAGCTGAAGCCAATATCGCTTTAGCCGACGAAAACAAGATTGATTTCGTCAAAGGTAATGTTAAAGCCAGAATGCGGATGATAGCTCAATATCATATTGCAGGGTTAGTCGGAGGCTTGGTCGTTGGTACTGACCATAGCGCAGAGAATATTACCGGCTTTTATACCAAGTGGGGCGATGGTGCATGCGATTTAGCACCATTATTTGGTTTAAATAAGCGCCAAGTACGTCAGTTAGCCGCTTATTTGGGCGCCCCCGATTTACTAGTGAAAAAAGCACCTACCGCCGATTTAGAAGACAATAAACCTCAACTTGAAGATGAAGTCGCTTTAGGGCTAACCTATGATCAAATCGATGACTTTTTAGAAGGCAAAGATGTTATCCAATCTGTGGAAGACAAACTTGTAGGTATCTATCAACGGACTCAACATAAGCGCGAACCGATCCCGACTATTTATGATTAACGCCTTGTTACTGATGCGATGGTATCTGCTGTCGCGTTAGTTCAATAAGCGCATTAGAATATTGTCGATAATCTAAATATGGCGTCAGCAATACGGTTTGCTGATGCAGTATTTTTTGCTGTTGATCTAGAGCGATATACTGACTAGCATCCAGTATTCCCATTCGATGTTGTACTTCTTTACCACACAATATATGCCAACATTGACTAGAGAACGCCTGGTTTTTATTCTCATCAATGTTGGGGTTAACAATGCGTAATTGGCAGTATAAACGCCGAGCAGGATCCCTGTGTTTATCCTTTGTCTGAGTGTCATTAGGTTGGCTAAACAGCTGATCACGGATCAACTTCCAATGAATCCCTTTTTCAATATTGATATCGGGCTCTAAACAGCAAATTTTGGCCATAATAGTAACAATTTTACGCCAGTGATTACCATTGAGATCCACCAGTTGTGTTATTGCATTAGCATCATAAGCACACCAATGTGCCGGTAAAGCTGGCGGTGTTGGTAGATAAAAAATAATATCGGGATTCATCGGTCCCCAGACATGGCTAAAGCAATCAGATGACATGTTATTTCCACAATCGTTAACGGCTAATATGGCGAAGTAGTGACTCATTACCTAAGCTGAGTGACAATTTTTATTATGTTAAATTTATGGTGTCTTATACTACTTAGTTGTTCTCAGTAAGTGTACTCACTACTTATACAAGATGTTTATCGGTAGTCTTTATTTATAAGGTTGTTATGCGTGCAATTGTGATTGGGTCGACGAAACATTTTTTATTTGCCGCATTTTATGGTGCATTAGGTATTGCTTTAGCATTAATTATTACCGGCGTTTGGCTACTTAATGCGCGGCCTAATTTGTCATTATGGCACACAACACATCTTACTTCGGAATATCATCAACAATCAGGTTTAACCGATTTTAGTCAATATTTACAATTAGAAGATAAACTATTTGCTGAAGTCGATCAGCAAGTATACCGCCAATATCAACCTGAAATAGCGTCGCCTATTAATCGTTATGAGCGTCATAGTTTGTCTGACCCTGGATTATGGCAGCAAAATTGGAACCGTTCATTTGAATGGAAAAGTCCTCAAGCTGAGTTTGGTCTATTACTGCTTCACGGTATGTCTGACTCACCCTATGTGCTATCGCATCTTGCACAACACTACCAACATCAGGCACATGTTCTAGGCCTGCGTTTGCCAGGACACGGAACCATTCCTTCCGGATTAACCGATATTACTTGGCCTGATCTTGCTGGGGCTGTGTCACTGGCTGTCGCGCATCTATCTGAACAATTACCTGGAAAACCCATTTATGTGGTGGGTTTTTCAACCGGGGCAGCGCTGGCATTAAACCATGAGCTTGAGAATATAAGCTTACAAAAGCCGCCAAGCTTTGATGGCATTATAATGTTATCACCCGCTATCGGTCTGGCGCCTATTGCTGCTGGTGCTTATTGGCAAGCACAACTGGGTAAGTTGCTTGGGCAAGATAAACTGTACTGGAACAGTATTCAAACCGAATACGACCCCTTTAAATATCAATCCTTCGCAGTTAATGCTGGTGATGTTGTATATCAGTTAACTCAACGTAATCAGACCTTATTAGCGGCATTGTCAGCGCAACAGTTTACGGCTATCCCACCCATATTAACCTTCCAATCCGTTGTCGATGATACGGTATCTTCACTCGCTGTGGTTGATTTGTTATACCAAAGATTACCCGCAAACAAAGAGCATCAATTAGTGTTATTTGACGTCAACCGAACTCGAAGTAACAACCAATTACTCTTTCAAGACCCATTGGCATCTTTTACGCCATTCTGGCTCGCTGCAACATTGCCTTATCGGTTAAGTTTGCTTGAAAATGATCCCCAAAGTGATCGTTACGTTCAAGTCAGAGAGTTAGCCGATAAATCAATAACGGATAATGTACTAACATTGAGCTTAGAATGGCCTAAAGATGTGTATTCGTTATCTCATGTCGCGTTAAGTTTTCCAATTGAAGATACCCTTTATGGGCCACTCGCGGAAGATAAGCCACAAAAAATTCAGATAGGAAGAGCTATTTATCAAGGCGAGCGAGGTATTTTTAGTGTACCGGCAGATGATATGTTACGGCAGAAATGGAATCCATTTTATCCGTATATGATGAGTCGCATTGATGAGTTCACCCAAGCCCATCAATCCGAGTCAGTTTTAGATAACCAGTCACCAAATATCAGTCAGTAATGATATCAATGATGGTTCTGTTACGTCCCTGTTGCTTTGCTTGGTAGAGGTTCTCATCGGCAATTTTAATCCATTTATCCAGGTCGGCCTCATAATCGGCATTCGCTGTGATAGCACCAATACTGACCATTACTTTGAACGCCTGATTATCTTCGGGCGAGGTGATTTCTAATTGTGACAGTGCTTCTCTAAACCCATTGAGGTGATGTTCTATGTGTAAGGTATTGGATAAGGGTAAAATCAGTAAAAACTCTTCTCCGCCGTAGCGGGCAACAATATCAATGTCGCGTTTAAAGTACTTCTGCAATAATTGCGATACTTTACGTAAACACTCGTCACCAGCCAAATGGCCATAGTTATCGTTAATGGTTTTAAATAAATCTAAATCCAATATGGCCACTGTAATGGTTTGTTCGCTTCGTAAACAAAACTCCAATAGCTCACTGAACTTACGTTCGGCATAACGGCGGTTGTACAACCCAGTTAACGGGTCTCGGTCTACTAACTCGGTGAGTTTTTTATTGGCTTTTTCTAATTCTGCAGTGCGATTGGCAACGGTTTGTTCTAATTCCATTTGATGGGCAACCAGTTGTTCTTTACTGGCCACTAATCGTTGATAAAGGCTGAAGACTTCTCTAGGTGAATTGTCGTCAATGGTCGATACTTTTCCGCTATCAGGTAGGCTAAATTGATTGGCAACTGCTTCTAATGGCACGGTCAATAGTGCACTGAGCTTTGTTGATATATAAAAAGTACATACCAATGACACTAATAACATTATAAAACTAGCAAACATTTGTTCTTCAGCCAGTTTTAATAACGGTGAGAACTCTTTTAAAATATACACAGTCCAACCATTATTTAATTCACGGTGAGTATAAATATACTCAGGTACAATTGAGGTCATTTTGTGAATATTGATAAGCTCTAAGTTGGCATGATAGCCGCCTTTATTGATGACAAAATTAAATTGAGATAGCGGTTTAAGGCTGAGCTTTTTTGAGGCAAAAATAATTTGATTTTTCTCATCGACCATCACCACCGATTCATCATTACTATATTCACTAACTTGATCAATATGTGAAAAGTAGCTCAAATCAAGCGAGCCTTCTATGATGCCGGCGACTTGCGTATGTTGTTCATCGAGATAAAACGGGGTACTCATAGCGACAATAGCATCATTGCCGAAACCTCGGCCTAAAAAGGCAGATGATACAAATAAGCGGCGATTATAAAATGATTCAATAAAATAATCGCGGTCATTAATATTAATATCCTGTGCTTTTTTGTCGATTGCGATCAGCCTTGAAACCGGGCTGGCATTAACAATTTTAGCGTCAGGATCAGCAATAAGCATGCTGATAAAGCTGGGGTAGCTTTCATGAAAGCTCGATAAAATAGCCTGCCATTTTTCCGGCTTATCAGCGATTAGCGTTAATTGATTGGCCGTATTTTGAATAACCGTTTTATGGTTTTCAATATAACTTTGTGTCGACGCGGAAATGTGGGCAACGGCTTCAGTCATGTTTTGTTTTAACATGACTTGTTGACGTTCTAGAGAATAATAATTAAAAATTAACGCTGAAAACAGTAATGTTAACGTCACGAGTAAGGTGAAAAAATAGGTCAATTGCGCGCTTAATTGTCTGCGATGACGATCTTTCACTTTGTCTTTTAAAAACCATAATTTTGGAATAGCTAAAATAAGCAGTGATGCAATACTGGTATAAATAAGACCGTTAATTCCTTGCTTTGAAATGATAAAACCTAAGTGAGAAGGGGGAATATCCATTAAAAAGACGACATATAGATACACTAGTGGTGCACCCAGTAATAACCAATAAGCGGCATCGGCATACAGCGCATAGATATCACGGCGTCGGGCATATCCTAAAAACAACGCTTCTAGCCCAAAGATTAAATACACATGAGGGCTATCCCATATCAACATTAACCCAGTAGATGCCATCATTGCTGTTAAAAATGCATACCAAGGCCCTAACAAAACAGCCGCAATAACGGTCATCGTATTCCCCAACACAAATTGCACATTGGCAAAAAACTGTATTGGGTAGAAATTGAGTAGCAGTCCGATTACCCCCAATATAATCGAGTATAAAAGGTGTTGTTGATTAATGCGTGGCAAGCTCAAAAAATATCCTTATTATCTGTATTTTAGATAGACTTATTCCTTTAAGAACACTTATCTCAGGAAATAGAACTATTTTCAACGCAAACAAAATTTTTTTTGCTATCAAATATTTATTTTTGCCTTTCGTGATGCAGCGCACAGACTCCACAAAGATGTCTTTTTGTTCGACCTTGGTCTAACTTCGTGGCGTGGACAACATGTTTTTCTGGTTTTTATTTTCTCTATTATATTGATATATAAGTGTTTTATAATATTAGCCAGAGTTTTTATTGATCAAGTACGACTAAGGTCTTGATTGTGGTGCCCCCCTGAGTTGCTAAATTAACAATGACTTTACAAAAAATAACATAGGGGAGTCGCAATGAGTTTTGAAAATAACGATAAGGCAGCGGGTTACTGGCGTGAGAATTTACGTTTAGTACTTAGTTTGCTTGCAATTTGGGCTGCAGTGTCATTTGGCTGCGGCGTTATATTAGTAGATGTGTTAAACGAATTTACCTTTATGGGATTCAAATTGGGTTTCTGGTTTGCGCAGCAGGGTGCAATGTATGTATTCGTGGCGCTGATTTTTGTTTATGTGGCGAAAGCTAATGCATTAGACAAAAAATACAATGTTCAGGAAGACTAAGGGGCACTAAGATGGATGTTCAAACACTTACGTATTTAATTGTTGGCGCAACTTTCGCGCTTTACATCGGGATCGCCATTTGGTCTCGAGCAGGTTCAACCAAAGAGTTTTATGTTGCAGGCGGTGGCGTTCACCCTGTGTTGAATGGTATGGCAACAGCAGCAGATTGGATGTCAGCTGCATCATTTATTTCATTAGCCGGTATTGTGTCTTTTACTGGTTATGATGGTTCAGTGTATCTTATGGGCTGGACTGGTGGTTATGTGCTATTAGCCTTGTGCATGGCACCTTACTTACGTAAATTTGGTAAATTTACTGTTCCTGATTTTATTGGTGATCGTTATTACTCTCAAACAGCACGTACGGTAGCAGTGATTTGTGCCATCTTTATTTGCTTTACTTATATTGCAGGGCAAATGCGTGGTGTTGGCGTGGTGTTCTCTCGCTTCCTAGAGGTTGACGTAGAAACTGGCGTATATATTGGTATGGCGGTGGTGTTCTTTTATGCAGTATTGGGTGGCATGAAGGGGATTACTTACACACAGGTTGCACAGTACTGCGTACTTATCTTTGCCTTTATGGTTCCAGCTATCTTTATTTCGGTAATGATGACAGGTCATATTTTCCCACAAATTGGTTTCGGTGCTGAGATGATCGACGCCGCGGGTAATGGTACGGGGGTATATTTACTCGATAAACTCGATGGATTATCGGCAGAGCTTGGGTTCTCCCAATATACCGAAGGTTCTAAAGGTATGATCGATGTGTTCTTTATCACTGGCGCGTTAATGTTTGGTACAGCAGGATTACCGCATGTTATTGTGCGTTTCTTTACTGTTCCTAAAGTGAAAGATGCACGTATATCAGCTGGTTGGGCATTAGTGTTTATCGCTATTATGTACACTACAATTCCTGCATTATCTGCTTTCTCACGCGTAAACATGATTGAAACCATTAATGGACCAGATTCTACCGGTGTTCCTTATGAAACTGCACCTGAGTGGATTAAAAACTGGGAAAAAACTGGTTTAATCAAGTGGGAAGACAAGAACAATGATGGCAAGATTTTTTACACCAATGGTGAAAAAAATGAAATGAACATTGACCGAGATATCATTGTGTTGGCCACGCCTGAAATTGCTAACCTTCCAGCATGGGTGATTGCTTTAGTTGCTGCGGGTGGTTTAGCAGCAGCATTGTCGACATCTGCGGGTTTATTACTGGTTATTTCAACGTCTGTTTCACATGATTTACTCAAGAAAAATCTGATGCCAGACATTTCGGACAAGAAAGAGTTAATGTATGCACGAATAGCCGCAGGTTTTGGGGTTGTTATGGCTGGTTACTTTGGTATTAATCCACCAGGCTTTGTTGCCGCGGTTGTCGCCATTGCATTTGGTCTAGCTGCTGCATCGTTATTCCCAGCTATTATCATGGGTATTTTCTCTAAAACCATGAATAAAGAAGGGGCTATTTCGGGTATGGTTATCGGCTTATTATCTACTGCGGCTTATATCGCTTACTTTAAGTTTATTAATCCAGCAGCTAATACATCTGAAAACTGGTTATTTGGTATTTCACCAGAAGGTATTGGAATGATGGGAATGATAGTCAACTTTGTCGTGGCTTTTGCTGTGAGTAAAGTTACCACTAAAATTCCTGATGAAATAGTGGCGATGGTAGAGTCGATTCGTTTCCCTAAAGGATCGGGTGAAGCTCACGATCACTAAGTTATAATCAATACAGCTTAGAAAGGGCGCTTCGGCGCTCTTTTTGTTGGGCTTTAGTCCTATAGGCGTTAAGTGAAATGCTTTGCTATAGTGAAAGTGTTAACCCATGTACCATAGGGAATTAATTAATGGATGCCAGCGAGTTACAACCTGTCGAGCAGTTTTTAGCGCTCCATTCTCCTTTTGATACGCTTCCTCGAGATCTCATTCAATATTGTGCCAAAAAAATTACTGTGGGTTATTACAGTAAAGCGTCTGCATTTGTTGAGTTTGACAAAGATAACCCCAAATTATATCTGGTGCGCAGCGGCGCATTTGAAGTTCGCGATCCTGAAGGTGTGTTGGTCGACCGTGTCGGCGAAGGTGAGTGCTTTGGTTTTTCTACTTTGCTATCGGGTGAAAAAGTGGTTAATAAAGTGGCCATTCTTGAAGACAGTTTAGTTTATCATTTACCACAATCTGTATTTGCCAAGTTGAGATCTGATCATCGCAGTTTTGATCAGTTTTTTGCCCGCGCTTTTGCTAATCGTTTACGTAATGAAGCTAAATTTACCGCCAAAGACCTGACCACTACGAGCCGCATCACTTCTATTATGTCATCTAGGCCGATTATTATTGACGCCAACGCCAGTGTGATGGATGCAGCCAAACTGATGCGAGAACATCGGGTATCATCGGTATTAGTGATCGATAATCAAAAGTTAACCGGGATTTTAACCGACAGAGACCTGCGTAATCGGATCATTGCCGAAGGGTTCGATTTTAATGCTCTGGTGAGTCAAGCCATGACAATTAATCCAGTCACAACCCATGCCAATGCATTAGTATTTGAAGCCATGTTGGCGATGAGTGAACATAATATTCATCATTTGCCTGTGGTAGAAGGCAGCCAAGCGCTCGGGATGATCACCAGTACTGATATTTTGCGTTCACAAAGCTCACAGCCTTTGCTGTTAATTGGCGAAATTGGCCGCCAAGGCAGCATAGAAAAGCTTATTCACGTGAGTAAACAAATCCCCCTGTTGTTGCAAAACCTCATCAGTGCCGATGCTAGAGCTGAAGAGATTGGCCGTGTGCTAACCTCAGTAACCGATGCATTAACCCGCAGACTGATTGAGCTTAATCAACAAATTTTAGGCCAAGCGCCAATGGCATTTTGTTGGTTAGCGTTTGGTTCACAAGGTCGCCAAGATCAAGTCGCTTGTTCAGATCAAGATAATGGTTTATTACTGGCCCATGAACCTGATGAGTTTGCCGCAGCTTATTTTGACACGTTAACCAAAGCTGTGTGTAAGGGCTTAGATGAATGTGGTTATATTTATTGTCCAGGCGACATTATGGCGCAAAACCCCAAGTGGCGAATATCCCTTGTTAAATGGAAAGGGCTTTTTTCGCAATGGGTTAATACGCCAGAACCAAAAGCATTAATGCATGCAAGCATCTTTTTCGATATGCGACCTGTGTTCGGTCCGTTAAACCTATTCAATGAATTACAAGATTCGGTGTTAGCATCAACACAAGACAACGATATTTTCCTTGCCGGTATGGCGGGGAATTCCTTAACGGAATCACCTCCACTGGGTTTTTTTAGAAAGTTTGTTCTTGAGCGTGATGGCAGTGAAGTCAAAGGCATGGATTTAAAGCACAAGGGCAGTGCGCTTATTAATGATATTGCCAGAGTGTATGCTTTGAGTGCGGGTATTAAAGAGGTGAATACCGCCAAGCGGATCAGGGCGTTAATGGATGCGAATATTATTAATCGCAAAGATGCACTTAATTTGGCTGATGCACATGAGTTTATTGCGCATATGCGTTTATCGAATCAAGGTTACCAAGCAACCCATAATCTGCCGGTGAATAACTTTCTAAAACCACAACATCTCTCTTCGTTAATGCGCCACCAATTACGGGATGCTTTTAAGGTGGTTCATGATGCTCAAGCGGGCATAAAACTTAAGTTTCTAAGGAGTTTTTAGTGGTTAATTTGTGGTGGATAAAAGCCATATTGTGGCGTAAAAAAATGGCCATACTGCCTTCGCCACTCGATACTTACTTAGACGCAATTATCCCAGCATTAACACAACCATTTCTCGATGCCCCCTTAATGGCGATTGATCTTGAAATGACCGGCTTAAATCCTATTGGCGATCAAGTCATCAGTATTGGTATGGTACCCATTATCAACGGGGGGATCCCGCTTGAAAAGGCACAACATATGATGATTGCCATCAGTGGTAGTGTCGGTCACAGCGCGACGGTTCATGGTATTGTAGATAATCAATTGCATATGGCGTTATCTATTCAAGACGCGATGGAATGGTTTCTCACACAAACGAAAGGTCATATTTTGGTGGCGCATCATGCACCACTGGACATCGAGTTCATTCAACAGCAATTAATCCGTTGTTTTGGTCAATCTATTCCTATGGTGTTTATCGACACCCTCGCCATAGAAAAAAAACGCTGTTTAATGCAACATTCGGTATTAAAAGAAGGATCGTTACGTTTAGGTGCCAGTCGTGAACGTTACCGTTTACCTGTTTATTCGGCGCATAATGCGCTTATAGATGCATTATCCTGTGCTGAATTACTCTTGGCTCAGGTCGCTGCAATAGGCGATGTAAAAAAACTATCGGTAAAAGACTTAATTAATGTGCTGCGCTAATACACTAAAAAGCCAGTCATCTAGACTGGCTTTTTTAACGCTTAGCTTAAGTTAATTTAAGTTAACTCAATAAGGCTTATTCAGCGTCTTTCGCTTTATTGAAAAAGTAATCAACCGCAGGCTTAATTAATTCAAGTGCCGTTTTATCGCAAGGGGGTAATTTAGCATCACTAGTATTAATTGGTGTGGTTCGTTCACCCCACTTTAATAGTAATGCGGCAGAAGTTAATCCTGCGCCAAATGCACATGATAAAATCGTTTGCCCTGGGACAATTTTGCCCTGAGATAATGCATCACAAATAGCGATAGGGATGGTGGCTGCAGAAGTATTGCCATAATCAGCGATATTAACGAACGCTTTTTCTTTAGGGATTTTCATCCGGCTCACTAACGTATCGATAATTCGCTCGTTAGCTTGATGCGGGATAACAAAATCGACATCATCTATATTGGTGTTACATTTTTCGAGTACTTTAGCACTTAAGCTTCCCATGCCATGAATCGCACGCTTAAACACATCTTGACCATTAATGTGGATATAAAAATCTAACGAATCGTTATCAAATCTATCCATTTGGGTGCCAAAATTAGACTTTAAAATATCTCGTCCTTCAGGGTCATTGTTTAACTCATAACCTAATACGCCGCCCGGCTGATCACTTGCTTCAAGAACAACTGCGCCAGCACCGTCACCAAATAATACTGCGGTTTCACGGCGAGACCAATCAAGGTAAAAAGACAGACGTTCAGCACCGATGATCAGAATTTTCTTACTTTGGCCGCTTTTGATCATTGAGCTGGCTAAACCCACACCATACAAAAAGCCACTGCATGCGGCATTGATATCAAATGCACCACATGTAGCGCCAATATTGGCTTGTACCGTTGAAGCAATATTAGGGATCAAGGTATCAGGGCTTGCAGTCGCTAAAATAATTAAATCTAACTCACTACCGTCGATTCCTGCAGCCGCAAGTGCATGCTTAGCTGCAACCGATGCCATTTCAGAAGTGTTAACGTGACTAATGTTACGCTGACTGATCCCTGTGCGAGTTTTAATCCATTCATCCGTTGTTTCCATGAATGTCGCTAAATCAGCATTGGTTAATGTTGCTGGCGGAACGGACTTACCCCAACCGGTAATATGTGCATACTGCATAAAATTCTCTCAATACGTTCAATCGTTAATTAAATTTATTCACAATATCAAGTGCTAAGTATTAAGCGAGCTTAAGCTAAACTCTTGGTATTCATTATTTTTAATAGCCATAACTAAGATTTATTATTGTTTTTATGACTTAATTTTTTGTTCTACTAATTTCTTTATTGAATCAGAGGCATGCAGAATATGCTCTCGCAATAAAGTTGTCGCCTTTTCTATATCTCGATTCTTGCATAACTCAAGTAACACTCTATGCTCTCTTTCAGCGATAGGGATCCCACCAGTAAACAGCAACTGTAGACGAATATAGCGATCACAATTTGTGTTTAGACCGTTTACCACATCCATTGTATGAGGGCGATTAGCCGCTTGGTATAAACGAGTATGAAATCTTGTATTCAGTTCACTCCAACTGGCCACAGACTCTTTCAGTGTAAATGCTAACTCAAGTTGAATGAGCACCATTTCAGCTTCAGCAAGATCATTATCAGACAATTTAGGAATTGCCTTAGCTAATAAATCTGATTCTATCATTGCACGTAATTCAAATAACTCAGTGACTTGCTCAACTGATAATAGAGTTGCGGTTGCACCTTTATGTGGTTCGAAATTGATTAAACCTTCTGCTTCTAATTGTACTAGAGCTTCACGCACAGGAATGCGACTCACGTTCAATTGCTCTGCGATAGCAGATTGTCTAAGCGGTTCACCTCCCTGAATATCACCAGAAAGGATCTGTTCACGAAGCGCCTCAACAACAAGTTGCGTTCGAGTTTTATGAATAATAGGAGGTATATTGCTCATGTATTCTATAATAATCACTAATATCTTCGAGCAAGGGTACCGCTTAGAGGCCGCTTTATAAAGTGAAACCTATACAATTATGCATATAAAGGTGGTAATTAAACAAATTAATAAAAATATCCAGATTGTCTGGCTCCAAATTCATCTCAATGGGATAATCACCCCAGTATAGTGTTTAAGGAGTGTTAGATTGAATAAAGCAGTATTTCTCGATCGTGATGGCGTGATCAATAAAGATAATGGTTATGTCCATACTGTGGACGAGTTTGAATATATAGAGGGTGTATTTGAAGCGTGTTTAGCGTTAAAGCAAAAGGGTTACCTATTAGTCGTTGTCACCAACCAATCTGGTATTGCTCGTGGCATGTACAGTGAAGATGATTTTCATCATTTAACAGAATGGATGGATTGGAACTTTGCCGATAAAGGTGTCGATCTTGATGGTATTTATTATTGCCCACATCATCCAGAAAAAGGCCTAGGCGAATACAAGCAAGATTGTGAGTGTCGTAAACCGAAACCAGGTATGTTGACCACTGCCGCTGAATTCTTGAAAATAGACATGAGCCAATCTGTGATGGTTGGGGATAAGGCTGATGATATGCGCGCAGCAAAAGCCGCTGGAATCAATACCACTATTTTGGTTCGCTCAGGTAAAGTAGTCGATGAAGCGGGTATTAATCTTGCTAGTGCCGTGGTTGATAGCATTGCTGATGTACCGAGTTTATTAAATCAATTACTGTCATAGTCTACAAATCCCTCATCAAACCGATAAGCGAAAGTGTCTGTTTATTGCCGATAAGCAAAAAATATCTCCTACCTGTTCATATATAAGCATTAACCTACTTATATATGAACATCGGTTGACTGTTATTCATCTATAAACAGTTTTCTTCGTTTTGCTTTTGCTGCCAGTAAAATTAAAAATACCTATATCTTGTGTGTTGAGACGAATATACAGTTGAGTTAACACTGTATTAACCTTGCTTGAGTAAATATTTAGCCTCAACAAGCCAAATTAGCTACTTAAATCTCAATGAAGCACATCTTAAGCCTTCTATAGGCAGGGAAAATATATTCAAGGTCTGCTGTAGTTGGCCGTTTTTGTTCGTAAATACAGCAAAAACATCCTTAAATGTGGCTTTGAGTTTAAATAGTACGCAGTTGAGTCTTAATCGTCATAAAAACTTTAAAAAGCGCTTGCGCTATAAAATGTTTTCCCTATAATACAACCCACTGACACGGAACACGGCGTCTAACGCAGGTTACCAGGTCCGCTCTTTAACAATTTATCAAGTAATCTGTGTGGACATTCACAGGTATTGAGTTATTCGAAATTGTCTTCTGTTCTTCG